>PMCC01000147.1:8666-26963 GCA_003155275.1 Actinomycetota bacterium | reverse complement strand
AGGCTTGATTCTATATCCCTGTCTATTATGCTGTACTTTTCCTGGTCAGAGTCAATTGTCCCATATGCCGAATACTCTTTTAAATTATCCAAAGTAACATTAGATACACCTATTGCCCTTATATAGCCATTGGATTTCAATTCCAGCAGTGTTTCTATTGTCTCTGCTATAGGAGTATTGGGGTCCTGCAAGTGAGTCTGGTAAAGATCTATATAGTCAGTACCGAGCAGTTTTAAGCTTTGCTGCAACTCTTTTTTTATAGAATCCTTTTTTAAACTCCTGTACACATTGACACTTTTTTCATTGCCTATACCAGGAAAACTATAATGTAAAAAGCCTTCTTCAACGTCCCAAACAAGTCCACATTTTGTAGCTATGACTACCGAGTCCCTTTTTCCTTTGATTGCCCTTCCCAGAATCTCTTCNNGTACCTCCCCAAAAAGTGCCGCCTGCAGCCCAAAGCCCAAGTGCAATTACAGAAACTTTTATTCCTGTATTTCCAAGTATTACATACCTCATAATTTTCCTCCTGTTTTATTAAATAGGCAAAATTTCATTCAAATTTTTATACAACCATACAAAATTTTTTAATATAAAGAGGCGTTTTATACCCATGGGAGATGAAAATAATTTTTATGCCATTAAAGACTAACTTGGTTTTTATTATTGCAAATCTTTATAGCAGTAATAAATTAAAAAATCCAAACTCTTCTGCTCTTACGGATATATACCCCTTAGAATTACAAGCTTCGGCAACCATTCCCACAGCAATAACAGAAGCAGCCGCCCTCATATCCAACTTTTGTCCTTGCAACGGTTATATACATCCTGGAATGCTAAATGATATTATCCGTATAATAATGTTTCCGGATTTTCTAAAAACCTGACCATATCCGTTAAAAACTTTGCACCTTCAGCACCATCGATTATTCTGTGGTCCTGCGCTGAAGTCAGTTCTACCACTTTTCTTATCTCAACTCGGCCATTTATTGCTTCAGGGTTTTCATATATTGCACCTATTGAAAGAATAGCGCCCTGCGGAGGATAAATTATTGCACTAAATGATTTTATGTTAAATGTTCCAAGATTGCTTATTGTAAAAGTCCCACCAGAAATATCTTCAAGTCCGAGCTTGTTTTCAATTATTTTTTTACTTAGCTCCCTTCGTGTTGCAGATATATTTGCTAATGTTTTTTTATCACAATTTTTTATTACTGGAATTACAAGCCCTCCAGGAATGATTGTTACCAGGCCTATGTTTATATCTTCGTAAGTAATATGTCTGCCATTGATAAATGATGAATTTATCCTTAAATTATCCTTTAGAGCCATCGCTGCAGCTTTAATAAAAAAATCCGTAAAAGAAAGATTTTCATTTTTTTCACGGAGTACTTCTCTCTCAGCTACCAGTTTACTTACATCTGCTTTTGCAGTCTGGCTGATATGCGGGATATTCTGTTTGGAGAATGTCATTTTATCTGCAATGATTTTTCTAATGCTTGAAAGGTTTTCAGAGGAGTGTATTTTTATATCCAAAGCCCGTATTTCCCCTATAACCTCTTTTTTAGTATTATCAGAGATTGCATCTTTTATTGCAGCATTTGATTTATTTTCTTCTGCTGCCACCTTTATGTAAGCTTCCACATCCTCTTTTAAAATCCTGCCGCCAGGGCCAGTTCCTCTTACTTTTAATATATCTATGCTATTTGCTTCTACAATATTTTTTGCAAGCGCCGATATTTTAATATTACTGTAATCATTAGAATATTTATTTTCAAAAGTAATATTAGCTTTTGCAACATTTGCTTGGTTGGAATTTTTTTCACAAGCTTTGATAGGGTTGGTAGCGTCAATATCTTTAATTTCGTCAAGCTCGCTAATTGAACCAATAAGGGCTATGATTTCACCAACAGGCGCTTCTTCGCCCTCATTTTTGAGGATTTTTAAAAGGATACCGTCTTCAATTGATTCAACTTCGTAGGATATTTTATCCGTAGAGACTTCTACTACCAAATCACCTTTTTTAACTTCGTCTCCAGGTTTTTTATACCATTTTTCTACCACACACCATGATTGTGCCATTCCCAGTTTCGGCATTTTTACTTCATACATTCAATTCTCCCTAGATACTAATAATACCTATTCTATCTTCCATTTATATAGGACCAAACCCAATATCTCATTTTCAACTTTTATTTCCACCCGATACAACAACCATAGAATCACTTATCATCAGCATTTTTTTATCTAATAAAATTTCCTGTCTTCTTCTTAATCCCAATACTTTAGAATTTAAGTTTATTTCTTATAACCCGAGATTGTCTTTATCCTTAACTTAAGAGCTCATTTACTGTTTTTTCTATATCCTCTTCAGAAATTATATATTCATCCTCCAGTACAGGGCTGAATGGTACTGGAGTATTAGGAGATGTAAGCATTTTCACAGGTTTTTCAATATAATCAATTCCTTCACATGCTATTAATGCAGCAACATCACTCGCAACACTGCATCTGGGATTATCTTCATCAAGAATCAATAATTTACCAGTCTTTTTTACAGAATCAATGATTATGTCTTTATCAAGCGGAGCGAGCCATATCGGGTCGATAACTTCAATACTTATACCATTTTCATTAAATTTTTCTGCGATTTTTAAAGCTTTTCCTACAAGAGCCCCTATTGCAAAAATGGTAAGATCACTGCCTTCTTTCTTTACTTCACCTTTACCTATAGGCAATTCATAATCATTTTCCGGGACATGCCCTTTTTTATCATAAATAACCCTGTGTTCCATAACAAGAACCGGGTTATCACTTCTAATAGATGCAAGAAGGGCTCCCTTCATATCATAAGGATTTGATGGTGCAACAACATACCATCCTGGAAGATGGCAGATAATTGAGTAGTTAGTATGGGAATGTTGCGCACCTTCACGCCAACCGCAGCCATAGGTCGCTCTTATTGTTATCGGGTTTTTTGACTGACCGCCAAACATATATCTCTGTTTTCCTGCCTGGTTTAAAAACAAGTCAAAACATACTCCAATAAAATCTATATACATTAGTTCTGCAACTGGCCTTAAACCAACCATGGAGGCACCAATTGCTGCACCGATAAATGCATTTTCGGTAATAGGGGTATCCAGGATTCTATTAGGTCCAAACTCATTAATAAACCCCTTTGTAACTGTAAAAGCTCCACCCCATGCATCAAGAAGGTTTTTATCCTCTTTTCCGGTTCCTCCGACAAGATCTTCCCCAAGTATAATGACATTTTCATCCTGTCTCATGGCAGTCCTTAGCGCCTCTGAGATTGCGTCTTTATATGTCAATAACCTTTCCATAAATATCCTTTCCTGTAAAATTTGATTTTTAATTATATTTTTTAACCTTACACCTTTTAATTCTTTTTATAGATTTCTGCTTTAAACCTAATGACCAAATTAGGCATATACATCAGTATAAGTCTCGCTGACATCCGGCCAGGGACTATCTTCTGCGAATTTTATTGCTTCAGAAATGATACTTTTTGCTTTATCCTCCATAGTTTTGAATGATTCTTCAGTGATAAGACCCTTATTTATAAGCAGGGCTTTAAAATTCTTGATACAGTCTTTATTAACCATATGATCTTCAATTTCCTCTTTTGTTCTGTATCCTTCTGGCTCTCCAACCTGGTGGCCTTTATACCTGTAAAGATCAAGTACTAAAAGTGAAGGTCCTTCACCATTTCTTGCCCGTTTCACAGCCTTTGACATATTATCAAATACCTCTAGCACATCTGAACCTTTAGCTTCAAATGCAGGCATGTCATGAGCAACAGCTCTTTTTTTGAAATCTTTTACACTGCAGGAATATTCTGCAGGTGTTGCTTCTGCATAGTGGTTATTTTCAAGTACAAATATTGTAGGAAGCTTCCAAATGGATGCAAGGTTCATACCCTCATGAACTGATCCTTGGTTTGAAGCGCCATCACCAAAGTAAGCAACTGAAACATTATTTTTTCCTTTCAACTTAGAATACAGTGCAGGTCCGTTGGCTAGCACTGTAACTATCCCGACAATACCGTTTGAACCCATTGCACCTAATTTGGGGTATGTAAGGTGCATCGAGCCTCCTTTACCTTTGCAATAACCAGTTGCTTTTCCAAACAACTCAGCCATCATATACCTTGGGTCAAGACCTTTTGCAATCATGTTCCCATGGCTTCTATGAAAAGTAAAAATATAGTCTGCCTTATCCAGGGCAAAAACAGTACCTGTTGCAGCTCCTTCCTGGCCTAAAGACTGATGTATAGCACCAGGAATTTTCCCCTCATAAAAAAGTCTCTCAAGTGGTGTCTCGAACTCCCTTATGATCAGCATGGTCTGCAGCATCTCAATCATTTTTTCATTTGTCAGCTCCACAATCAATCTCCTTTTAAATATTTATTTAAAAAATCTACTAAAGCAAAAATTGACAAGTAAAGAAATTATTATACAAAATAATTTAATACTTGATATTAAACTTTCTGTCTATTGCATCCATTATCGCAGTGAAACTCTCCTTCCACCTGAACTCCGGAACATCATCAGTTATGCCAATTAATAATGCTTCAGGCCCTCCATCATCAATTATCTGCTCGGTTATTTCTTCTATTTTTTCCTTTGGCTGCAGATGCTGGCTGGATGGAAAATTTATCCATATAATCTTATCTGGCCATGCCTGTCTGGCTTCTTTCATTGTCATATCGGTATCAGGATATGGAGTGAAAGCCTCTATTATGTCAATTGAAAGATCAGCTATAATATCCTTGTATGCAGCAGTATCTGCATCAAAATGAACCCCAAGCACTTTTCCTTTCTTATGCAATATTTCAGCAGCTTCTTCATAATGGGGAACATAATATTTCTTGAAATTTTCCGGGCTTATGATCTTCGGGTGTACATTACCTCCATAGGTAATAAAATAAAGTGGAGATTCAGCAACTATCTTGTATATTTGCCTTCTTATATCAATAAGAGCCTCGTACATCTTTAACAGCTCATCCCTGTTATCCATCCACTGAATGCAGAAATTTTCGGTACTCATATATTCACCGGAAATTAGGTCCTGTAGTGGTTCAAAACCGAGATCGCAGCGAAGCAGCCAGTCTTCTCCATAATCAATCATTGCTTTTTCTGCAGCCTCATAAGCAGGAAACACTTTTGTATCTTTTATGATATACATAAGTATCTTGTAATCTTCAGGAGTGGAAAACAGCTTTTTATGCCACCAAATTGTCAGATACCCCATCTCTTTTATCTCATAAAGATTTCCGACTGGAGTTTCATAATCTGTCCTGATAAAAATTTTGCCGTTTTTATCATATACATTGGATTTTACTTTGACGTTAGGCCTGTCAGTACCATAACCTAAAAAATTAACAATATCAAGAAGACACAGTCCTCTGTTTCTCAAATCTCTCTCAGTAGAGCACTGGGGAACCCATCTTTGCAGAGGCATTGCAGGATTTGCGACACTGGGGGCTAACCAAAATGTATTGAAAGAAGTAAAGGGGACTTTATCAACTGGTTTTTTCTGCAATACCAGCTCTACTCTTTTTCTGGGTGTCAGATTTAAAGTCATTGTGCTATCATATTAAAATAAAATATATTAAAATTAATCTTTTGTTTACTATTCTTTTACTGCAACCTTTGTAAGGGTTTCAATTAAAAAATCTCTGTAAAATCAAAATTACCACGATTTTAAAATCAGGCTGCAGGGATACTGAGACCTATTTTAATATATTAGTATCCCTGAGATTCTCCATCTTGATAATCTTTATATCCCTAGATATCAACCTACATAGGATTAATTTCCTGAACCATCGGTTGTACTCTTATAAAAGGCATAGCCAGATGTTCGGGCAGTTTACATATAAAGACGATCAAATCTCCCATTTCACTGGGTTTCATAATTTTTTTAATTGTCTCTTCATCTCTGTTCTCAGCTAATGCAGCAGCGCCATAAAAATTTGTTGCACCCCAGGAAGGCATTAGTGTAGTAACATGCACATTGCTTTGCCTGAGCTCATTATGCATACCCCTTCCAAATTGCTCTATACCGGCTTTTGCAGCAGAATAAACTGACCAGTCTGGCCAGGCATGCTGGGCACATACACTGCTGATGCTTATTATGTTGCCGCTTTTCTGTTTTATCATTTCTTTTGCAGCCCTTTGAGTACCGTATATGTGACCAGTAAGATTAAGGTCTATGGATAATCTTATCTGTTCATCTGTTTGCTCTATAAGAGGCTTTATTACAACTCCTCCACCAGCATTATTTACCAGGATATCTATTCTTTTGTCTTCATCTATTACTTTCTTTACAAGACTGTCCCAGTCCTTAGGATTTGTTATATCCTGCTCAAAATATTTGACTTTTAACCTGTCTGCCACTTCTTTTAGCTCTTTTGGCTGGTTGCTCGTTATCCATACAATGCAGCCTTCTTTTTTTAATGCTTCCGCTGTGCCAACCCCATAACCGCTTGACGCTCCTGTCACAATTGCAACTTTACCTGCCAGATTCATAACTATTCTCCTTTTTGTTAATTAGTTTTTATTATTTAATATTAAATTTAAAAACTATAGTTGTATGAAAAATATCAATGACGCTTCACCGTTACCTGAGTTTATCGTCTGGTGGTCAAGCTTTTCAGGGATAAGCATAGCATCACCTTTTTTTACCTTTACCTGGGAGATTTCCTTATTGTCTTTGGATAATATAATTGTAGCCTGCCCTTCCTTAACGAAAACATACTCACCGTTGGGATGACCCTCATCTAAGGGTGCACTTGATTTTGGCGGAACTTTAAGATTTCCAAAAAGGATCTCTTTGTCCCTGATAAAAAACTCTACAGTTGCAACCCCCCATTCTATTGTTTCGTTTTCGGTCCATTTTTTAATAGCGACTTTTTTATTACTCATTTCAACCACCTTTTTAGACATAAATCCCGGTTTTTTATAAATTATAAAAGATTAATAATGATTATTTTTTTACCTTATAAATTAAAAATAATATTCCTTACCAAGACTAAGTGTTTTAATAATAAACGGTTTAATGGNNCATTATTCCTTGACTGCACCTTTTGTAAGGCCCTCTATAAGATACTTTTGCAAAAGAAGGACTAAAATTACTGGACTTATTAATGTTAATACAGCAGTTGCCGACATTGCTCCGTAATCAAGTGCGAATTTACCCACAAATATAGTGATTTCAATCGGTAAGGTATGCGCCTTCATCTGTGACATAGTTGTTACAGCAAATATAAATTCACCCATACTAAACATGAAAACAACAATACCGGCAGAAATAAGACCTGGTGTCGAAACAGGAAGGACCAGTCTGATTAATGAACCAACTCTTGAACAACCATCTATTCTGCCGGAATCTTCAAGATCTTTCGGAATAGTTTTAAAATACCCATACAAAATCCAGGTGGCTATTGGTAATAACCAGGCAACATAACCAATGACCAATCCATACCATGTATTAAGCAGATGAAATCTTGAATAAAATATAAAGAATGGAATTAAAAATGAAATTGGCGGCAGCATTTCAGTAACAAGCAATAGAATAAACCATATTCTTGAACCTTTAAATCTCAATCTTGTAAATGCATAAGCTGCCAAACTTCCTAAAATAACGCAAATAATTGCGGTTATAAATGCAACTCTTAGACTGTTTAGAAGAGCCCTAATAATATTAAGTTCCTTATTTGTAAAAAGAGGGATATAATTTACTAATGTAAACGGATGAGGAATAAAGTTTAAATTCTTTTGGAACAGTGCGTCTTTACCCTGCAGGCTAGTATTAAGGATCCAATAGAATGGAAACATAAAAAAAGTTAAAAAACAACCAACCCATAAGTACAGAAGTATTCTCTTAAATATTTTTCCCAGATCTCTTTTCATCTGTTATGCCTCACTCTTTTGTACAAATATTATATAAATAGCAGCTATTGCAAATGATAGCAGCAGAATAAGATATGATACAGCAGAAGCATAGGCTATATTTAAATTCTTAAAGGCTTGAGTCCAATCGTAAAGTGTGAGAAGTCGGGTATAATTGATAGGTCCACCTCTGGTCATAATAAAAGCCAGGTCAAATTGATTAATAGAAAATATAGATCCAAGAATTATTGCTACAAACATTGGAAATCTGACTAACGGAAGAGTTACATTGAAAAACTTTTGGATACTAGTGGCGCCATCAATGCCTGCGGCTTCATATAGGTCATCTGGAATTGTCTGGAGACCTGCAAGTATTAAAATTATAAAAAATGGCGTACCCTGCCACATATCTGTTAAAATAATAGCCGGTAATGCAGAATATCTATTAGAAAGTATATCTATATAATGATTTACAATGCCAAGTTTAGTTAATAAAAAATTAATTACACCTACATGATTATTAAACATCCATTTCCATATAATACCAGTAACTATTAAAGGTGTTGCCCATGGGATAATAATTAGTGATCTTGCTATGCTGCGGCCTTTGAATCTTTCTTTTAATGCAAGAGCAACGAGAGTTCCAAAAACAAGCTTACAAAAATTAGTTACAACTACAAATATTACAGTTATCACTAAAGAAAATCTAAAATCTTCATTTTTTATTGCTTTAATATATTCGGCTAAACCAACAAAATGATAACTATTAGGAAGGACGGATCGTGTATCAGTAAAGCTTACAAATAAAGAAAATAAAAGTGGCATAATAAGGATTCCAAAAACTGCTATAATTACAGGTGCAATAAGAAAACCTGCCAGATGGCTCTCATGTGCTTCCAAATTCAGAAATTCTCTTATTCTTGATTTATTGCTAATCATCAATCAACTCAATTCTTTTATATTAAAAAATTTTTTAGATAAGTTGGAACATTCTAAATATGATGCTCCAACTTATCTTTATTTTTATTAACTTTAGCTTTTCAATTATCTTTATTAATATCAGAAAATCAGTATAACCTGAATGCTACTATTTTAGAAAATCGGCATACCTTGATGCTAACCCTGGTATAATCTTATAATCGTTATCAGCTGTCTTCTGTAGATCAGCGCAAGCTTGGTCTATTGTTTTTGTACCAACTACAGCATTTTGGAGTTCCTTCATCATTTCACCAACTAAAGCAAGAGACCCATTAACAGGCCATGTTCTGGGAGTTTCAAACTGTATTTCTTTTGCTATTTCCGTTAGGTGAGGACATTTAGCTAATACATCTGGATCTTTCCAAAGATCCGGATAATCAGGGGATGTCCCGTTCCATAATGTCCTTATTTTTTGTACCTCTTTAGAACCGCAGAACTTGATATAAGCCATTGCAGCTTCTTTGTTTTTAGCTGTTATAGGAATACCAAAATTTTCATGTCCATTGGTCGATGCATAAGTACCTTTTGTCTGACCAGGGAATGCAAAGAATCCGGTTTTGTCAAGTATTTTCTTGTCCATGTATGACCTATACATATCCCATACCAGGAAAAGGGGAACCTGTTCATTTGCGTACATAGAAGTTATATCCCACTGGGATCCAGTCAAAGCATCACTACTTAAAAGACCATTATCAACCAACCACTTGATTTCGTTCATAGCACTTTTCATTTCAGGTGTATTAAGAGTCATCTTAAGATTATCACCATCAACTGCACAAGGCTTACCATCGAAAGCTTTGTAGAACATTTGGAAGTTGGGGGCGCCATAGTCAACAGTCAAATCAACCAGAAAGCCATATCTGTCAATTTTACCGTCATTATTAGTATCAAGACTTAGTGTCTTTATCCAATTATTAAGCTCATCCATGGTCGTTGGTGGCTTATTAGGATCAAGTCCTACTTTAGCGACCAGATCCTTATTATAGTACATTATCTCCCATGATGCCATAAATGGAAAAGCATACTGTTTGCCTCCGATTGTCATATCTGCTTTCAACTGCGGAAGAATAGCACTATACTCATTTGATAAATATTGGCTGAGATCTACATAACGGCCCTGAGGAGCATATTCATCCAGCCATGGATCCCATGTATCAATAACATCGACTGAATACTCATCAGTAGATATAGCGATAGGACCCTGCGGCATTAATACGTCCCAGCTGACAATATTTAATTCAACTTTTACTCCTGTTAACTTTTCAAAATACCTTGTTATTGGTTCAAGGCTGTCAATTGCACAGTCGCCTGAACACATAACTTTTATGGTTTGACCTGCATATTTTTTAGCATCATCAATAGCTTTTTGCATATCCGGGCCAGGTGTGACTTTTGTCAACATATCTGTAACTTCTGGTGCTGATTTTACTTCAGCCCCATGTGCCCCAGCTGTTTCTAATGTAGCTTCAGCAGGCTGTTCTGATTCAACAGCTGTAGTTCCAGCAGCAGTCGTCTGCACAGCCGTTTCTGCTCCACTGGTAGCTGCATTTCCCTTACAGGAAATCCCAAACAAAGCTATGGACACTGAAACCATCATTACCAGCAACCATATTAAATACTTTTTCATCTTTCCCATTCTCCTTTACATCAATTATTGATACATTATTGATACTGATTGATAAATTTCTAAACCTCCTTCCTTATTATTCATTTCAACCACCTTTTTTAGACATAAATCTCTGTTTTTTATAAATTCTAAAAGATTAATAATGATTATTTTTTTACTTTATAAATTAAAAATAACACTCTTTACTAAGACTTAGTGTTTTAATAATAAAGGTTTAATGGAATACTGGTCTTACCAGTTACAATCTATCACTCTTAATCTTTAATGTCAAGTTTTTATATTTTTTAATTTGTAATTTAGGATTAATACTTTTCAACCAATTAAGAAAGGCATTCATTTACAAGAAAAGATTGAATATATATTTCTTTCTTTACAACACGCGGCTTTCTTTAACATTTCTTACAATTTGCAGGTTATTGACTTCGATTACCGTTCTTTCAAGGATTTTATAGGCTACGAATACTATCTTTTCTATTTGTGTTTATGGGAGAATTTTAAACTGACCTGCCTCGTTTGCACTTGAATTTACTTTCACAACCTTTTTTAATTTTGTTCGAAAAATAATAATAAACTATTCAATTAATGCATTCTATAAGATATATAAGCTGCTTTTTACAAATTATAACAATAATTTTTATTGTTATTTTATGATAAGTTTTAAGCTACTCCTGTATTTCCATTTTCTTAAGCCTTGATTCCATGGTACTCAGATGGATAGCCATTGCAGACCTGGCTTTCTCAGGGTCTTTTTCTTTTATTGCGTTATAAATCCTGATATGCTGTTGCAGTGAAAGGGTCCTGTCGGAGATATCAAGATAATCTTTCTCATATTTTTCAAGCACCAGCAGCAATTCGTTTAATGAATTCATTACTGCAGTAAGCACCTTATTATCTGCAACCTCGAAAACACACTGATGAAATTTGAATTCTGAATAAACAAATTCATTTTTATTGTCAATATTTTTTTCTGCATCATCAACATAACTTTTAATCTGTGAGATGTCCTGCTGGCTTGCTTTTTTTGCAGTAATATACACAATACCTTCTTCAAGCACACATCTTGCCTCAAAAAATTCTTTTATCTTGATTGAATGGACAGCCTTTATAAACTTGAACGGGTTTATCAGAATATCAGAGAACGACTCTTTAATGTAGGTCCTTTTACCGGGGATCATTTCAAGGACACCCATGATATTTAAAGCTTTTAGTGCCTGTCTCAGTGAAGTCCTTGAAACTTTAAGTTTTTCCGAAAGAATGCGCTCGCCCGGGATAAAATCTCCGGGGTTTAAGTCACCATTTGTAATAAGCTTTTCTATTTTTTCAATTATCTGATCTACGAGGACAAATTTTTCTATCGGTTTTATTTTTTCCAGAAAATTCATATTTCATTCAGCCACATTTAAATATAAATTACTAACCAAAGCCTCTGTAAGAACTTATAGAAATATCGTCCTACCTATTAAGTGGTCTATCCAGTAAACAAGTTAGTCCAATTTAACATTCTATTAGAAAAATGTCAAATAAATAAATTGTTCAATTGACAATTTGCCTCACGAATTATTACATTTAAAGTCTATGTGGAAAGGTATCGATACCCACTTAAAAATCTAAATTAAATTATGACAATAACAATAGTTCGTTTAAAATAACTTTTGAGAATTTAAAAAATATTATACCTCTAAAGATCTTAAACAAAATGACGAAATATTGTATTTCCATCATTATTATGCATATAATTATTAAAGAAATGCCATTGAGGTATAACTGAAAACTAAAAAAATATTATTTAATGATTAGGTTTTTCATCAGTAAGTAAACAGTTTGCTGTATTGAAAATGAAAGTAGTTATAAGATTATAAACTTTTCAAAATAAAAGTAGAAGGGGCCAGTAAAATGGAAATGCGGAGTTTTGGAAGTACAGGTGAGAAATTATCAATAGTAGGTTTTGGGGGAATTGTTGTAACAGATGTATCTGCAAAAGATGCTTCACGTTTTGTGGCAAAGGCAATAGACAGGGGAATAAATTATTTTGATGTGGCCCCCCTTTACGGGAATGCCCAGCAAATGTTGGGCCCTGCCCTTAAGCCATACAGGAAAAATGTATTTCTTTCATGCAAGACACAGGAGCGCAGCGCCAAAGGTGCCCAAAAAGAATTTCAGGATTCCTTAAAAAAGTTAAAGACTGATTACTTTGACCTTTATCAGTTCCACAGTATGATAACTCTTGATGAAGTAAACACTGTAATGGGACCAGGGGGCGCACTTGAATTTTTTGTTAAAGCCAGAGAACAGGGGCTTGTCAGATATCTAGGTTTTACAGCACACACCGAAGAGGCCGCGATTGCACTAATGAAGGCTTATGATTTTACAAGCATTATGTTTTCTTTTAACTGGGCTTTATGGTTTAAAAATGGTTACGGACCAACAGTATTAGATATGGCCGTCAAAAAAGGGATGGGGGTTTTAGCTATAAAGGCTCTTGCTAAAAGTGGACCTGAAAAAGACAAGGTAAATAAGTGGGTTAAATGCAGTTATGTACCCGAGGATAGTTTTAAAGAGGCTTCCCTCGGGCTTCGTTTTACTCTTTCCCTGAAAGGAATTACTACGGCATTGTCATCAAGCCATGCTGAACTTCTCTGGCTTGCATGCGATATAGCTGATAATTTTAAGCCTATTACCGAAGAAGAACTCTTAATTCTTAAAGAAAAATCTAAAGATGTTGAAACAATAATAAATGTACTTAAAGAGCATTGATAAATAAAAAAACCGGGTATAATGGAAAGTAGTAATAAAAAATAAAACCAAATCAGGAATTCCCAAAAGGCTTGTTTATTGAAAATTTATTTCTATTAACATTAATAATGGGTTGGAGTTTGGTTCGGAAATCCTTTTTCATATGTCAGGACTAAAGATGTGAAAGGGATACTGCAAGTCTTATTTAGGGCAAGACAAACCAGTGGAAATCCATATAGTTTTTACTAGTTATATACGATTATTCTAAAATTATAACTTCTCTTTTATAAGAAGTTAGCATTTTTATTCCATTTTCTGTTATTAATATCCCATCTTCAAATCTTAGGCCGTTGATAGAATCAGACAACCATATATCAACATTAAAAAGCATATTTGGTTTTATAATGAAATTTGCATTTTCAGACATCCATAAGCCTTCTACTTCTGAAGAACCTGTACCATGAGCAGGGCCATAAAGTGCAAATTCTTCGAGATTGTACTTTAAAAGAATTTCGTAATAACCCTTAAAAACGTCACTTGCCTGTATCCCCGGTTTAATTTTATTAATTGCATAATTACTTGCTTCAACACCTATTTTCATAAGCCTTAATGCATTGTCTTTTGGTTTGCCTAAAGACACGGGTCTGCAAATATTCCCGCAATATCCCATGTATTTTGAGCCAATCGTAAGTTGTATTAACTCGTTCTTTTTTATTTTCTTATCAGTCGACCTGCAAAGACTTAAGATAGTATTATCACCAGAACACACCCATGTGGGGTAGGGAGTCCCTTCAGCTCCTAATTCGAGCATTTCCTTTCTGGCAACAGCTTCAATTTCATATTCGGCTACACCTTCTTTAATACTATGAATTGCTTTAATTAAAGATTGCTGGGCTATTTTATACGCCTCTTCTATAAAAGGTATCTCTTTTTCACTTTTTATAGATTGCAACTCCAATATAAGATCATCAACATTATAAACTTCTGCATCGGGCATTGCTGCAATAAGATCTTTGAAAAGTAAATTGGGGAAAATATTGTAATTGGAAACACCGATTTTTTTTATATTTTTTGCAAATTTATATTTTTTTAATATTTCAGAAAAGTTATTTGATTCAGCTTTTCTTATCCATTCTGTTGGCGCTGAAGTTTCAACAAGCAAAGGGTTTATATCAACATTTTTTATTTTTGAAGATACTTTTGCAAAATCTGCAGATTCTGGTCCTCCTGTAAGCAATATTGGTTCACCTTCCCTTGGAATAAGCAAAGATGCGAAATCAAAAAATGGCCAAAATCCGGTAAAATATCTAATAACTCCAGATTCACATTCACTGCTATAACAGACAATCAGGTCAAGATCATTTTTTTTCATTAAAGACTGCAGCTTTTCAACCCTTTTTTCATATTCCTCTTTTGGTAATTCCTTAATCCTCATCTTCTGCCTTTCTATATTAAATTATTTTTCGACCATTTATTACATTCGTCCATCATTACCAGGTAATTATTTACAGGAACGTAATTTGGAATCGAATTGCCTGAACCAAAAACATATCTTCCTTTTAATGCACAGGAATTGAGGATTTTATCTATATAATCTCTTAAATCCTTTTCATCATACCTTGTAATCTTGTCAACATCAGCTCCACCTATAATTCCTACCTTTTCTCCCCATGTTTCTTTGTACTGTATTACAGGATAGCTGACATCTTCAAAAGCATGGATTGCATCAATTCCTATATCATTGATCAAAAGATCCATTATCTCATCTCTTTTACCACAACTATGAAGATAAAATGGTTTATTGCTTTTATGAGCTATATCTGCATATTTTTTAAACCATGGAAAAATAAGGCTGTTTAAATCTTTAATAGAAAGCATTGTTCCGGTTTTATAACCTAGATCATCTGCATGAAAAATACATCCTACCGATTCATGGTTAATTACAGAATCATAAAAGTTGAGCATTATTTCACCCACCTTGTCACAAACTGCTTTCACCAAACCACCGTTGTCAACTAACAAATAGAAAAAGTTTTGATACCCAAAAATCCACTCCAACAGTTCTTCAAACAGTGAAGCTATTACTCCTATCTTCATGCCATCTGGAAGCATTTGTTTTATGCTATCTAACAATTCGAGATATTCATTATTTAAATCTTCAGCAATTTTCCATGGAAATGTCTCAAAATCATCCCACGTTTTAATCATTCCCTTATCTTCAACAGCCCAGTGTCTAAAGCCTTTGTTTAATTGCGAAGTATCAGCGATTTTATTTACTACAGAATTGAGGGATTCAAAATTACTGATAAATGTCATATCAGCTAACAAGCTATAGCCCATTTTTCTATAAAAATTTATGGTACTTCCATAATATTTTTTATAGGCTTTCTTTTTTTCTGAATATGCATTTAAATTAAAAGTATTATCTCCCCATTGGGATACAGGCGGTGGATAGTATTCATTATCTAAATAATCCAAAAGAATTATTTTCTTAATTTCCTCATCTACTAATAGTTCTGCGGATAAAACTGTTGATGCAATTCTTATTCCTTTTAATACATCCACAAATAGGCCAAAGTCTGGCTCATTTTTACTCAGAAATTTTAAGTCCATATTTTCTCCATAGCATCATTTTTAAATGTTTCTATAATAAATAAAATAGTAATTTATTAATACTTATTTAAAAATTTCACCAAGATCTGTACTAAAACTTATGTTATTGTCTTCTACAAATTTTTTTAAATAATTTAAATTTATTTCATGATTAATCGTATCTTCGCTAATTACAGAAAGTGAAGCTAAAAAAGAACCTAATTCTACAGAACTATTAAAAGAAAGCCCGCAACATATCCCTGCGATAGTGCCTGCTAAAAAAGCATCCCCAGCTCCAGCAGTAGTCTTAACGTTTACATCCACCACTGGAATAAATCTTAAATCTCTTTTGAAATAAGTATAGCTGCCTTTAGAGGAATTAGTGATTACAATCATGATGTTAATATTTTTATTTATTAAATAACTTATGCATGATTTTATAATTTTACTAACATCTCTTTCAATTTCTAAATTTCTAATTATTTTATCTATTTTGTAATTATTTAGCTTTGCAATTGAAGAAGCTTCATCAATATTTAGAATAATCATATCGATAAGGGCAAAGCCATTTATATAGTTAAGTTCCTTTATTTCAAATGAGGAAACTGAACCAATATTAAAACTCCCTCTGGATCTGCCAATTTCTAATATTTTTATTCTTGTACTTAGAGGTACTTCAGGTAGAGAAAGGATTATTTCCCTTTTTGGGTCTTTTTTAAATTCATTAAAAAAAGATATTATATCTTCTTCTGAGACTTTACTACTGGCACTATTTGCAGAAGTAATATTTCCACCTGTACTATCAGGGTATTGAAAACAAACACTAAATAATGTAGATGTGTTGGGTATTTTAAAAATATTTTTTATGTTTATTCCAAGTTTTTGAATTTCTTTGATAAGGAAAACCCCAGCATCATCATCACCTACTTTTCCAATTGGAAAAATATCGAACTTATTTTTTTTTGTCCCCAAAAGAATAGCGAGATAATGAATAACTATATGCAACTTACAATAGTCTTTACCCCGAAGAAGTTCGCCCAGTCTGCTTTCATTCCTACCAATTGTATTATTTCCGATTAATCTAAAGAATATCCCAGAGCCTATACCTCCAGTACCTACAAGGTGATTATATTTAAATTCCAGATTATGGTACAAGGGTTTTAAATACTTCATATATTTACTCCTCTGAATTCCCATTGGGGATTTTCAGAAATAGGATGGCATGCTGTTTCATAAGTAGCTGTAATTATTGCATCAGGATGATCTTGAAGAATAGTAATAGGATATTCTACGGTTTTATCAGAGAAAAGTACTACTCTTAAAGCTGTTTTTTTCCAATCGCCAGTATCACTGAATATTCTTACTTTTCTTGCTGAAAAACACTCCTTTATCCCTAAAGTTATTGACATAGGTGGAACAAACTGATAGCCAGCTCCAAAACTTCTATGTGAAAGAGCAATAATAGTATCAATATTATTTTCTTGTATTCTTAATTCTGAATTTTTTAGTTGCTCCAAGGTAATTTTACTGTAAGGATTCCTTCTTGCTTGATTATAAGCAAGGTGTCCGTCTTGGCCCCATCCCCCAAGAGTAATATCTATTGGTTCTTCATTTATTTTTTTCTTAATCAAATTCATATTGTTTGGATTAGGGAAAAACCTTTGTGATTCTGGCACAGCCAAGTCAGATAATATACTGCCATAAAAATATTTTTCCATAAAAGTCCTGAAATTATAAGGATCGTTTTCAGCCAGCAATTTGCCTTCCCAGTCTAGGCACTCATCCATATGAAAAACAACTAAATTTTTTAAGGAAATCTTTTCCATATTTATTATTTCCGTAAAA
Organism: Actinomycetota bacterium; assembly: GCA_003155275.1. Classification (GTDB taxonomy): domain Bacteria; phylum Actinomycetota; class Humimicrobiia; order Humimicrobiales; family Humimicrobiaceae; genus Fen731. The sequence goes on along the minus strand of PMCC01000147.1, from coordinate 9,275 downwards.
GGTTTATACCAAGATTTTGGCCCACATGGTACTATTGCCCTGCAAACTCTTTCCTCATCTTTTGCGATTTTAATTTCTTCTATAAGCTCCTGGGCCATAAGTTTTCCCATTTCTATTGAATCCTTTACAATCCTAAATGGAACTTTAAGATCTGGATGATTTTCAAGTTCTTTAACTGGGATGCTACACCATTTATAAAGTTCATTTATATTGATTTCTGACAATTTTACTCCTTAATTTTTTAATTATTATTCTAATTGATCAGTTAGCACAATATGTGTGAAATTGAGGATTTAAATAGTAACCACCATTTCAAATTCCCGAGCTGATCAGAAAATATTAATACTATATTGGGTTTTTTAATTTTATATTCCCCAAACTTTTCAATCCTTACGGATATATGCCTCTTAATGTCACAGCCTCGGCAACCCTGCCGACAGCAATGAGCGAGGCGGCTGTGCGCATGTCGACCTTTTTGTCTGTACAGCATTTATACACATCATAAAAAGCTTTTTCCATGATGTCTCTTAACTTTAAGTTCACTTCACGTTTTCCCCAGAAATAGGCAAGATTACCCTGCACCCATTCAAAATAGGAAACTGTAACCCC
>PMCC01000147.1:0-8657 GCA_003155275.1 Actinomycetota bacterium | reverse complement strand
TCTTCTGTTACCTGGTTTTCAAGCGCTGCAGGGATCAGGACATCACACTTGATGCCAAAGAGGTCTTTAGGGTCTATTTTCTCAGCCTTAGGATAACTTGAAAGGGTATTGCCCTTAGCCATATGAGATGACAGGTCATGGGGGTTTATACCGTTTGCATTCTTGATTGCGCCGCTTACGTCAGAAACGGCCACTATCCTGTGCCCTACATCAAAGAGTATCTTTGCGCAGTTTGAGCCCACATTGCCAAAGCCCTGCACTACTGTATCAAGAGGCATCTTGTCTATTGAGAGAACTTTAAGCGATGACAGCAGGGTATAAACAGCTCCGCGGCTTGTGGCATCTTCCCTTCCCTGGCTTCCGCCTAAAGCAATAGGCTTACCTGTAACAACACCGGGTACCGAGTAGCCCTTTCCCATGGAGTAAGTGTCCATTATCCATGCCATGACCTGTGCGTTTGTTCCCACATCGGGAGCCGGTATATCCTTATCGGGCCCTATGTCTTCTATTATCTCATATATANNCCGCCTTTTGCGCCTCCGAAAGGAATGCCTACTACTGCGCACTTCCAGGTCATAAGCATTGCAAGGGCTTTGACCTCATCAAGGGACACGTCCTGGTGATAACGTACGCCTCCCTTTGCAGGGCCGCGGTTTGTGTTGTGCTGGACACGGCAGCCTTTAAATATCTCTATNNCGAAGGTATTTTGACATGCCGTCTTTTAGGGATAGCATGCTCATTATTTTATCCAACCTTGAAAGCGTCATCTCCCACATACTTTGTGCAGCCATATTAATTTGCGCCGACCTTTCTTATGTATATACCTTACTTTTTGTAGAATTACTTTTAAACATAAAACCTGACTGTATTTAGCAAAAGTGTTAAATTATTACGTTTAAAAAACATTATTGTATCTGATCCGGTCTGCCCGTATTGGTATGCCCAGGCCAGATTTTAAACTATAGCGTTTATGCCTGATTCCTGGGTGCGTATCCTTATGGCATCCTCAACAGGCAGGACAAATATTTTGCCTGAACCAAACTCACCGGTTTGGGCAAGCCGCACTATGGTTTTAGTGACATTGTCTATTATTTCTTCGTCAACCACTATCTCAAGCTTTACTTTCGGCAGGAATTTTACCTGTTTGTTTGGCATCTCGCCTTTAATAAACCCGCGCTGTTTGCCAAAACCCCTTACATCTGAAACTGTAATACCTTCAACTCCTGAATCTATCAGGGCATCTTTTACTTCATCAAGCTTGAAGGGCTGAATAAAGCATTCTATTTTTTTAAGCATTTAATTGCCTCCATCAATGATATAATTAATAAAACTTTCTTAAAAAGAAAACAAATAGTCTTTTAGTATTTCAAACGCCAGGTTAAGCTGCTTTCTGGAAACAAGCTCTTCCAACCTGTGGCTGTCTTTTATGTCACCAGGCCCGAAAATAAGAGTGGGTATTCCTCCCTGAAAAGTAAAACCGCCGTCAGTCGCATAAGAAAGGCCTTTCATAATGCTTCCTTCATAAAACTTTCCACAGGATATGTAAAAAAGTTTGACAAAATTATCAGATTTACTGATTTTTAAAGATGGAATATAATCATTTACCTTTTCAATTCCAGCCACAAAATTTTTATTTTTTCCACTAATTTCGGCAATAAGCCCTGAAAAACTTTTTAAAACATCTTCCGGTGTTTCTGAAGGAAGTACTCTTCTGTCAAGTTCAATACGGCATAAATCCGGAACAATATTGAAAGCGTTTCCCCCTCTTATTACTCCGATGTTTAATGTTGCCTTGCCAAGAAGCTTGTCTATTGTTTTTTCATAAGCAGGAATGAGTTTTTTATTTATCATCTCAATAAGTTCACACATCATATTTATTGCATTCAATCCCAGTTCAGGAGTTGAACCGTGAGCACTTTTCCCTTCTGTTTTTATGGTAAATTTAAGGCTTCCTTTATGGGCAATGCCGACATCCAGGGATGTCGGTTCACCTATTATACAAAAATCAATATCCCCGGTATGGTCCTTGTAGTTATCCATAAACTTTCTAACTCCAAGATGCATGCTCTCTTCACTGACCGCGCCAAGAAAATAAACGGTTGGTTTTCTTTCTGAATACTTGCTGTATTCAATTATAGCTTTTATCATTACAGCAAGGGATGACTTTGTATCGCAGGCACCTGGACCATAAATGTATTTTTCATCAATAATAGCTTTAAACTTCATGCCATCAATATATACCGTATCAAGATGGCTGCAAAGCAGAAGTGCCGGTCGGGTCCGTTCTCCAGGGACCTTAGCGATTATATTGGACCTTCCGGGCGCAACATCCTGTTTCATGCAATCAACTTTATTTATGCAGAATATATCGTATATGAAGTTTCCTATTTCCTTCTCTCCGGGCGCTGATTTAGAATAATCAGGGTTTGAACTGTTAATTGAAATAAGTTCACAAAGTAATTTTTCAAGATTGTCTGGCACTTTTTCCTTTACGAGAGATTTGACAATTTGACAGTTTATTCCATGATTTCCATTTTTTTAAGCCTTGACTCCATAGAGTTAAGGTGGGCATGCATTGTGAGCCGTGCTTCTTCCGGATCTTTGTTTCTTAAGGCATTAAAAATCGCTTTATGCTGCGCCAATGATTGTTTACGGTCCGCAATACCCAGATAGTCCTTCTCATATTTTTCCAGAACAAGTAAAAGCTCATTTAAAGAATTCATAACNNGAATATATAAATTCATTTTTTTTCTCCAGATTGACCTCTGAATCATCAAGATATCCTTTAATCCTATGGATATGGTGCTGGCCGGCTTTCTTTGCTGCCATCTGGACTATTCCTTCTTCCAGGACCCGTCTGGCTTCAAATAATTCTTTTATCTTTATTGAATGAACAGCCTTGATGAACTTGAAGGGATTTATAAGAATATCAGAAAAGGATTCTTTGATGTACGTCTTTTTACCTGGGAAGATATCAAGAACTCCCATTACACCCAGAGCTTTCAAAGCCTGCCTAAGGGAAGTCCGGGAAACTCCCAGCTTTTCAGAAAGAACTCTCTCTCCCGGCAGAAAATCCCCGGGATTTAAATCACCATTTTCAATCAGTTTTTGAATCTTTTCTATTATCTGATCTATCAGTACAAATTTTTCCACCGGTTTTATCTTATCAAGATAACTCATCATACATCACCTTCTATTTGAAAATATAATATATTCATATTGTTTTAAAAGTTAAAATAAAGGGTAATGATATTTCAATCAGCCATTACCCGATATGCTCCAATATAGAATCAACTTCTCTAAAAGAAAACCAAACAAGAATCCTTGATCAACCATTTGCCTGTATTCTCTACTAAACTTACTATCCACCTGTAATAGGTGAAACAATATTAATTTTATCACTATCGCATATATTAAAGTTAAGATCACCCTCTGATACACCATTTACAAGTATTATAAGCTTAAGTCTTCCTGTATTAGGAGCGAATAAATTAAATTTAAATAATTCACCATATTTATCGATAAGAATATTTAATATCATCCCAAGATTGGTTTTGTCCTTGAATATGATATTTTCAGAATTTGTTTTTGTAATTCTTCTTAAACCATAGTAATTATAATTAATGCATACCATATATTCTCATTCCAATGCTTGAAAATTTATAATAATTATTTAATAAAATATTTGGTATTTTAATAGACTATTTTATTTAGGATCAATTACTGACATTGATTCACCTGTATGTAAATTTCGTCTGACTTTTAAAAAAGTAATAACTGGTATAATGTAATACTGGTTTTACCGGAAAATATATTATATTATATTATTACCATATATTGTCAAGCAAAGATACTTAAAAAAACCCTGTCTGTTTTTTACCGGATAGGGTTTAATGGATCATGGTTTATTTTTTTAAAATATAACTATTCCATACTATTAATTACAGTAATTATTACAATATGGCTTCTCTACATAGGATTAATTTCAAATGGGGGCATCATTTGAAAATATGTTTATATATATTCTGGAAACCCTATTTCTTAAGAGCCCTCATGTAATCTTCTATCATCGCAAGCTTCTGTGATGGAACAGGTTTCGGCCTATAATTTGCAAGTATTTCTTTTACTTTTTCATTTACCCTTACCTCCAGTGTTTTGGACCCTGCTGCTTTCCAGTTGGCATATACCGACCTGTCAATTAGTTTTGGTTTAAACATTTCAGATTTAAAGTTGGAATAGGTATGGTCTTCAGCAAGGAAATTTCCCCCAGGACCTACTTTTTCAATTACATCAAGCGCAAGAGTATTGTCATTAACTATAACTCCTGTTATGAATCTTTTTACCATTCCTATTATTTCATCAGTCAGTACAAGCTGTTCATATGATCCTGCAAGGCCGTCCTCAAGATATCCTACGTCATGAATGAGATTTGCTCCTGAGAAAGCTGCCGCTATAGTTCCAAACATTGCCTCAAGAGCGGCTTGCCCATCAAAGCATTTCGAGGACGAGCAGCCTGCAAGTGAGAATACAGGGAGCCCAAAGTAATTGCAGACTTCAGTCATTGCAGCATCCATCAGATAATTTTCCGTTGAACCGTAACTTGCTACACCTGTTGACATATCCATTGCGAATAAAGTCCCGCCTCCTATTATAGGAGCTCCTTTAGAAATAAGCTGGGCAATGACTACTCCGGAGAGGTATTCGGCTGCTCCCTGGGCAATGNNTTGCGGCAAATTTAATTTTAGCAAGTACTTCTTTTGAGTGTACAAGGGGAGATATTGTTTCAATATATAAAACAAAGTTAGGTCTTAGCCTGAAGTTATCCTCTCCGTCTGTTATAATAGTGCAGAGATTGTACATATCTTTAAGGCTCTCTGAATCAATAGCCGTTGAGACTATGGGTTTTACTGTATTTTTCAGCATTGCAGCAAACTGATATATGTCATAAGCCATGGGATCTGGAGCATCTGAGAGCAGGCCAAGAGACATATGAAAATCCATATTCTCAAGGCTGTCTGAAATTTTTGCCGCATCTTCTATATCTTTTGTACTCCAGCTGCGCCTGTTCCCTGTGTAGGAATCAATTAGGAAAGGAGTTTCCGAACCTGCACCAAAATATATATTGCCTTTTTCAAGTACCATTGCAATCTTTCCGTCCCTGTTTGAGATTGTTATTTTTTTTGGTGCATAAGAAAGGCATTCGTTTACAAGAAAAGAAGGTATATATACCTTTATATCTTTTACTACACAGCCGGCTTTCTTTAACATTTCTACAATTTGAGGATCATTGACCTTAACTCCCGTTCTTTCAAGGATCTCATAAGCTGCGGAAGCTATCTTTTCTATTTGTGTTTGTGAGAGAATTTTAAACTGAACTGTCTCATTTGCTGTAGAATTTACCTTCATAGCATTCCCCTTTTTACAGTATTTATAAAAAATAAGTTGCCAGACCCAAAACAAAAAATTAATTATAAATTACAGTAAAGCTTTTTAAAAGATTTTATTTAATACATGTCAAAATATAAATTCTGTATCTTTAGTTTATAACCTATTAATTCACAAATCCTTTTGCCTTTTTCTATAGCAAAATAATTTGGAATATTATTGATATTATCTTCTCCAATATAATAAAAATTTATTGAAGAATCATATGATTTGCTTTGTTCAATACTGAAACCGGACATTATAAGGGGGCAGGCAGGGGTGCCATACTTATCTTTTCCCTGTGTTCTTGTAAGGATTATTTTCCCATAGCCTTGGGGGTCATTTAAAAACAGCGCATTTTTTTCTTTTATTATGCATGGAATTGATTTAGTGCCGGGATTTATGTTGGAGGAATTGTCCTTTTTTAATAATTTAAGAAGTTCCTTCTTCCCCCGATTCCTGATATGCTTTTCCCAGTAAATCTTTACAGGATAATCTTTGATGCCATTTTGTGACAAAACTTTAATATATTCCTCAGGCAGTTGATAATCCACACGATTAAAATATGATGTTTTCAAGTGGCATCCATTTTCATCGCATGAAGAGCCCATGTCATTTATCAAAACGCCAAGATCTGCTTTAATATTTTTTGAAATTGCATTCAAATATAGTTTGACTGCATATTCAAAAGACAAAACTGTTCCAATGTTTAGGTTTACTGTCTTAATATCTTTCTCAAAAAATATCCTGAAGTGGCCTCCTGTAATAATAATATTATCTTGCAGATGCCGGCATGCTTCTTCAAAAATATTATCTATATTAAACATTTTTAAAAATCAATTTTGTTGGTGCTTTACCTTATCTTGATATGTTTGCCGCGGTCAATAATAATAAAACGGTTTTTTCAACCATATTTAATGACTGACGCAAAATACTGTGTCTCCAAACACCCTCTAGTCCCAAATATCTTTTATTACCCATTCAAGGTCAAGTTCTATAAGCTTTTCCCTGCTTGGTCTGCAGGTTCTTGTGTCCCAGCTCATTTCATTAAGATATTCATTAACCATTTCATCCCAGTCAAGAGATATGTCTTTAGTTTTTCCGCTGGCCAACGGTGGCCTGCCCAGCATCCTGTCAGGAACTTTAAAGTCAAGCTGGTTTATTCCTTCCCTTATGTTAAAGGCCTGTCTTAAGTTCATTATCCTCTCCCCAATCTTTAAAAGTTCAAATTCATCAATATCCCAGCCAGTAATTCCCCTAAGGTATTTTGCATGATTTCTTATATCTGTGCACCCCCACGCAAATACGCACATTCCTGTTGAATTTACTGTATGGGTGAGATTTGAGAGGACCTTAATTGCTTTTGCTCTGCCTGAATAATTTGTTTTGTTCTCACCCATACATGTTGAAAAGTCAACATCCGGGAATACCTTTTCTATATCTTTATGGCCAAGGTTCTGGTTTGCCTGGCAATGATTTGCCAGGGCCGGTTCGAACGCATATATAATTGCAAGGCTTGGATCCCAGCGGGTATCATGCGCCGGCAGCTCTTTGCCTCCTATGTGCATGGCAAAATTTTCAGAACCTTTACCTATCATTTCTGCAGCTTTTTTTGAGCCGTTGGCAAGTATTCTGCCAATTCCTTTGCCATTTATAATTTTTTCTGTAAGAGCAACAATTGATTCATGATTTCCCCAGGTAAGCTCCAGGCCATCTGTATCTTCTTTTGTAAGAATACCATTCTCATAGCATTCTATAGCAAAAGCGATAGTTCCACCTGTTGACATGGTGTCTATTCCATAACGGTTGCATAAGTCGTTACATTTTATTATTGACTCATAATTGGAATTAAGGCACAACGCCCCAAACATTGCTGAAGTCTCATATTCCGGCATATGCGAAGGCTCAGGGATTGCATACTTGCCTACAGACAGCATGGACCTGTCCCAGCACGATAAAGGGCATCCAAAACAGGTTTCCCGTTTTACAATATACTTTTTTACATTGTCATAATTAAGAGCCGAATATTCACCCATATCTGAACTGGTCCCGGCCCAGTTCTTGATGGGACTATCTTGCTCCTCAATTGCAGATGCAATTATTGTTGGTGTTCCGCCATATTTTAACCATGATGCATCGCCATAATCGTTTTTTATATCTTCAATAAATTGCTTTCTCGCTTCATCATAAATTTCCTTATTGGCAATCTCTACTTTTTCGATTCCAACAGCCACAACCGCTTTTACCTTTTTTGAGCCCATGACTGCACCCATACCGGAACGCCCTGCGACTTTGCCTTTCCGGTTTGTTATATTGGCAGTAAGCCGCATCTCTTCTCCGCCCTTACCTATAATGGCAGCCTCTGCATTCTTTCCATACCGCTGTCTTAAAATATCATCAGTCTCATAAGTGTCTTTTCCCCAAAGATCCCCGGCAGGAACTAAACTTGCTTTACCGTTTTCACAGAGAAGATAAACCGGGGTATCTGATATTCCCTTAAAAAAGATGCCATCAAAACCGGAAAATTTAAGCCTTGGTCCAAAAGAACCCCCACAGTTTGAATCTGCCCATGTATTTGTAAGCGGTGACTTTGCGCATACGCAAAACCTTGCCCCTCCCGGTATTGTTGTCCCGTTAATAAGTCCGGTCATGATGGCAAAAATACTTTCTGGCCCTAAAGGGTCAGCATTCGGAGACTGGTTTTCATAAATATATTTAACAGCTAGGCCATATCCGCCAAGATATTTTCGTTTTGTCTCATCGTCAAAATCAAACTCTTTTATTTCAGGTTTATTTAAATCTACAAGCAAATAACGGCCCATATATCCGCCTACGGACATATATTTCTCCTTTAATAGGGTATTTGGTTTATTCTATTAAATTTAGTTTTCAATAAAGACAGGAGACTGGCTTTAATATTTATATTGACTAATAAAAATCTCGACTGCTTTCCTGTCCTGTTGGTCAAGGATTATATCACCGGCTTTAGCATTTTCAACGGCTTGTTTTTCATTCCTTGCCCCGCAGATCGCAATAACAGTTTCATCCTGCACAAGGTAAGCNNTGCTGAATCTTTTTGGGTTAAACAATATTCTTGAATCATCTTTTGTAAATTTTCTTTCAGGATCAATATTCCCTGAGAGCAGGCCCTTGGAAAGAGGGCTGTAAGCAAGCATGGAGGCTTTATTGTCCCTGCACCAGGGTAAAAGGCTTGATTCTATATCCCTGTCTAT
>PMCC01000028.1 GCA_003155275.1 Actinomycetota bacterium | reverse complement strand
TACAGGTCAAAATCTGAAGAAGATTTCTGGTATTCAAGGGATCCTATTGCTAAATTTGAAAATATTCTTATTGAGGAAAGTATAATGACTGAAGCATTAATTTCTGAAATCAGCGAGGAGCTAACCAACGAAATCGATAGGGCAGTAGCATTTGCATCAAACAGTAAAAAAATAGACGTTTCAGAACTATATAATGATATTTATGCTGATTAATAAGCAGCTTTAAGGAAAATGGGAAGCATATAAAAATTAAGGAATTGTTTTGGTTCAAAGGATGATAAATGATAATAACTTATGCTGAAGCAATATCTGCAGCAATAAAGGAGGAGATGAAAAGGGATAAATATCTCACTCTTATTGGTGAAGATGTCGGAAGATATGGCGGTGTTTTTAAAGCAACAAAAGGGCTGTTTGAAGAATTCGGCCCTGAAAGAATAAGAGATACACCTATTTCCGAAACAGCCATTATCGGTACTGCAATTGGTTCCGCAATGCTTGGTTACAGGGTAATTGCTGAAATTATGTATATTGATTTTTTAATGGTAGCAATGGACCAATTAATAAATCAGGCTGCAAAACTGCACTACATGACAGGCGGCAGGGTGAATGTCCCAATTGTTATAAGGACCCAGGAAGGTGCAGGAATTAGGAATGCTGCCCAGCACTCTCAGTGCCTGGAAGCTTGGTTTGCGCATATTCCTGGGCTCAAAGTAATAATACCGTCAAACCCATATGATGCAAAGGGGCTTTTAAAAACCGCGGTAAGGGATAATAACCCGGTGCTCTTTATAGAGCATAAAAAACTATATTCGACAAAATGTGAAGTGCCTGCAGAAGAATATACAATAGACATTGGGAAGGCTGATATAAAGCTTACCGGCCAGCATTTGACATTAATATGCTATTCTTATATGGTTTTAATTGCATTAGAAGCAGCTAAGATCCTTAAAAAAAAGTATAACTTTGAGGTTGAAGTAGTTGATTTGATGACAATATCACCTCTTGATAAGGAAACAATAATAAAATCTGTAAAAAAGACCAATAAGGCAGCAATACTGCATGAAGCACCCCTTCAGGGTGGGTTTGCCGGCGAAATAGCTGCAATTATACAGGATAGTGCTTTCGATTATCTTGATTACCCAATATTAAGGTTATGCGGACCCGATACCCCGGTCCCATATGCGCCGGAACTTGAAGATTTTTATGTTTATACACCAGAGAAAGTTGCTGAAAGAATAATCGATTATTTTCGTTTGTAGTATTTTTTAAAAAGTTTTAATAATAATGCGACTCAAAAACAGGAGGATAAAAGTGAAAAAAATCTATTTATGCACAAGCTGGAAAATGAACCTATCGGTAACAGAAAGTCTGGAATATGCAAACAAGCTGAATGATTTAATTAATGAGATAATACCAGCAAATTCATTAATTGAAGTATACATTTTCCCTGATTTTTTATCTTTATATCCGATTTCATTAGTTTTATCCAAAAGCAGGATAAAACTGGGAGCCCAGGATTGCTTCTGGGAAGATAAAGGTCCATACACAGGTGAGATAAGCCCCTGGTCCTTAAAAGCAATGGGTTGTGATTATGTAATGGCAGGTCATCCTGAACGTGTGAATTATTTTAAAGAAGATGCAACTGTGATAAATAAAAAAGTCAAGGCTATACTGCGAAATAACATGACCCCAGCTCTTTTTGTGGTTGAAAAAGAAAAAAAACCTGAAATAAAGGATACCTGTAATATTTTAAAAGACCAGCTTTTTCCACTACTTGAAGGTATTGAAAAAAAGGACCTGGGTAAGATTGTAATATTTTATGAACCCGCATGGGCAATCGGGACATCTTCTGCTGCTCCGGTTGACCATACACGCAGTATACTAGCTGCGCTCCGCGAAGCAATAGACAATGAATATGGGAAGGGTACCGGAACCAAACAGATTTTTATGTATGGCGGGGGCGTTACACTGGAAAGTGCAAGATCTATTATGGAGCTTGATAATATTGATGGCGTGGGAATGGGTAAAGCGGCCTTAAACTTTGACTTCTTTGCAGGAGCAATAAAAGCAGCAGTTGAAATAGAGAAAAAATTAAAAAAAATATAAATTTGGAATGGAGGCATAATTGGAAAAAATTGCACTCCTCTTGATGGTTTTTGTGGTGTAAATCTGAAAAAGGGCGTGTGGCACTGGCTCCCCTGGCCAACTTCGGAAAATTCCGGGATTATTGTTGTTCTCAGAAAAGAGACACATAAAAAGGATATGCAAACAATTGACCTCAAAAAAGATCTTGGTGTTTCTGTAAATTTTGTATTTTAAAAAAGCAGTTGCCTAACTTACAATCTTAAACGGTATTTCTTACTGGATGCTGTAACCGCCATCTATTACAACATTATGTCCAGTTATCATGTCTGTTGCATCGCTGGCGAGAAATAAAACGACAGCAGCTATTTCAGAAGGATCATTGAACCGGCCCATTGGGATTTTCTTCTTCATATTTTCCCCTAGTTCACCAATCCATACGGTCCTTCCCATTTCAGTAAGGGTGACTATCGGCGACACAGAGTTCACATTTATCCCATACTTTGCCCATTCAAGAGCCATATTCTTGGTTAACCCGATAACTCCGGCTTTGCTGGCTGTATAGGCAGAATGTTTTTCAAATGCTATTGGTCCTGCAATTGAGGCTATATTAATAATTTTGCCTTTGCCCTGCCTCATCATCTCTTTGCCTACTGCCTGAGAAAGCAGAAAAAGAGCCTTAAGATTCACCGACATTGTTTTATCCCATATTTCTTCTGTAATTTTTTCAGCATCATCAACAAGCCCCACACCTGCACTGTTTACGAGGATGTCAATCTTTGGAAAGTTTTTAAGGCATTCTTTTACAATAATATCGATATTTCCCGTTAATGAAATATCATATACAAGCTCAACAGTCTTTCTTCCCATTTTCTTTATTTCATCGGAAACTTCCTTGATCCCGGGATCCATATCAACAAGAACTATATTAGCGCCCTTTTCAGCAAACATTAATGCGATTGCTTTACCTATCCCTTTTGCTGAACCTGTTACCACAGCAGTTTTTCCTGAAATCTCAAAATTTTTATCAAAACCTTTGAATTCTGCCATATATCCTCCTTAAAAAACAAACTCTTTTACTGGCAAGTTTTACCTATAAAAAACAATGAATTTCAATTATTGCGCATACACTTATAGTTTCTTATAATTAATACAAAATATCTAAAATAATAATTTTTATAATTGTTAAGTTGCCAGAATATAAATATAAAATTACTATAATTTTTCATCAAATACAACCACTATAAACAAATTTTTGTTCAAAAAATATTAATATTTAATAAAAGGGAGGGAAAATGGCCAGCAATGTAAAATTTTCAACAACACTGGGAATATTTGGAAACCAGAGCGATAGATGGTGCAATTCCGGTTATAAACAGGACCGATCAGTAGATGAACTTTTTGAAGCTGCGGGGAAAATCCAGGAGCTTGACGGAGTGGAACTTTTTGGGACCTGGCATATAAACGAGAACAATGTAGAACAAATAAAAGGTCTTGTAAAAAAATATAAATTTGGCGTAAGCACACTTATAGTTGATTTATTTGTGAACCCCAAATATGGCAGTGGTTCAATTGCATCATTTGACACAAAAATCAGGAAAGACGCAATATCTGATATAAAAAAATATATGGATATTGCCCCAAAGCTTGATTGCAGCATACTTGATATTTGGCTCGGCCAGGATGGTTATGATTATCCATTTCAGGTTGATTACCTGAAAGCATGGAAAAATCTGCTTGACGGTTTTACCGAATGTGCAGATCATAATCCCAAAGTAAAACTTTCGATAGAATATAAGATTAGGGAGCCTAGAAACCATCTTTACATGGCAGATGTGGGTAAAACTCTTGCCTTGCTTGAAAAGATCGGGCGCGATAACCTGGGAATAACAATGGATGTAGGTCATGGATTTTTTGCTTATGAATCTGTCGCTGAATCCATTGCCTTATGCAAGTTTTATGGAAACAGGCTTTTCCACATGCATTTTAATGACAATTATGGATTTGCTGATGATGATTTGATGGTCGGGGCCTTTCATATGCAGGATTACCTGGAGCTTTTATTCTGGCTTAAAAAAATAGGCTACAAAGGATGGTTCTCACTTGACCAGTTCCCTTATAGGGATGAAGGAATCGGGGCATGCAGAGAAAGTATTAAGATGATAAAATCAATGCAGAAGGCGTTGGACAGTGTAGACTCAAAAGAAATCGAAAAAGTAATCGCTGAAGGAGATGCTACAAAATCAATTGCACTTATAAGAAAAATAATATTTAAGGAATAGTTATAGGTGATACAATAAAATATTAAAATCCGGATAAATATTAAGGTGTAAAAATGAAGGGAAACCTGGACATAAAAGATTTTAAAAGAATAATGCAAAGTATAAACAACACAATTCAGGATAACAGGATAGTTCTTTGCCAGTTGGACAGTATAATTGGAGATGGAGACCATGGAGTTACTATGGCTAAGGGTCTTGAGGCTGCAGTGGAAAAGCTTGAGATCGACAACCCGGCAAGCATATCCGGGCTTCTTAAGACTGCAGGTAATGCCATAACAATGACAATTGGAGGAGTTTCAGGACCTATCTTTGGTACATTTTTTTCTGAAATGGGCAAGGCAATTGATGCTTCTAAAGAGAGTGTTGATTTAAAAGACCTGGCCGCCATGTTCAGGGTATCCCTTGAAAAGATAATGCGTCTTGGCGGCGCAAAACCTGGAGACAAGACAATGGTTGATGCTTTAGAGCCTGCTGTTAAAGATATTGAAATTTCAAGTACTTCTACAGTGGATATAAAGACTGCAATGGAAAGCATGGCAAAAGCTGCAAAGAAGGGTGCAGAATCTACAAAAGACATGATATCTCTTAAAGGTAAGTCAAGTTATTCTGGGGAAAGGTCTTTAGGTTATGAAGATGCTGGGGCAAATACAGTGTACTTCATTTTAAGTGCTTTTTATGAAGCAGTTTAGCTAATTAAAAAGAAAGGATTATTTTATGAAAAAACTTATAAATAACCCAAAGGATATTGTAAATGAACTGATTGATGGTTATGCTGCTGCACACAGTGACATTGTAAAGAGGGTGGAAGGTTATACGATAACAGCGCGGAAAGATATTCCCGTAAAAGACAGGGTTGCAATTGTAACGGGCGGCGGCTCCGGACATGAACCGCTGTTTGAAGAGTATGTTGGCAAAGGAATGGCAGATGCAGCAGCGCATGGCCAAATATTTGCTTCTCCTTCGTCAGCAATTATCCTGGAAGCAATAAAAGCTGTAGATGGCGGCAAGGGAGTACTTTTAGTTTACTGCAACTATGCCGGGGATGTTTTAAATTTTGATATGGCGCAGGAAATGGCGATTGATGAAGGACACAGGGTAGATCAGGTAAGAATTAATGATGACGTGTCCTCCGGACCTAAAGACAGGCGGGAAGGCAGACGTGGTACGACCGCTGCACCAATAATTTTAAAAATCGCCGGGGCTGCGGCAGAAGCAGGTTTGGATTTTGACAGCCTTAAAAAAATCATACAAAAAGCTGTTGACAATTCAAGGTCGCTTGGAGTGTCTCTATCAGCCTGCACTCTTCCAGAGACAGGGCTTGCAACATTTTCACTGGAAGATGGAAAAATGGAATTTGGGATGGGACTTCATGGTGAAGCAGGGATAAAAAAAGTAGATCTCTTAAGCGCAGATGATACCACTATTACTATCCTTGATCTGATAATACAGGATCTTCCATTTAATAGTGGCGACGAAGTAGTGGCCCTGATAAATAGCTATGGTTCCACTACCAAAATGGAGATGTATTTAATTGCAGGAAAATTACACTCTTATCTGAGGGGAAAACAAATAAAAATACTTTCCACAGAGATCGGAGAGTTTTGTACATCACAAGAAATGGCAGGAATCTCGATCACGCTTTTTAAGCTGGATGCAGAACTGAAAAAATACTATGAAATGCCTTGTTTTGCACCAGGATTTAGAAAATAAAAAATTAAAGAAAAGATAATATTGCCAGATTCATTTATAATGCTACTGACAAGCGCCATAATTACAGGTTTGGAAAGGATGTTTATAAATAAAATTGAAATAATCTACTATTTAAATTAAAGGAGGACATAATGCTCAAAGCTGCTGTACTCGGAGCAGGTTATATGGGTAGCGCAATAACTTACCCGCTTTCAGAAAATAACATAAAAGTAAATTTATGGGGAACCTGGCTTGATGATGAGATTATAAAATCTTCACTGGAGGGATATCATCCTAAGCTGAAAAAGCCTCTACCTGACACTGTCACACCCATGTATTCCGATAGGCTTTCGGATGCAGTAAAGGATGTTGATATTATATTTATAGCAGTCCTTTCTGACGGTTTCGTCAATGTTTTTAAGATGCTCCTTGATGCAATAAATAAAAAGGATTATTACTTTTTTAAACTTACCAAGGGCGTAGTTGAGTATGATAACAGGATTGTCAGGGCTTCACAAGCGTCACAGGAAATGTTTGAAAAGAAATTCCCGGGGACAGATTTTAAATGGGCTACAATCGGTGGCCCTGTAAAGGCAAACGAGCTTTCTGACAAAATACCAACTGCAAGTATTTATGCTTTAAATAAATCCATGCCCAAAGATATGCCATTCAGGTTCAGTGCTGGTTTCTATCCTGTTACAATAACTGATGATATCCCGGGAGTAGAAGTTTCCTCTGCGTTTAAAAATGTATATGCCATTGCAGTTGGGATTTGCGACGGGCTATTTAAAGCTTCAAGACCGGGGATGTATCACAATTTCAGCGCATTTATATTCAATCAGGCAATGATTGAAATATCAAGGATTGCCGTTGCCGCCGGCGGCCGTACTGAAACTGTTTTTGACCTTGCCGGAATAGGGGACTTTTATGTTGCATCCTTATCGGGAAGAAATGCTAGGTATGGGGAATTTGTCGGCAAAGGAGAAAATCCAGGAGATGTCTTTAATAAGATGTTTTCTGCTGGAGAAGTCGCAGAAGGTTATTATGCCTTAAAACTTGGTGTGGAATGGATAAGGTCTCTTGGGATGGACCTTCAACAAGACTTGCCCCTGTTGGACCATCTTTACAGGATAGTTTTTGATGCTAAAGAACCAATGGAGACATTGCTGGATTTTATCCGGGAGATGAAGGTTAGATTTAAATCAGTTTTATAATATTCGGGAATCATAAAAATTAACAACAGGTATAATTAATTAATCGAGGTAGGTGATTTTTTAATAAGCATTTTATCATTTATATACCCTTTAGTTTATTGACATCGATAACTTGAAAGTAGTAATATATGTTTCTAGTTTTTACTAATTATAAACATTCAAAGGAGGTGAAGCTAAACTTCTAAATTTTTATTAAAATTCCCATTATAAAAAAAAGAGATGTTCGGAAGGAGGACGAGTTATGAAAAAAACACTAATTATATTAGTGTCAGTGGTGCTGGTTATATCGTTTACACTGTTTATGAGCGTAGGTTGCCAGACAGGTACAACGACAGCCACAACAACTGGAGCTGCAGCAACTACAGCAGCAGCAACTACAGCAGCAGCAACAACAGCAGCTGCAGCAACTACAGCAGCTGCAGCAACAACAGCAGCAGCAGGTGAAAAGAAGGCAGCAGATTTTGAAATCGTATTTATCGTTAAAGCTGATGGTATTCCATGGTTTGATGTTGAAAGACTTGGTTTGGAGCAGGCAGCAAAAGATTACGGTTTTAAAGCTTCAGTTGTTGGACCACCTAAAGCTGATGCAGCACTTCAAGCTCAGATGGTTGAAGATTATATATCAAAGGGCGTCCAGGCAATTGCAGTATGCCCCAATGATCCAGCATCAATCGAGCCTGTGTTCCAGAAAGCAAACCAGGCTGGTATTTTGACTTTTGGCCATGAAGGTTCAAGCTTCAAGAATGTTTCATTTGATATTGAAGCAATGAGCAACGAAGTATTCGGCCAGTCTATCATGACAGATGGTATCAAGCTTACAGGCGGTAAAGGCGGATATGTAGCATCAGTTGGTTTCCTGACCTCTGTATCTCATAACCTCTGGGTTGATGCAGAACTTGCTTACCAGCAGAAGAATGCTCCTGATTTTAAAGATTTGTTAGGATACAACAAAGGTTCTGACAGATTTGAGGAAAAAGAAGATCAGAGTATTGCTCATGATAAGATATTGGAATACATAAAGACCTATCCTGACCTGTCACTTGTTATCGGCAGCCCGATGACAACCGGTGCAGCTGCAGGTGTCGCAATTGAAGAAAAAGGTCTTGCAGGAAAATTATTCTTCGTAGGCACAGGGCTCCCGATCACTATTGGTAAGTATCTAAAAACCGGAAACTTTGGTGTCGGTTATTTCTGGGATCCTTATCAGGTTGGCTATGCCCTTGGATATGTTGCATTAAATACTTGGTTAGGCAAAGCACCCATGAAAGGCGATGCAGTTGTAAAGCCTGACGGTTCAAAGAACCCGGGATATGAAACACTTGACATTATCACAAATTCCAACGGTGGTAACGTAATATTCGGTACCGGCCAGGTAAGAATCGATGACAAAAACGTTGATGAATGGTATCAGAAATTTGCTGACTATGGTTGGAAACAGCAATAAGATTTGAGAAAAGTCATTTTCTCATATCGTGAAATTTTAGTTGGTTAGGGAGAAATCCCTAGCCAACTAAAATTGAGAATAAGATTTTTATGCTTAAGTTTCATTAAAATTATTTTATCGTGTTATTTTATTATTTTTATTGTTTCTTATTGATAATAAAATTATAATAATTTAGTTTTTAGATTGTCTTTTTGAATACATCATTGATTTTTTTATTTTGGCATCTTTATTATTAAAATAAATAAAGTTAAATAATTATTACATCAAACATTATGAATGAAGAAATTATATCTGTTAAAAACATAAGCAAAAGATTTGGAGCTGTGCAGGCTTTGGACAATGTTGACCTTGTAATAAACAAGGGAGAGATACATTGTCTTGTCGGTGAAAATGGTTCAGGAAAATCTACATTGATCAAGATCATTTCAGGCGTTGAATCCCCTGACTCAGGTGATATATCGATTAACGGAAAGCTTTATAAAAAGCTGAATGCAATTGATTCAATGAGGGAAGGGATCCAGGTCATTTACCAGGACCTGGCATTGTTTCCGAACTTGTCTGTAGGTGAAAATATTTCACTCAATCAAAGAATTGAAAAAAAGGAAAAATTCATTAACTGGAGAGAAGTAAGGGATATAGCAGAAAAAGAACTAAAAAGCATAGGTAAAGCCATAAATCCCGACGATTTGGTAGAGGACCTTTCTGTGGCAAACAGGCAGATAGTTGCTATTTGCAGGGCTTTGACTCATGAGGCAAAACTTATAATAATGGATGAACCAACTACTGCGCTTACCAAAAATGAAGTGGAAAACCTTTTTAAGATCATCCTGGATTTAAAGGCGCAAGGCATATCAGTATTATTTATCAGCCACAAGCTTTCAGAAGTTTTTATAATATCAGATAAAATTGCAATACTCCGTGACGGCAAAAAAGTCGGGGATTTTAAAGCGGAGGAACTGGATAATGAAAAACTTGTATTTTATATGACCGGGAAAAAGCTGGTCGCTACAAAATTTAAATGTGAAATTAAACAGGATTCCGGGAAACCATTGCTGGAGCTAAAGAACTTTACAAAAAAAGGAAATTTTCTGGATATCAATTTAAAACTATATTCCGGAGAAATCTTGGGTATCATAGGCCTTCTTGGGTCAGGACGTTCAGAATTGGCAACTGCAATTTTTGGCCTTAACAAACCTGATTCCGGCGAATTATTCATTGATGGGGAAAAGGTTGTAATCGATAATCCTGGCGAAGCAATAGAATATGGCATTTGCTACCTTCCTGAAGATAGGCTTTCTGAAGGATTGTTTATAGAAAAAGAAATAGAGGAAAATTTATCAGTAATAATACTTAAAAATTACATAAAGTCTGGTCTTATTCAAAGAAAAAAACTTAGAACTGACATTGAAAAATTATCAAAAGACCTGAATATAAAAACGCCGTCACTTGAACTGCCAGTCCAGAGCCTATCCGGCGGCAATCAGCAAAAGGTGGTAGTGGCAAAATGGATTGCTGCAAATCCAAAGATTTTCATTCTTGACGGCCCCACGGTCGGAATAGATGTCGGCTCCAAAAGTGATATCCATCAGATAATCAGGAATCTGGCAAATAAAGGTATAGGGATAATAATAATCTCTGATGAGATACCGGAAGCTCTCCAGAACAGTAACCGCATATTAGTTATGAGGCATGGAAGGATAGTAAAAGAACTTGAATCAGATTGTATAACAGAAGAAGAATTAAATAAGATAGTCATTGAGTCGATACCAAAACAACCAGAAAAGGTTAGCATCTAAAAAGTTTAATTATAATTCTTTAACATTAGAAGATGGAATAAAAATGAGAAAAATTTTTAAGCAAAATGAGATTTATATATTTTTTATAATGATTGCTTTAATCATTATTATAACAAGTTTCAACCGCAGTTTTTTTACACTGGAAAACTTTTTTGACTTGCTTAAAGGGCATTCTTATGAAGGCATACTGGCCATCGGGTTTTTCCTGGTTCTCTTATCAGGAGGTATCGATGTTTCATTTACGGCCATTGCTGTTGTAGGAATGTATATTGGAGTATACACTCTAATATTAACAGGCTTAAATAATATTTTTATAGCATTACTGGTAGCAGGGCTTGTAGGGATATTGTTAGGAGCCATTAATGCGCTTTTTATCGGGGTATTCAAAATCCCTACGCTTATAACCACCTTAGGAACCCTCTCCGCTTTCCAGGGCGGCCTGATGAGCTATCTCCAGGCGACAAAGCAGACTGTAATTTCAGATCCGCCGACTTCAATCGTTAATTTTGGAAAATTTGCTATTTTTAGAATAGTAACCGCAAAGGGTTCCGTAATTGAGTTATCGATATTTGGCTTCATTTTCGCTTTTTTTGCAATCCTGACCTGGGTTATTTTAAAGTATACGACTCTTGGCAGAAGCATTAAGGCAATGGGTGGAAATCGTGAAGCCGCAAAAAGGGCAGGATTTAATATTTTAAGAATACAGTTTTTTATTTATTGTTATGTTGGTTTCATGGCTGGTATTGCAGGTTTGATGTTTGGTTCGTACCTGAGGTATATAGACCCCTTAAACCTGGTAGGAAATGAGCTTACAATAATTGCCGCAGTTGTTTTAGGGGGCGCAAGCATTATGGGTGGAAGAGGTTCCATAATCGGAACTGTTATCGGGGTATCCATCATCACCATATTAAATACAAGCCTTGTTTTTATGAAAGTCCCGCAATATTTTCAACAAGCTGTTATTGGCGCAATAATAGTAATCAGCGTAAGCATTACAGCATATCGACAAAAACGGAAAGACAGAGAAACCAGAGTCCTTGATGTTGCCTGAGTGGTTTCAATATAATTTGGTAATTAGTTTTAGGAGGTTTTTTTGATATACAGAAATAAAAAAGTATTTAGTTTGTTGATTATAACTGTTTTTGCTTTTTTAATTATGACAATTTTGGAGCCTAAGATATTTTTTTCCTTAAGAAACTTTCAATCAATGACAGTTCAGATACCTGAATTTGGGTTGCTTGCTTTGGGAATCACTTTTTGTATGCTGACAGGAGGCATTGATTTATCTGTTGTTGCAACTGCAAACCTGGCAGCAATAACTGCAGCTACAATACTTTTTAATTTTGCGGGGGCAAATAGTGGCGCAGGTCTGACAAAAATCATAACAGTAATAATTCTGGCAATACTTGCAGCATGTGCAGTGGGAATGATATGCGGGACAATCAATGGGCTTCTGGTTGCTAAAATGGGCATAACACCAATACTTGCAACTCTTGGCACGCAAGGTCTATTTGGCGGCCTCGGGGTAATAATAACAAAAGGCAAAGGTATTGTTGGATTTCCTGACCTTTTCTTAAAAATTGGAACCGCGCATCCTTTAAAGGTTCCTTTTGTCTTATATATTTTTATTGCAGTAGTACTTATTTTGGGGCTTATTCTTGGAAGGACCTTGTTCGGGTATAATATCTATATGCTTGGTTCTAATCCTTTAGCTGCACGATTTTCAGGAATAAACAGTGAAAGTGTATTGATAAGGGTATATATGACTTCCGGATTATTAGCAGGCCTGGCATCAATTTTAATGATAGCCAGAGTCAATTCGGCCCGTTCGGATTATGGATATACATTAGTGCTTCCTGCGGTCTTGGTTGCTGTCTTGGGAGGAATCAATCCGAATGGCGGCTTCGGCACATTGACAGGAATTGTTTTGGCCCTTGCATTGTTGCAGATATTACAGAGCGGGTTTAATATCCTGGGAGCCAGTTCTTTCTTTAAAAATGTCATTTGGGGTGCAATGCTTTTATTGGTAATGGTTATAAATTATATAGGCGACAGGTATTCCAAGCGCTTAAGAAAACAAATACCCAGTCTTTGAAAGGAGCCTAAGTATATATGTTAGAAGATTTAGATGTCAAATGGCAAGAAGCTAAAATAAACCAGATTTGTGAAGTATCCTGGAACCTGGAAAAAACAATAGAGAGGTACTGGAATAAATTTGGTTTTGGACCATGGTATATATGGGAGTTTTTCCCCCCGGAACTTCACAGCTGTTATTATAAGGGAGTAAAAGTTGAAACTGCGTTCAGATTGGCCCTTGCACAAATAGGCCCTATTCAGTATGAGATTACACAACCGATTTATGGCCTTGGAATACACAGGGATTGGCTCGAGACAAGAGGGGAAGGGGTACACCATTTGAAGATGTATTTTCCAGATATACCTAAAGCCAAAGAAATGTTTGCAAAAAAAGGGATCTATATATTACAGGAAGGCAGATATAAGGAGGAAGATTGGCATGTGTTTCTGGATACACAAAAAGAATTTGGAGTTATATGGGAAATAGGAAACTGTAAAGATATAGGAGCACCCCATAAAATTTTTCCAGAACCAAAATAATTTATTTTGATAGAGTTTTTATGAAAAAATTGAAAGATATTAGGAAGAGTCGGAGGTATTGGACCTCTTATACAAGTTTATAACGTAGAATTATTGGAAGAGAAAAAAATTCAAATTAAATTTAATATACTAATTAAGGGAAGCAAATGAAAAACATGGAAACCTTAACATTCGCTGACGCAAAAAAAGCTTTAACAGCAATGGAAGAGAAAGCAAGACAACTGGAAATTGATCTTTGTTTCTGTATGGTTGATTGCGCAAATAATATTATCTTGCTTGCAAAAATGGATGATACAAAGATTCATTCAATAAACCTTTCAAGAGCAAAAGCCACTACTGCGGTAAGCCTTAAGGATTCAACAGGAAATGCGCATAAGCTCATTCTTGAGCTAAAAATAGAATCATCATATTGGGCAGGCGCCTGTGAGACAGGCTTTAAAGGTGGAATTCCTGTATACTTTAAACCAGAATCAAAAAACCCCATGGGTGCAGTAGGGGTAAGCGGGGGCACTCAGGAACAGGATGAAGAGATTGCGCTTATTGGTTTAAAAGCAATGGGATATTTAACGAAATAAGGATTTGGTATTAAAAATAGGAGGCAATAATGGAAAATTTTACATTTGACGGAGCTTCACGTGTGATTTTTGGTAAAGGAGCAGAAAAGAATTTAACTTCTGAAATTAAGAGGCTTGGAGGAAAAAAGGTATTCCTGCATTATGGAATGGGAAGTATAAAAAAATCAGGCCTTTACGATAAGGTAATTAAACTGCTCAAGGATGGAGGGTTTGAGGTTATTGAGCAGGGGGGTGTTAAACCGAATCCTGTTATAAGCCACGTAAGGGAAGGTATTAAGATTTGCCGAAATGCAAAAGCTGATATTATTTTGGCAATCGGCGGAGGAAGTGTAATTGATTCAGCAAAAGCTATCGCAGTAGGCGTTCCATACAGTGGGGATGTCTGGGATTTTGCAGAATCTAAAGCTGTTCCACAAACAGCTTTACCAATTGGGGTTATTTTAACAATTCCTGCTGCCGGTTCTGAGACAAGCAGATATTCAGTAGTGACAAATGAAGATGGTATGTGGAAAAGAGATGTAGTAAATGAAAATAATGATCTTATTCGCCCGAAATTTGCAATTTTAAATCCTGAATTTACGCTTAACCTTCCTCCATTTGAGACTGCCTGCGGAGTTGTAGATATACTTGCCCATGTAATGGAAAGGTATTTTTCAAGGACAACAAATGTGGATTTATCAGACAAATTATGTGAAGCAGTAATGAAATCAGTCATTAAAAATGGTCCTGTCGTATTTAAAGAGCCAGGCAATTATGATGCAAGGGCGGAAATAATGTGGGCAGGTTCAGTTGCTCATAATGATTTGATTGGAATGGGCAGAGGATGGGATTTTGTATCCCACAGGGTAGGTATGGAATTAAGTGCAATGTATGATATTGCACTTAATTCCA
>PMCC01000128.1:278-2578 GCA_003155275.1 Actinomycetota bacterium | reverse complement strand
TGATTGGTGTAAATCTAAATGGCTTATTCCTTATGTGTTATTATGCAGCAGAAATCCAAGATAGGCAGCTGGTTTTAGTTTATAGATAAGTTATTAATGCATAGAGAGGGAGCCCAATGAAAATTGATTTAACAAACAAGACTGCTGTTGTCACTGGCGCCACTGGAGAGCTTGGGCGCACTATGATACATTCATTGGCAGAATGCGGTGCAAATGTCGCAATTTGTTATTACAATAAAAAAGATTTTGCTGCTGAATTAAAAAATGAAATCGAGAAGAAATACGGCGTCAGGGCAACTGCAGTTTTTGCAGATGTTACAAACCCTGACTCGATTATAGCAATGAAGAACGAAGTCATGGGCAAACTGGGAATCACCGATATCATTGTCAATAATGCGGTAATACAGGTTGAGGAATGGACAACCGTTTTAAAACAACCGCCGAAGGACTATGAGAACCAGTTCAAATCAAGCGTCATGCATAATGTTTATATGGCAAAGGTATTCGTGCCCGATATGATAAAACAAAACTATGGAAGAGTCATTGGCATCAATACTGAATGCGCAGTTCAAAATTTCATAACGCAATCAGCATATGTGTCCGGGAAGCGCGGTATGGACGGTGTATTGAGGGTTTTGGCAAGAGAGGTCGGACAATATAACATTACGGTAAACCAGGTCGCTCCGGGCTGGGTCATCAGCGACGGGTGCCGCAATACTGACGGAAGTGAGGCAAACATTAACCAGGATTTTCCATATATTGAAAAAGTGCCCATGAGAAGAAGAGGAACAGATACTGATATTGCAAATGCGGTCTGTTTTTTGGCCTCAGATCTGGCCGGATTTATTACCGGCGCATTCCTGCCAGTGAGCGGCGGCAATGTAATGACATGCATATAAAAAAAATAAAGACCTCATAATTTTATGAAGTCTCATTTAAGGTAATGCTTTTTATTAAATTTACCGGTCTTTATTGCCGGTCCTGTTTCAGCCCGTATGGCTGAAAATCACCCTGATAAAATTCCCTTTGAAGTTTGAACAATCCAAAGCTTCTTTTGCATTTTTTGCCTGGGAATTACTTGACATGCTGACAAAACCAAAATCTCTGTTTGTATTAATTTTGATTCCAACAACTTTCCCGTATGGGGAAAACAATTTAGTTATCTGTTCGTAATCTGTAGGGTTTTTCAGATTTCCCACATATAGCGTGTTAGTTTGCATTTTATACCTCCTTTCCAAATATTATTTATCCTCTATGAACCTGATAATATTTTTTTGAGGGGCAGCTTGCAGTAAGCACACTAACTCGAAACCATAAATACCATAAAACATAAGAGAACAGGTATTTATAAACCAATTTGGAGTTTTTGTCAAATGTTAATTGTGAATTTTAATTGCTGCTAAATTAGTTTGACAAAGCATTATTATTTTTTTAATAGTAGAATATAAAAACAAATATTTAATTTTAACAGAAAGAAGGTAAAGCTATGAAAATAAATATACTTTATGCGTCATGGTTCGGGAATGGGAAAAAAGTTGTTGAAGAACTTGCAGAAATCCTGATTAAAAAAAACCAGGATGTTAGGTTGTTTTCAATTATGGAAAAACCAACCGAGATAATCCCAGATGCTGACTTATATATATTCAGCTCCCCTACCCGTAAATTCAGCCTTCCTACAAATGTTAAGGATTTTATAAGCAGTTTTACCCCGCCAAAAAGCCAAACTTATTACGCCCTCATGACAACTTATATGGATCCGCGGACAATAGGCCTTAAAAAAATGGAATCAGTTTTAAACTCAAAAGGCATGCTTAAAGCAACAGGCGATTTTAAGGTTAAGTCACTTGGGATAAAAGGGCCTCTTGAAACCGGATATAACGAAAAACTGATGGCATTTGCTGAGGAAATTGTAAAATTGTGATACAATTAAAGTCCGCAGGAATAATCTGAAATTTAATAATACCTGCAAAGGAGGTTTATATGAGCGTTTTAGCCAGGGCGATAATCATAGTCGCAGCAGTTTTGTTTTTCATTTTCCTGATTGGAATAAGGATCGTAAGACCGACACACCGGGGCCTGATAGAGACACTTGGTAAATATACAGGTTATGCTCAGCCCGGGTTTCACTGGATTATGGTTTTCATTCAAAGGATGTATCTTGTTGATATCAGGGAGCAGCTATTCAATGCTGACCCGCAGGTTATAATAACCAATGACAATTTGAATGCAACTGTGGATGCACAGGTTTACTTAAAGGTGCGGTCTGACGAGGAAAGCGTAAAAAACTCGATGTATAATGT
>PMCC01000128.1:0-209 GCA_003155275.1 Actinomycetota bacterium | reverse complement strand
GTTGTCAAAGCGCAAAATGAGATGGTCGCTGCTATTGACTTTGCAACAGCTGCGGAAACAAATGCGGATGGTGTAAAAAGGGGAGAAATCAAGAAGGCAGAGGGTATCAGGCAGGCCAAGATTCTTGAAGCAGAAGGCGAAGCGCAGGCAATCAAACTGGTAAACGAGGCAGCAGAAACTTATTTTATTGGCAATGCGCAATTACTCAG
>PMCC01000152.1 GCA_003155275.1 Actinomycetota bacterium | reverse complement strand
AATGATGAAGAAGTTTTTAAACAAAGTCGTATATTATGCAGGCAGGGTCTTATACCCAGCTAAAAATGAGAAAGGCGCAACAGCAGTAGAGTATGCATTGATGGTTGCCTTGATCGCAGTTGTAATAATAGCAGCAGTTACCGCATTGGGCCTTGGTCTTGCAGGAAAATTCCAGGCCGTCAAGACGGCTATTGGCTAATAATGAGCCTTATTATCTGGTATTCATGGATACAGGAATGTGATATTGATATCTGGTGGTACGGTTTTAAGTATCGCCAGATATCGTGTTCTAAAGGGAAGTAAAAAAAGTGAGTCGCAATATTTTAAAAGGTGAAAAAGGTGTTGTCGTTGTAGTTGTAGCTTTACTGATGACTGTCCTCCTTGGTTTCACTGCTTTTGTTGTGGATATAGGTATGGTCGCTTCAGAAAAGCAGAAACTGCAAAATGCAATAGATGCTGCATGCCTTGCAGGCGCCCAGGATTTACCTAACACTTCACAAGCTACTACTGCAGCAAACAACTATGTTCAATTAAACGGATACCAACCTTCAGATATTCAAATTAATTTTTCCAAAACTAATACAAATAACGATACAATAAATATTGCCGGTACCAAAGAGGTTACATACACTTTTGCAAAAGTTTTTGGTTTGGTTAGTACAAATGTACATCCTGTTGCTGCTGCAATAAAGGAAAGCATGGGCGGTGCATTTGATTATACCCTTTTTTCAGGAAGCACAAATACCACATTAATTCTTAATGGAAGCAGCCAGTATGTAGGAGGCAGCTCCCATACAAATCAAAATTTTATTGCAAATGGTTCAAATATTACTATAACGGGTGCATGCGAAGCGATGGGGACGATCACAGTCAATGGAAGCCAGATTCATATAGATAATAGGGTTCCCAATGCAGNNATCAATATACGTAAATGGCAATGTAACAATCAATGGCAGTAGTTTCGTTGGCAAAGGATGTATATTGGCAACAGGAAATATAATTTTCAACGGAAGTAACCTTAACCAATCGACAAGTGACGCAGTGTGTTTTTATTCAAAAAACGGCGATATTACAGTTAATGGCTCCAGTATCGAATTAGATGGTATACTTTATGCCCCAAAAGGGACTATTATTATGAACGGCTCCAGCCAAACTGTTGACGGAAGAGTAATAGGAAACACAGTAAATATTAATGGAAGCAGTTTGACGATCCAAAGTGGGACAAATGAACTGCAAAGTCTTCCTTTGAATTCTGTCCGGCTGATTAAGTAATAAAAATAATTGGTTTAATATAAAAATGAAAAGCAAAATATCAAATATTCTAACAAGAGTTTTTTTAAAAAAAGGTAAAAATCAGAGTGGCGCCGCAGCCGTAGAATTTGCTTTGCTTCTGCCCCTGCTGGTTGCAATTGTATTTGGTATTTCCCAGTTTGGAATCGCATTTAATAACTGGATTGTAATAAACAATGCGGCAAGGGAAGGTGCAAGACTTGCATCTGTCGGGCTATTTACTGAAGATAAAGTTAAGGCTTATGCTCCTCCGGGTTTTATTATTAGCGCTACCAAGTCCTCAGGAACAGGCAAGGGTAATCCTGTAACGGTTGAAGTGACGGGAAAAGCAGTAGACTTAAATATACCTTTCGTGCACAATTGGGGGAACATTACGCTTAAAGGCACTGCTACAATGAGACTCGAGAAATAATGTGGTTATTAACACCCAATATATTAATATTGGAGCTGCAGCCATTATCGCATTGGATCTGAAAAAAGAAACTTTGTTAGCCCTTGGGAAAATCTTCAAATTTTTTAAAATTATTCTAAACAAATCTTAAAACTTGCCGATATATATTATTAGATTGTTCAATTTATTTTTAATTGTTTTTTAAAAGGCGGTAATGTATGAAAATCAGGATAGTTTTATTGATACTGGCTATAGTTTTCGGCATCGCGGCGGTCTTTGGCGTAATGATATATCTTAATAATGTCAGGACATCAGCAGAAAAACAAAATGAACTGGTAAGTGTTCTTGTGGCGGCAAAAACAGTACCGAAAGATATCTCAGCGGATCTGTTGATTTCCGAAAAATTTGTCGAGATAAAGCAGGTACCGAGTAAATATATTGCTGAAGGGGCAATGGACAGTCTTGATAAATACAATGGCTATATAACCATTGAGCAGATAAGCAAAGGCGAGCAGCTTACCCCTTTAAAACTTATGAAGATAGAAGATGTCAATCTGGCTTTTGTTGTTCCTGACGGTTTAATGGCAGTTTCAGTACCGTATGATGAAGTCAGGGGGGTATCAAATTATGTAAAATCTGGCGACAAGGTAAGCCTTATTGCAACATTTGAACCTGCTGGAGATAATGTTCTTTTAACAAAAGAAGGGTTAATGAACCAGATCTTGAAAGACAGCCAGGGTAGTAACACCGCCACCGGTCAGGGAGCAACAGCCGAACAGGCGACCAATGCTTCCCAGAGTACAACCGGATTCGGTTTTTTCAGCTTAAGTGATACTGCAAAAAAAGCTGAAGAAATAATGGGAGATAATGAATATGTCGTTTACCCTCTTACCAAGATACTTCTCTGGAACGTCCAGGTTCTAAGCGTTGGAGTAAATGTTGTAAGTTCGCCGCAAAACAATGATACGACGGGAAGCAGCGCCGCAGCCAATGCAAAAAACGCCGGACCGGAGGTTTTCAAGACTGTTACTCTTGCTGTTACTCCTGAACAGGCTGAGAAATTGATTTTTGCACAGGAGCTTGGAAAAGTCTGGTTTGCGCTGATGCCGTTAAAAGGCTTAAATGAGCAGGAGACTCCAGGCAGGACTTATTTTAATATTTCTAATTAAGGCTTTAAGCATATTAATGAGAACAGAAACTTATGAGGTTATTAATGAAAAAGATCCCGGTTGTAGTAATTGATAAAGATAAGAAAAGTGTTGACAGGACTCTTGCCATGCTGGAATTGTTTCCAGATGTAGGCTCAACAAAATACAGCAATGAGATCTATGATTTTGAAGTGATACTGATGAAGCGCATACCGATAATTGCAATTATAGGACCGACTTATAATCTCAAGGACTTGGAGAGTCTTCTAAAACATTACAGCAATTCATTGAATTATATAAAGATAATACTTCTTACACAGGACCTTTCAGCTGAGGTTTTAAAAGCGGCAATTAAGTTAAATATACATGATGTCCTTGAATATCCCGTTAAGGAAGCAGATTTGAAGGAGTCTTTTAAAAGGGCCGAGTATGTATTCACAGATAATAATATCAGTGAGGCGCAGGATGCTGTAAGAGTATGTAAAAAGATAATGTTTTTCAGTACAAAGGGTGGTTCAGGCAATACCTTTTTGTCAGTTAATTTTGCTATTGCATTAAAGGCTTTAACAAAAAAAGAAGTTGTTTTATATGATTTAAAGTATCAATTCGGGGATGTTGCACTGATGCTTAATATTTACCCAAAAAATACAATATATGATCTGCTGGCGATAAATAAATTTGATGAGGAAAACTTAAAAATATTATTGACTGCGCACAGCTCAGGGATAAAAATAATGCCCGGGCCAATAGATCCTTCGCAGGGTGAATCAATCGGTGTCGAAGCATCACTGAAAGTCTTTGAGGGCTTAAAAAGGATGTGCGATTACCTTATAATTGATGCTCCTTTCGGATTTAAGGATTCTGTGATATCGATTATGGAAGGAATAGATTATATGTTCCTGATGGCGACAAAAGAGGTCCCCAGTATAAAAAATCTGAAAATATGCCTTCAGCTTCTTGAAAGACTTGGATACCCGAAAGAAAAGACATTCATCATACTTAACAGAGCCGACAGCAAGGTGGACTTTGAAATAGATGAGATAGAAAAAACAATACAGAGAACAATCGATGTTAAAATACCCAGCGACCGGATAGTACCGATAAGTGTAAATAAAGGGATACCTGTAGTAATGAGTGCGCCTAAATCATCTGTAGGGTTAAGTATTTTTAAAATGCTCGATATTATAATTCCAAAAAAAGTAAAAAGTAAGATTTAAAAAAATTTAAGATTAAAGGGAAGTAAATGGGACTCCAGGAAAAAATCAGGAATCTTCAGGAAGTGGAAAATAAATTTTCTATAAATAGTAGTGGAGAAACACTTTCACTCCGGTCAAAAAAAATCGATGAGATCAAGAAAGACATCCACGGAAGGCTTATAGAAGAACTGTCGGATATAATTTTCAGAAAAAATATAAGCGATCATGAGCTAAAGACAAAAGTCTCGGCAAGCGCGCAACAGCACGTGTTTGAAAATGAGTTTCCTCTTACTCATGAAGAAAAAAGCAGAATAATATCAGAAATCATTGATGATATAGTAGGGTTTGGGCCCATTGAAGAGTTCCTCAGGGATAAAGATGTTACGGAAATCATGGTCAATAATCCTTCAACCATATATATTGAAAAATTCGGAAAGATAGTGAGGACCGGAAAGACTTTTCTTGATGAAAATCATTTGATGAGGATAATCGATAAGATTGTAAGTAAAATCGGCAGAAGAGTTGATGAATCTTCACCCTATGTCGACGCAAGGCTTCCTGATGGCTCAAGAGTAAATATAATTATAAACCCGCTTGTGCTTAACGGCCCCGCGATGACGATAAGGAAGTTTTCAGCTGACCCTTTCACAATTGAGGATCTGATCCAGATGGGGACCTGCAGCAGAAAAACTGCGGACTTTTTAAGAAACTGCGTAATCGGCAGAATCAATATGCTTGTTTCAGGAGGCACCGGCACCGGAAAAACAACTATGCTTAATGTGTTATCGTCATTCATACCAAATGATGAAAGGATAATAACAATCGAGGATGCGGCAGAATTGCAGCTAAACCAGCACCATGTAATAAGGATTGAATCAAGGCCGCCAAATATAGAAGGCAAAGGAGCAGTATCTATAAGGGATCTTGTAAGAAACGCATTGCGTATGAGGCCTGACAGGATAATTGTAGGNNAGGCCATGAACACCGGCCATGACGGCAGTCTAAGCACTGTCCATGCAAATTCACCAAGAGACGTGCTTTCAAGGCTTGAAACTATGGTCCTGATGGCCGGAGTTGATCTTCCGGTAAGGGCCATAAGGGAGCAGGTCGCTTCTGCCATAAATCTTATAGTCCACCTTAACAGGATGAAAGACGGGACAAGAAAAATCGTGAAAGTGGTTGAGGTGCAGGGAATGGAAGGAGAGATCATAACTCTCCAGGATATCTTTGT
>PMCC01000132.1 GCA_003155275.1 Actinomycetota bacterium | reverse complement strand
ATAAGGAAGATGTCCAGAAAGCCATAAAAGCGGCCGAAAAAGCATTTGACGGCTGGTCCAGCCTCTCCCCTGCCAAGAGAGGAGCATATCTTAGAAAAGCTAGCGATATTGTATTTGAGAGAGTTGATGAAATTGCAAAATTAATGACTATGGAGCAAGGCAAGCCTTACAAGGAGGCTGCAGGCGAGGTTGAAAAAGGGGCAAAGATTTTAAGGTATTATGCCGAAGAGGGCGAAAGGATTTATGGCAGGATCATAGCCAATGAAGAAGAGGACATTGAAAGCAGGGTAATATACCAACCTGTTGCGGTTGCTGCAGCTATCTCACCCTGGAATTATCCCATTGAGCTGCTGGCCTGGAAAATAGGTGGGGCTTTGGCAGCAGGCTGCACAATCGTTGCAAAACTTCCATCCGAAACACCTCTTTCTCCACTTGCTTTTGTAAAATGCCTTGATGACGCAGGTTTGCCTGCAGGAGTTGTAAATGCGATAACAGGTTCTGGCGCAGAAATAGGGCCCACACTATTTAGCAGCAAGATCGTTAAAAAAGTTGCATTTACAGGTTCCACTGAAACCGGCAGAGAGGTTTTAAAGGGATGCATCGACACTTTTAAAAAAGTTTCCGTTGAGCTTGGGGGAAGCCTTCCGGCAGTTATATGCAAGGATTGCAACCTTGACATGGCAGTAAAGGGTGCAGTAAGGCGTTCGTTTAGGAATATGGGACAGATTTGCATAGCAATAAACCGAATATATGTAGAAGATGATATTTATGAAGAATTTATGAAAAAATTTGTTGAGGAAACCAAAAAACTTAAAATTGGTGACGGGTTAAAAGATGAGTGTGACCTCGGACCGATGTGCACTGCCGGAGGAGTTAAAACTGCAATAAGCCATATAGAAGATGCTGTTTCAAAGGGCGCAAAAATCGCCTGCGGCGGTAAAAAACCTTCAGGTGATAAATTTGAAAAGGGATATTATTTTGAACCGACTATTTTAAGGGATGTAAATCACAGCATGCTTGTAATGCAGGAGGAGACTTTCGGGCCGGTGGTTGGAGTTATGCCTTTTAAAACTTATGAGGAAGCAGTAAAGCTTTCCAATGATTCTGTTTATGGACTCGCTGCAATAGTGTTTACTGACAGCTTAAAGCTTGCAGATTATTTATCAAAAAAAATAGATGCCGGCAATGTTGCAATAAACAATGTGGACGCAGGCGTAATCAATGCTCCCTATGGAGGATGGAAAGACAGTGGTTTCGGCCACGAACATGGCCCGGAAGGTTTGTATGAATACCTTCTTATAAAACACGTCAGGGTTCGCTACCTATAATTGCTTATAAAACTCGTCAGTATCCGTTATTTATAATAATATATTTCTTACAATGATGCGAGGTGGGAATATGGCAAAGGAATGTATATTAGGGATTGACATAGGCACTTCAGCCTGCAAATCAATAGTTGTTGACAGTGAGGGAAACCTGCTTGCCTCAGCCACAGAAGAGTATCCTCTTTATACGCCTCAACCCGGCTGGGCGGAACAAAATCCTTCTGACTGGTGGAACGCAACAGTCAATACCATAAAAAAGGCGATCCGGGAAAGTAATATTGCTCCTGATTCAATTAAAGGTGTGGGTTTGTCCGGGCAGATGCACGGCCTTGTTGCTTTGGACAAAAATCATCAAGTCATAAGACCGGCATTCCTCTGGAATGACCAGAGGACCCTCAAGCAATGTATGGAAATAATAGAGGCTGCCGGCGGTGCAAGCCAGCTCTTAAATTATACAAACAACAGCATGCTGCCCGGCTATACCGGCGGAAAAATATTGTGGTTAAAAGAGCAGGAACCTCAAAACTATGAAAAAGCAACTATTTTTTTAAATCCCAAAGACTATATCAGATACAGGATGACTGGGGTTATTGCAACTGAGGTTTCAGATGCATCAGGAACAGGCCTTTTTGATGTAAAAAACAGAAAATGGAGCGAGTCTCTTCTGCAAAAACTTGGAATAGACATAAACCTGTTGCCCAAGTGCTACGAATCACCAGAAATTACCGGGTTTTCCACAAATGAGGTTTTCGAATCTACCGGACTGCCCGAGAGAACGCCTGTTGCCGGAGGGGGAGGAGATTCAGTTATCCAGACTACCGGTACAGGGTTGATTAAAGAAGGGATCCTCGGACTTACAATTGGAACTGCGGGAATTATCGCTATGGGACTAAACAGCTTTAAATTTAACTCAACCGGAAAGTTCCAGGTTTTTTGCAATAACGCGCCTAATAAATGGCATATAATGGGCGTTACGCTTGCAGCAGGCGGTTCACTTCAATGGTTTAAAAACAATATGTGTAAAAATGAGCTGGAGGCTGCCAAAGCCACTAATACGAATGTTTATTCAATACTTGAAGATGCAATTGAGAAAGAATCACCTCCGGGAAGCAATAATCTCGTCTTTTTACCTTACCTGATCGGGGAAAGATGCCCATATCCGGACCCCAACGCCAGTGGCGTATTTCTGGGAGTTACCCTTCGCCACAAACATAGTGATTTTACCAGAAGCATAATGGAAGGTGTTTCATTCAGCTTGAAACAGATTTATGAGATGATTGTGACGATGGATGCAAATCTTTCAGTGAAAGAGATCAGGATATCAGGTGGAGGCTCAGGCAGTCTTTTGTGGCGAAAAATAATTGCAGACATATTCCAATTACCCGTCAAAACTGTCAGCGGCAACAAGGAAGGCGGCGCTTACGGAGCAGTACTTGTTGCTGGAGCAGGAGTCGGAATTTGGGGAAGTGTTGAGGAAGCCACAAATATCTTAAAAGTCGAAACAGAGGTCCTCCCGGAGCCGGAAAACAGCAGGGTATATAATGGATTATTTGAAGTATATAAGGAGCTGTACCCGGTGTTAAAACCAGCATTTGATAAATTATCCCAAATTAAATAAGCAAGAAACACTTTGTGCCGGTATTTTTAGGTTGAGCGTTTTTTTAAGAGATTGTTTTTTGATTGAACATTTTGGGCCAATGAGGAAAACCCTCATCGGCCCTTTATTTTTAACCCGGTTTTATGCTATTTTTGTCAACCAAATTTTATTATATCAACAGTTTTCTTAAAATAACTTCCCCATTTTAACCGAATTTAAGTAAATTTAAAAAAACCATTTTCGAAAGATAATTGCTTAAGAATTAAAACCCCAGCCATTTGTCCTGCATTGGTTATTGAATTTCTTATAATTCTACCTCCCCTTGTGTGTCCATCCGGGCAAACTAATCTTCTCCCCATTTTTTAATGCAGACTCATTGGACATTATACCGCTGCACGTAATGTTTGCGGCCCTGACAGCGTTTGGGAAAGGCTGCCTGTCTTCCACCAAAGCCATAAGAAATTCGTGAACAAGGTGCGGGTGAGAACCCCCGTGGCCACCCCCCTGTTTAAATGACAAATGCTGATTATCCTTGCTGTCGTAAACTCCCTGTTGAGTAAATTCGCTTATTTCCAGTGGCAGCAAATGTCCGTAATCGGGTATTTTTACGGGTGTTGTTGTTTCCCCTTCATGAATATAATGGTTTCCATCTTCGGTCTGCTTCCATTCAAAGCTCTTCTTTGAGCCATACACATCAAAACTTTCCCTGTATTGTCTTGCAACAGCATATAATGAACGGGTAACTTCTGCTCCCAGGTCTGAGTCCTTGAATTTAATATGGGTCGTTTCGATTGAGAATGGGCACCCATAGTTTGCAATCATTTCTTTTTCAATAGTCCCTGAACCAAGGCAGGATACATATTCGGCTTCATTATCTCCAAGAGATAGGGTCGGGGAGATTGCATGTGTTGCATTGAGCATTGGTGGAAACCCGTTCCAGTAAGCCGGCCACCCTGTCATATCCTGCTGATGGGATCCTCTCAAAAACTGCAATTTGCCCAGCTCGCCTTTTTTATAAAGTTCTTTCAGGAATAAAAACTCCCTGCTGTAGACAACTGTTTCCATCATCATGTACTGTTTTCCTGACTGCTGCTGCGCGATAACGATTCTGTGGCAGTCCTCAACAGTCAGAGCCATTGGAATTGTACAGGCAACATGCTTTCCTGCCATCAAACCGGCAACACTCATGTCTGCATGAAGGTATGGGGGTGTATTTATATGAATTATATCGATGTCTTTGTCTATAATCAGTTCATCAAAGCTGGTATACAGTTTTTCAACACCCCAGATTTTCCCCAGTCTTTTTAAGTTTTCTTCGTTCCTCTGGCAAATCGCCACCAACTCTGAATTTGGATGCCTTTGAAAAATTGGAATAAACTCAAGGCCAAAGCTCATACCGACTATTGCAACTTTGTATTTATTTTTATGGCTCATTTTTACCCCTCCTTGCTATTATTGATTACGTATCTACTATTATTATTTTTTTCCCTGGCATTGGCAAGTCCAATTTCCTGCATTTATAGCAGTTATTTTTTACTTTAAATATATGAAATCTGGTTCTATAATTTAAACAATTTTAATTGGGTTTTTTAATAAGGTTTCAATATAGTTTCATTTGAATTTTATTTGAAACAATTCGGGTTCTTTGTCATTCAGGATTTTAAAGGGTGTCATTATGGAAAAAAGAATAGTAGTCACGGGCGGCAACTCCGGTATTGGAAGACAGGCAGTACAGAAATTTTTAGAACAGGGCGACAAGGTAGTTTTTACTTCAAGAACAACAGATCTTGCAGGAAAAATGCTTAATGAACTCAAAGCATATGAAGAAAACGGCAAACTGTATTTTTGTCAATGCGATGCCGGAAAGCTGGAAGACGTCCTGACTCTTGTAGCATTCACAAATGACAAAATTGGGGGTTGTGATGTCCTTGTAAATAATGCTGCCGTTTTTATCGGTGGAGAGGTGCATGAAGTGCCTGAAGATGATTTCGATCTTCAAATGAATGTCAATGTAAAAGGCGTCTTTATGGCAAGCAAATATTTTTTGCCTGGCATGCTGGAAAGGAAAAGTGGCTGCATTATAAATATTTCTTCGCTGGCTGGGAAAAGAGGTGGTTATAATATGCCTGTATACTGTGCTTCCAAGGCTGCAGTAAACAATTTAACCCGCTGTATGGCGCTTGACTACATGAGTAAAGGTATCAGGGTAAATGCAGTTTGCCCAAGCGCCACAAAAACAAAAATGTTTTTGACCGGGACAACACAGGAAGTATTAGATGGCTTTAGTAACAGCAACCCTTCAAAAAGAGTAGGTGAACCTTCTGAGGTTGCAGATTTAATTGTATTTTTAGCTTCAGATAAAGCAACTTATATTAATGGGGCCAGTATCTCAGTTGACGGAGGCCTTGCCGCCTGGAACGGAGAATGGCGTCAGGACAAAACAAAGTAATTTGCGTTAAATCAATAAATCAGGCATAAATTTCATTTTAGATGTGAAAAGCTGATAATAGAGTTTTTTACAAATAGCAGCTATTTGTTTTTGGCATGAACAGAAGATTATATTTGTCTTTCCTGCTGGATTGTTACTATAATTTACAATCAGGGAAATAACCAAAAATATTTATTATCATATAGTGTGAGGGGTAAAAAATGAGCAAAAACCTTATAGAAACCAAACCTAAAATCGGTTTCATGACAATAGGGCTCAATGCCTATTGGGCTCAATTTGAAGGAATAAAAGATAATATAATCAGCTATCATGATAAGCTGGTTAATAAGTTTGGAGACTATTGTACCCTTGTTGACTCAGGGCTGGTGGATACTGTACAGACATCAGTTAAAGCCGGGCAATTGTTTCGCTCCCAGGATGTTGACATCGTTTTCTGCCATACAGCAACATATTCTCCTTCCGCAAACCTATTGCCTGCAATCAAGGATTTGGACGTACCGGTTATTTTTTTAAATGTACAGTGCATAAAGTCACTGGATATGGATGCTGTTTCAACAATCGATGAGTGGCTTGGAAATGGTTTTACTTGTGCATGTGTTCCTGAAATGGTGGCCGTTTGCAGGCGTACAGGCAAGCGGTATGGTGTAATAACCGGATTTCTTGAAGGCGATAATGTGGTCGATCGGGAAATTAAAAAATGGTGCCTTGCTGCCGGCGTTCGCTGCAGGCTTAGAAATACCGGTGTTGCATTGCTTGGGCGCCCGTACCCTGGAATGATGGATTTATATATTGACGAGACCAACCTTTTTAAGAAACTTGGCTGCTATACCCAGTATATAGAATGGGATGACATCAAAAATGAACTGCCAAAGGTATCTGCAGCAGATGCAGACAAAATGGCTGACATGGTACTTGATACTTTTTATATTGAGGGAAATACTTCAGAAAAAAAACTTGGAGACCTCCCTGCCATAATCTGTGCCCTGGAACGTATTGCATTAAAATATAATGTAACAGCAATGGCTAGCCACTATGCCGGTGACCCAAAAGGAGAAGACGCCATAATTTTCTCAGCCTTAAACCCAGCTTTTTCCATACTTATAAACGAAGGCATATCCTCTGCTGTCGAAGGTGACATAAAAGCCGCTCTGGCCATGACTATACTTAGGACCATTGGCGGAAGCGCCACTCTTGCGGAAATGTATTCCATGGATTTTAATAATGACATTTGCCTTATTGGGCACAGCGGCTCAGGTGATCCGGCTGTATCAGTTTCAAAGAAACCGCTTATGAAAATCTCAGAGGTATTTCACGGCAAGACGACAGGAGGATATCTTACGCAATTCTATCCGGAGTTTGGCGATGTAACCATGCTTGCGCTTACCCAGGATGAAACAGGCAGTTACAGGATGGTCGCCGTAAAAGGCAAATGCCTGGACGGCCCTGTACTTAAGCTTGGTGACACAAATTCCAGGGTGGCATTTTCCTGCGGACTCCGGGAATTTGTAAATAAGTGGAGTAGTTTTGGGCCCACGCATCATGGGGTGCTTGGCTTGGGTGACCATATAGATACTTTGAAGAAAGTTGCTATTGCATTGGACATCCCGCTTGACATTGTGTGCGAATAGTAAGATTTTTAGTGTTCACAAAAAAACAGGGTTGGAAAGTATTATCCGGTATTCCTGTCATTATGAGAAAAAAGTATTACGCTTGGCATTGATACAGGTTTCAGATTCGAAATCCAATCAATACAGAAATTTAAAGTTAAAAGTGTTCCGAAATTATTACGATATTTATTATTAAAATTTAAATGGAGGCATAAGAAAATGAAAGGACTTAGTGGAAAAGTTGCAGTTGTCACAGGAGGCTCCAGGGGCATAGGTTTTGCATGCGTTGAAAGGCTTTTGGAGGAAGGCGTAAAGGTAGTTTTTAATGGCAGAAGCGAAAAAAACGGCGCTGCTGCCATGGAAAAATTCAACATGAAATACAAAGAAGTATTTTTCCTTGCCGGTGATATGGCTGATGAAAGTTTTTGCATAAAAACACTTCAAACAGCCATCAGTAAATTCGGAAAGCTGGACTATCTTATTAATAACGCTTTTCCATTTACTGCAAAAGCGTTGGATGCCACCAGGGAGGATTGGATCCATACAATGCAGTCCGGCCCTATTGCATATGCCACCATGATACAGAATTACGTAAAATTAAGGGGCAAAGACACTCCCGGGGCGATAGTAAACATGTCAAGTATTTCAGGGCATATAGCGCAGCCAAACAGGTGGACATATAATGCAGCAAAAGGTGCAGTAATCCAGCTTACACGGTGTGCTGCAATGGATCTCGCTCCTCTGGTGAGAGTCAATACTTTAAGCCCAGGATGGGTCTGGACTGACGAAGTTGAAAAAGCAACCTGCGGTGAAGGCAGGGAGAAATGGGAGCCTGTCTGGGGCAAGTTCCATTTAAACAGAAGGCTTGGAGAATCCAGTGAGATAGCATCTGTTGCGGCATTTCTGCTTAGCGATGATGCAATATTAATAACCGGCACAGACATATACGCTGACGGAGGATATCTTGCAATGGGTTCAGAAGGCCTGGGGGAAGCATCCAACTTTGCCGGAAGCGTATAAATGATACAAAGGGAAATATAAACTTAAAATCCTTTGTCCCCCGGATAACTGCCGGCGGAGAGGCCCGTATCATCAAAAGATAAAGAATTGGATTTTTAAGTTTATTATTTTTTAAAATCTTATATAAATAACAAAATAATTATTGGGCAATAAGCCCTGCTAATAAAATTCATTACACTATTATGTCTGGAGGTTTAAGTGATATCAGGTAAAATTATTGATTTGACTGCTGAGATATATGACCGTGCTCCTACAATGCCCATGGACCCGAAATGCTCAGTCATGGAGCACTGCAACCTTGATACCCTTGGTTATAATCTCACCAGGCTGACCATATCAACACATCAGGGAACGCATGTAGACGCGCCCTTTCATTTTTTTTACGATGGCCAAACCATCGACAAGATTGATTTATCAAGATATATTGTGCGTGCTGTAAAAGCTGACCTGACGTATAAAAAACCAAAGGAAGCCATCATGGTGGCAGATCTCTTAAAATATGAGCATTTTATTGATAAAGGTTTAAGCTTGCTGATACATACCGGATGGGATAAGAAAATGGACCAAAAAGAATTTTTTTCCGATTCCCCGTATATTTCTGTTGAGCTGGCAAAATGGTTTGCCCAAAAGAAGGTTAAGCTCATAGGAATGGATGTGCCATGCCCGAATATATCTGATTGGACGATTATACACCAAACCCTTTTAGGCAACTCGGTGTTAATTGTAGAAGGTCTTGTCAATATGGAGGAAATTGGAGACCAGGAATTTACATTTATTGCTTTGCCTTTAAAAATAAGAGGCCGTGACGGGTCTCCCGTAAGAGCAATTGCGGTCATGGATAAGTAATATATTTTGAATATTCTTTAAACTGCCTTTTTGGCCGAAGTGGCAGTTGCTGGTAAACCGTAGGCTTTTTAACGGATTCCTCTATATGTTGATATCAAAATATAGTATTCGTCATTACTTTTTTTTCATTC
>PMCC01000061.1:2443-12456 GCA_003155275.1 Actinomycetota bacterium | reverse complement strand
GTGTTGATGTTCCAGGGGATAAGTTTGTTGAAGAAGTAAAGAAAAGCGGCGCAAAAGTCGTCGGACTTTCTGCTCTTCTTACAACTACCATGCCGTCCATGAAAGATGTCATCATTGCTTTAAAGGCAGATGCAGCAACCAAAGATGTTAAAGTCATGGTCGGCGGCGCTCCTTTAACACAGGAATATGCGGATTCAATTGGTGCAAACGGTTACGCACCTGACGCATCAAGCGCTGTAGACGTTGCCAAGAAACTTATCGGTTAATACCGGTTCTCCCGGCGCGGCGAAAGCACTTATTAATTGAAAAAATTAATAGGAATATTAAATTAGAAGTGTCTAAGTGAAAATAGGCACTTCTAATTTTTTTCCCGGCATCAATTTGGATTAGTACACTTTTTATTCCCGCCAAAAAGCAGGGAAACAGCTTTTTAAACTTTATGCTATTCTATTTTGCAAGGGCCTTATACAGGTTTGCCATTTCTATAGCCGTTAGTGCTGCCTGCCAGCCGCTGTTTCCAAGTTTTGTCCCGGCCCTTTCTATGGCCTGCTCCAGGGTATCCGGAGTAATAACGCCAAAGATAACAGGGAAGTCCATCGAAAGGTTTATATGTGAGATTCCTTTTACAACCTCGTTTGCAATATATGCATTGTGGGACGTATCACCTTTTAGTATTGCCCCGATGCATATAACGGCATCATATTTTTTTGACTGTGCCATCATCTTCGCAGCAGACGGGATTTCGAAAGCTCCCGGAACCCAGGCAGTTTCTATACCTTCTTTGCTGCATCCGTGCCGCGTAAGGCAGTCAAGTGCCCCATCAAGAAGCTTTGAAGTTATAAACTCATTGTACCTGCTTATAACTATCCCGAATTTTAAACCTGTTGCATCAAGCTTGCCTTCATAAGTTTTCATTTTTTTCTCCTTTTGTTTAATAAAATTGCTATTTTATTTATATATTTTTCCTGAAATATTTTTTAGCAAAAAATATGTTATAACAAACATAATACTTTTTGCAGCANNTTATTATTCTTCTTTTTCAAAATCAAGCATATGGTTTAATTTTGCTTTTTTTGTCTTAAGATATTTAATATTATTTTCATTCGGGGGGATGATAATCGGAAGGATTTTTGTGATCTTTATACCATACCCTTGAAGTCCCACAATTTTTTTCGGGTTATTTGTCAGGAGCTGTATTGTAGTAAGGCCAAGGTCTGATAGAATCTGGGCCCCTATCCCGTAATCACGCATATCAGCTTCAAAGCCAAGCTCCAGGTTTGCTTCAACTGTATCAAATCCCCTGTCCTGAAGTTCGTATGCTTTCATTTTATTGCACAGCCCTATTCCGCGTCCCTCCTGGGCCATGTAAAGTATGACTCCGTAACCCTTTTTATTGATAAAGTTAAATGCCGCATCAAGCTGTTCTCCACAATCGCACCTCTGCGAGCCGAAGGTATCGCCAGTCAGGCACTGTGAATGTACCCGCACCGGCACATCAGGTTTGTCTTTTATTTCGCCTTTAATAAAGGCAATATGCGTTTCAGAATTAATTAGCGCCCTATACGTTATTGTCTTAAAGACTCCCCATTTTGTAGGAAGAGCTATCTCGGAGCATCTTTCAATTAATACTTCCTTTACTTTCCTGTACCTTATAATCTCTTCAATGGTTATGATTTTAAGGCCAAATTTCCCGGCTAATTCCACAAGGTCTTCAAGCCTGGCTATTTCACCGTCATCTTCTATTATTTCACATATTATGCCGGCAGGATAAAGGCCTGCAATTTTTGCAAGGTCGACAGCGGCCTCTGTGTGCCCTGCCCGCACAAGCACCCCCCCTGCCTGGGATTTAACCGGGAAAATATGGCCCGGGACAATAAAGTCTGAAGGTTTTGAATTTGGGTTTACAAAAGAAGTTATGGCCAGCACCTTATCGTCAGCAGAGGCCCCGCTTCCTTTTTTTGCCGAAGCATCAACAGATATGGCATTTGCAGGAATTGCCAGTTTCTCAAATCTTTCCTGTTCACATGGAAGATAGATAAAACTTTTTCCGTGATTATTAAAAAAATTAACTGACTCCTGCTGAGCTTTTTGGGCTGCCTGGAAAATAACACCCTCATTGTCTGCAGAGCTGTCATCTACAATAATTATAAGTTTTCCATTTTTCACATCTTTTAGTACTTCTTCAACAGTGTAAAATGTTTTATTACTTAACGAATCCATGTTTTTTAAGCTTCTCCTTTAATACTGCGTCTGATTGCAATTGTCTTATATTAATATTGTTTTCATCTCCAGGTCCTTTTAATAACCGGTTTACATATCTCGATAACAGGTCTATCTCCAGGTTCATAAGTTCCCCAGGTTTTTTAATTCTCAGGCAGGTGTTTTCGTATGTATGGGGGATGATGGCCGCAGTAAAAAAATCTCTTCCTGTTTCAGCAACCGTAAGGCTTATACCGTCAACAGCCACGGAACCTTTGGGAGCAATATTTGCATAGTATTGCAGCGGTAATTCCAGGGACAGCTCAAACGAACTTCCGATTTTTTTTATACCAAGAAATTTTATTGTTGTATCAATGTGCCCTGTCACAAAGTGCCCGCCAAGCTTGTCTGAAAGCTTCAGGGAATCTTCCAGGTTGACAGCTTCGCCTGATCTTACGTTTTTAAAAGTTGTTGAGTTTAAAGTGCTGTAAGAAATGTCAGCAGTAAATCCTTCACTGCTTAGCTTCTTTACTGTCAGGCAGCAGCCATTCACCGCAACAGAATCACCGATGTAAAGACCCGGGCGTATTGAGCTGCATGAAATCGCAACCTCTTTGCTCTCAGGACTTTCCCTGACAGCAGTGATTATTCCTGTTTCCTTAATTATGCCTGTAAACATATAAACTCCTTTGCGACTGCACAACGGTTTCTGAATACACGTTTTTAAATCTATATCCTTTTATAATCCTTTACTTTTAGCCTGTTTTATTCCGCTGCAGTCGAGCTTGCTGCTTCCAGCTGTTTCAACTGCAACCAGGTTTAAACGATTACAGAACCGGCTTTTTTTGGGTAAGCGGTTATAAAAATGTCGCCCCCGACTCTTGTTATCTTATNNCCGATTATTTTGGGGGCAATGAAAAAATAAAACTTATCGGCAAGATTCTGCCTTATAAATTCTGTCATAAGCGCGGGCCCTGACTCAACAAGCACTGAGGTTATTTCATACCGGGTATATAATATTTCCAGCACTTCCTTAAGGTCAAGGTATGTGCTCTTTTTACTTGTATTGCCCGTATCATCTGTACCGGTAAGAAAATCGCGCCCACTGGCCTTTAGTATGTTGATACCTGCTTTTTCAAGGTAGCCGGCTTTTTCCAAGTCAATTATTTCACCGGCCCTGGTAAATATTATTGTCCTGATTGCATGAGCTGTTTTTACAATGTTTGAATCCCTGCCGATACGCAAACCGGAGTCCAGGATAACCCGGAAAAACTTCTTGTCAGGCAATGGGGTTTTTCTATTATATTGCGAGTACCTCGGATAAAGCAAGGGGTCATCCTCAATTACAGTATTTATACCGGTAAGGATACAGTCATACCTATACCTGATTTTCTGGACCGTCTCTCTTGCAGGTGCGGAAGTGATCCATTTTGATTTTTTATTCTTTAATGCTGTTTTACCGTCTATGCTTGAAGCAATCTTTAGTGCCACAAAAGGCATTTTGCCTGCCACAGATTTAAAGAAAACTTCATTCTGTTTTGCTATGATATCTTCAAAAAGTCCAAATCTCGTCTTAATCCCGGCTTTTCGCAGCTGCTCAACGCCGCCGCCGTTTATTTTAGGATTTGGATCGATACTTCCAACAACAACCTCACCAAATCTGCGGCTTATCAGGGTATCAGTGCAAGGAGGCGTCCGTCCAAAAATCGAGCATGGCTCAAGTGTAACATACATTGTTGCGCCCTCAAGCACTCTTAAATCAGGGCAGGCATTTATCGCTTCAAT
The DNA here is from genome assembly GCA_003155275.1 of Actinomycetota bacterium. GTDB lineage: Bacteria > Actinomycetota > Humimicrobiia > Humimicrobiales > Humimicrobiaceae > Fen731. The sequence continues at coordinate 8,472 of PMCC01000061.1, read as the reverse complement.
TTCCGCATGAGGGCTTCCTGCTTTTTTATGGAATCCGGTGGAAATGATCTTACCTTCTCTAACAATTACAGCTCCCACCATCGGATTAGGGCTAGTATTGCCCGCAGCCTTTTCTGCAAGCTTTATAGCGAGCTTCATATATGTATGGTCTGCCTCTGAGAAATTATATTTAATTATTCCAGGTCCTGTCATTCTTGCTGCTTGCCCAAATTATTTGGATTTATTATTTTATGCAAAATGCCTTAATTATCTGTATTTGTTATTTTATACAAAACCACCCATAAAATCCGCCCTACTGAGTCTGTTATAAGGCTAAAGGTTATATAATCATATCCATATAACCTGTGTATAATCAAAAACACAATGGCGGCAATACCTGTTTTTGGACCGCTTTAATTCCACCCTTAAAAAAAAACAAAAACCATGGAAAAAATCCATGGCTTAAAATAAATAAACAATATTCACTAAGTCACAAATTTTCTCCCATCCAGACTTTAACTGTCGGTCTTAGAATTTAACTAAGTCAACCTTTTTGGGCCATACCCTGATAGGCTTGCGGACTTTACCGCCGGTAGGGGATTACACCCGACCTCGAAAATTATAGAACTCTAACAAAAAGAATTATATCAAAAAAAATTTTATAAAAAAACATTATTTTTAAACGGCGGTAAATGCCGGTTACCTTCCAGGATTATATGCCATTATTACAATATAAATATCCGGCAAAACCGGAAGTTACAATTAAGCTTACATCTGAGTTATTTACAGGATACTGATAAAATGCTCAAAAGAACTTTGGCCAGGATTAAAGAGTAAAAAATATTAATTACAAACCGGACATTTATAGCCATCATCTTTTTCTATCTCAATTATTTCGAGAGACAAGTCCCATATGTCCAGAATTATAAGGCCTTTTGTTATTGCAGAAATATTGCCGGTTAATATTTTTAATGCTTCTGTGGTTTGAATGGAAGCTATGGCACTTACGGCAGAGCCAAGAATCCCAACATTGCCTGAATTGGCGCCGATAAAATCTGCAGGCAGATCTTTAAATATGCATTTAAGGCAATATCCCGATTCTGGGACAATGCTGCAAACCATTCCATAACTTGCGGCAACAGAACCGTATATCCATGGAATTTTATTTTTTACACATTCTTCATTAATTAAAAACCTGGTTTCAAAATTATCTGTGCCATCCAATACTAAATCTATGCCCTGTAAAAACATCCCTATATTATTTGTATTGACTTCATCAACAATTGCCTCTATCGCTACATCTGAATTTACCAAATTAAGCTTACTCTTTGCAGTAAAAGCTTTTGGCAATTTTTTTTCTGCATCTTTTTCATCAAAAAGCAGCTGCCTCTGGAGATTGCTGAGCTCAACTATGTCTTTGTCAATAATTCTAATAAACCCCACCCCGGCCCTGGCCAGACAATTGGTTATATTTGAACCTAATCCACCGCAACCTATTACAGCGACTCTGCCTTTTTGTAAATTTTTTTGTCCATCCTCACCAATTGGATAAAATAATATTTGGCGGGAATATCTTTCAGAATATTTTGAATTCACCGTATCCTGGTTTCTTATTAAGTTCGATAATAACAAAAACGAGATTATTTATTTTTATTCTGGATTTTTATTGAAACTATCCTAATGCTCTGATTATATATAATGGTTTAAGATATTTCTACTTCATTAATTGAATATCTTTTAATTTCTTTGAAAATTTTAACCAGTTTTCAAACAATAGTTATTTTAAAGTCCGTGCTGATTATTAAAAAGACAAGTTCTTATAAATTTAATTTAATTTAAGATATAATAAATATTGACATAAAAAAATAAAATATACCGGCACCCGGGCGGCACCGGAAGTAATAGACGAATTAGACCAGATGCAGCAAATGGGCATAGTCCCTGTAATGAATGAATGGAGGGGGCCTATAATTGCCGGAATATTTAGCAGTCAAAATCTATGGAATATATAGGGGAATTTATAATGTTTTTGACGGCAGAGGGATATTTAAAATGCTATCCCTGGCAACATAAATTTTCGGATTGGCAAAAAAGCTAAGATCATAATGAAAGAATATAAAGATAAATTGGTTATAGTTTGGACAAGCGATGACAGGGATCTGGCATTAAGAATGGTCTTTATGTATACATTAAATTCAAAACTGAATAATTGGTGGGATGACATAACCCTTATAATCTGGGGACCTTCAGCAAATTTAATAAGCCATGATTATGAACTTCAGGAATATCTGAAGAGGATAAAGGATGTTGGTATAAGGCTTGAAGCCTGTATCACATGCGCAAATATGTACGGAGTTGCACAGGATTTACTGGGGCTGGGCATTGATGTAAAGGCGATGGGTCCGGTCCTGACCCAGTACATTAAAGAAGGCAGAAAAATTTTAACGTTTTAATAAATTTTAATTTTCGGTAATGCCTGTCATTTAAATCCAAGCTAACTACCGGCGGAAATATTGTTACTTATTTATTATCCAAAATAACCGGTTTTTCAAGGAAAAAATAGATGCAAAAGTCAAAAGACATCAAGCGCTATAAGATTGCTGCCTCCATACTGGATTGTGATTTTTTAAATCTTGGAAGCGAGATTAAAAAAATTGAAAATCTTGGTATAGAAATAGTTCACCTGGATGTTATGGATGGCTGTTTTGTTGAAAACATCAGCATCGGGCAGCCTGTAATAAGTGGGATACGAAAATTCACCGGGATGTTTCTTGATGTTCACCTGATGATAAAAAATCCCGACAGGCATCTTGACAGCTTTATTGAATGTGGCGCTGATCTCATATGTGTGCATGCAGAGGAGTGCCCGCACCTCGCCTGGACACTGAGCCACATAAAGAAATCAGGGTTAAAAGCGGCAGTGGCATTAAATCCGTCTACCCCTGTTTCGATAATAGAAAATGTCCTGTGCTATCTTGATATGGTGCTGCTAATGACTGTAAACCCGGGTTTTGGAGGACAGGAATTTCTTGGTGAGATGCTTGTTAAAATAGAAAAACTCAAGGGAATGTTGAAGGATTATGCAAACTACTCCCGCGATTACAGGAATATTGACATCCAGGTTGACGGTGGCATCAATCCCGATACTGCTGCAGGTGCAGTTAAGGCCGGCGCCAATATACTTGTGCTTGGATCCGCTATATTCAAATCTGATAATCCAGGGGAAATTGTAAAAAAAGTCAGCAACTGTTTTTTGCAGACGATATAGCTGCAAATAAAAAGATGTTTTTTTAAGGGTTTTGTTTTCAATAATCGGGTCCTGGCTTTAGAATCTGATTTTAATTGCCTGGAGTTTAATTGCCTTGGTTTTGATTGCAGGGCATTCACACAGCCGGGATTTAGTATTTATAAATTTTTTTAAAAACGTTCTTAAAAATATCTACAACCAATATAAAGGAGAATTCATGGCTTTAACAAAAAAAATTCAAAACCTTATCCTGCCCCTGCCTGTTACGCTTGCAACCCACAGAGCTAAAAAGGGGGACGATAGCACTGATAATATAATTGCCCTGTCCTGGGTGGGAATTGTAGAGCATCATCCCCACATGGTAAATATAGTTATTGGTAAAGGTAAATATTCTGCCAGGACAATAGCAGAAAGAAAAGAATTCGGGCTTTGTATTGCACCCGTTGAATTAATGGAACAGGTTGACAAATGCGGTTATATGCATGGCAGCAAAGTGGACAAATTTAAAATGGCAGGGTTTACAAAAATAGCGGCCGAAAAAATCGATGTTTCACTTATAGCCCAATGCCCGATCCGCCTCGAATGTATTGTAAAGGAAATTATTCCAATGAAAACCCATGATATGTTCATTGCAGAAGTTGTTGCCTCGCATGTTGCCCCTATTTTTTTGAATGAAAGGGAGGAACCTGACCTTTCAAAAATGAACATCCTGTGTTATGCAAACGACCAGTACTGGTCCATGGGGGAAAAGCTCCAGGATCTATATTATTCAAAAAAGGATTAAAACCAAAAGGGGCCAAAATTAAAAGGGGCCAAAATTAAAAAAAGTTAAAAAAAATAGTCCTGTATAAAAACAGGACTATTTTTTTTAAAANNAAGGAATCCACCATGCCGACAATTTAAGGAAATTTTATCAGTCAGTTATAATAGCTTCAGATGGGCAGCTCTCTAAAGCCTCCTGAATGCATTCTTCATCATATTCATCATAATCAGTCTTGATTAGGATAGCGATGTCTTTATCTTCATCCATTTTGAATATATCCGGACAAGTTTCCTCACAAAGTCCGCAACCTGTACAGAGTTCCTCATCTATTCTTACTTCCATTTACATTTCCTTTCTACTGTCTTAAATTGGTTCCAAAGGTTTGACATTTTTCTATATAGCAAAATAAAGCGAAATATACAAGAAATTTAAATTTAATTCAACAAAAATTTTTAAAATATTTCAAAAAATCTTTTTGTCTATGTATCCATATTTTTTAAAATTATTACATTATTTTATAAAAATATGTGTTATACTTAAAGNNACAAAGGGTTTTATAGCGGGGTCATACAGGGGGCTTCTAAAATACCAAATAAAATTTATAAATCATATCGGCAGGCTTAACTTACAAGAGGAATCTCTTTTGAAAAACAGTTTTAAATTAACCAAACGGGAACTTATACTAGAGGATATTTTTTATACCCTGACCAATCTCATAAAAGATGCAATTATTGTTACAAACTCATCAAGAAAAATCGTTTTCTGGAACAAAGCATCTGAAAAGATTTTCAGTTACTCATCAGTTGAGGTATTGGCCAAATCTATAAGCATAGTTCTGCCTCAGGACATACTAGCAAATACAACCGGTTCAAAATCCGGTCCAAAAGAAAAATATATTGAAGCTGTCGGGAGAAATAAAGATGGCCGTAAAATACCGCTGGAAATCTCAAAGACTTATTGGGAATCAGAGAAAGGCCAGTTTTTTACCCTTATATTAAGGGATGTCACCGCAAGAAAAAGCACTGAAGAAAAATTAAGGTATCTGAGTTTTCACGATAACCTGACAGGGCTTTACAACAGGTCATATTTTGATGAGGAACTTAAAAGGCTTGACACGAAAAGACAGCTCCCCTTAAGCGTAATCATTTGCGATATTGACGGCTTTAAGCTTGTGAATGACGCATACGGCTATAAAGAGGGGGATGAACTTCTCAAAGGCCTTTCAAAGATACTGAAAAAATCATGCAGGTCTGAAGATATACTTGCAAGATGGGGCGGAGATGAATTCGTTATTCTTCTTCCAAATACCGACGGAAAAGGAATCCGGGAGATAATTACCAGGATAGAGAATAAAATCAGTGTGGTAGGTTCTGGCGAGATACCTTTCAATATATCACTCGGATATTCAACCAAGATGAAGCCTGCAGAAAATATAGAGAGTGTTCTCAAAGCAGCTGAGACATCTATGAAGCAGAAAAAGCTCATACAGAGCAAAAAGGTCTCAAGTGATATTATTGCTTCAATTGAAAAGAAACTTCATGAGAAGAGTGTTGGAACCCTCGAAATAAATGAGAGGATAAAGAAGCTGGCACTTTCCCTCGGCCGGTCCCTAAAACTATCAAAGGCTGATATGGACAATCTTGCGCTGTTTGCAGATTTCCATGATATCGGCAAGGCAGCCATAAAGGCAAGCATATTAAACAAAAAGGCCAAGCTTGTCGAAAAAGAATGGCAGATAATGAGAATGCATCCCGAGATAGGCTACAGAATTGCAAAATCTTCAACAGAACTAGTGATGATAGCAGATGCAGTGCTGGCGCATCATGAGAATTGGGACGGCACAGGATACCCTTACCATCTGAAAGGCTCAAAAATACCTTTACCTGCAAGGATAATCGCGGTTGTTGAGGCTTATGATGTAATGACCAAGGGCCGACCCTACAGGAAGCCTGTCAGTCCGGATGAAGCATTGGGCGAATTAAAAAGAAGTTCAAAAAAACAGTTTGATCCCCAGATTGTAACCAAGTTTGAAGAACTGAT
>PMCC01000061.1:0-2432 GCA_003155275.1 Actinomycetota bacterium | reverse complement strand
CTTTCTCATATTGTTATTTATTTATTTATAGATATAATTCTTCTAAAATCAATATTGGGTATATAAGTATTGATGAGTGGATGAAAGGGCGGCATAATAGCCGTTTTACAGCAGTCTACCCGATTATATTTTTAAAAGGATGAAGTTTAAAAGATAGTATTACTGGTATAAGATTAAAATTTTTTTATTATCTTATTATACAAGGAGAAATATGGACATCTACAAAGAATCACTGCTTCTGCATAAAGACAAACAGGGAAAAATAGACGTAGTAACCAAAGTAAAGACAGAAAACGAACATGATCTTGCGCTTGCATATTCCCCCGGAGTCGCACAGCCGTGCCGGGAGATCGCAAGAGATCCGAGTCTGCTAAACACTTACACGGCAAGGGCAAACATGATTGCTGTCGTATCAGACGGCTCAGCAGTACTTGGCCTGGGCAACATAGGCGCAAGGGCGGGCATGCCCGTAATGGAAGGAAAATGCGTACTGTTCAGGCAGTTTGGCGGAGTATCGGCATTTCCTCTATGCATAGAAAGCCAGGATAATGACCTGATAGTCCAAACAGTAAAGCTTTTAGAGCCCTCCTTTGCAGGAATAAATCTTGAGGATATAGCAGCTCCAAGATGCTTTGAAATAGAAAACAGGCTAAAGGCAGAAACCAAAATGCTAATATTTCATGATGACCAGCACGGAACTGCCATTGTAACACTTGCAGGGATGTTTAATGCACTTAAACACTATGGCCTTGACCTTTTGAAGGTAAAAATCGTAATGAACGGCGCAGGGGCAGCAGGCCATTCAATAATAAAGCTGCTTTCCAAGCTTGGCGTTAAAAACGTATTGGTTTGTGATACAAAAGGCATAATCCATAAGGGCAGGGGCGATTTAAATTTTGCAAAAGATGAAATAGCTTCTCTTACCAATAAAGACAACCAGAAAGGCAGTCTGCCGGATGCGGTAAAAGGGGCAGATGTGTTTATAGGTGTATCAGCTGCAAATCAGCTGACACCTGACATGGTTGCCACGATGAGGAAAAAACCCATTATCTTTGCCATGGCAAACCCTGAGCCCGAGATAAGGCCCGAGCTGGCAAAGCAGTGCGGCATTGAGATTATTGCCACAGGCCGTTCAGATTTTCCAAACCAGGTAAACAATGTGCTCGCATTTCCGGGAGTATTCCGGGGAGCTTTAGACGCAAATGCAACAGACATAAATATGGAGATGAAGCTTGCTGCAGCCAGGGCTCTTGCTGCAATTGTTGAAAATGACATTAGAGCTGACTATATAATACCCAAACCTTTTGATGCAAGGGTGCTTCCGGCAGTTGCAACAGCAGTTGCAAAAGCTGCAGTTGATACAGGCGCGGCTCCAAAGGACACTGACCTTGACTGGATCGAGTACAAGGCAAAGAATATATTGAGGAAATAGGACAAATAAAAGGGAATACTAAAAATAATAGCGCATATTAGAAAAAAAGGATTTATATAAATTCAGGGTTTGCCATTAGAGATGTTGTGGCAGCAAAACATAATACAGCCCAAAATAGCAAACCCTGAATTTTCTTTAATGCTTAGTAAAGCGCCACTAAAAAAGGCATATTTAAATAAAAGCCGGTTCTTTCAGTGTTTATTTTGCAATTTCAAATATATTGATAATATCTTCTTTGCCAAGTTTTATAAAATTTCCTATGGGACCCCACTGAAGTTCTTTTTCGGCCATTTCCGCAAACCTGTCATCTGTTATGCCGAGTTCTTTTAATGTAACGGGAAGCCCTATCTCCCTGAAGAATTTAATAAGGCTGCCGATTCCTTTTAAAGCCACTTCCTCATCTGTGCCAAAACAGGGATCGATTCCCCAGACCCTGGACGAAAATTGCACGAATCTTTTGATATTGTACTTATAAACATATTTCATCCATGCAGGGAATATTACTGCAAGCGATGCTCCATGAGCCACACCGTAGACAGCGCCCAGTTCGTGGCCGAGTTTATGGGAACCCCAGTCTTCAACACGGCCCGTGCCAAGAATTCCGTTGTGGGCTATCGTGCTTGCCCACATAATTTCGGCGCGGCTGTCATAATCCTTCGGATTTGCAAGCGCAATTGGAGTGTTTTCAATAATGCATCTCATCGTGCCTTCACACAATCTGTCTGTCAGGTCGGCTTTTTTTGTCTGGGTAAAATANNTGGCTGTGCAAGCCTTTTTTCATCTGCGTCCCTTCATTTTTAATGACTGTTACAACACTTGATTCGCTTCCGGCAGCGGGTACTGTAAGGATGACGCCAAGCGCAATCGCGTCTTTGGGTTTAGCCTTTCCAATAAAAAAGTCCCACACATCACCATCATAAGGCACGCCGAGCGCTATCGTTTTTGCAGAATCTATTACACTGCCGCCACCTATCGCAAGGATAAATTTTATGCCATTATC
>PMCC01000127.1 GCA_003155275.1 Actinomycetota bacterium | reverse complement strand
TATATTAAACCCGGGATTATCCCTTACGGCAAGTTTTGCCTTCTCCCATGACGGAAAATATCCTTTAAATGCCATAAGCTCAAATATATGTTTTCTCTGCACATCATCCGGGTTTCTCTTTTGGAGATTTCCCTCAATATCAATGTATTTCAGTATCTCATTCTCATAATCAATCGGCATGCCTTTTTTTGAAAGCAGCAGACACAAGTCCCTATAGGCTTCTGATTTTGAAAGCTTTGCTTTTTCTTCTTCTTTGCGCACCATAGGGTTTTTCCAGTCAAGTTCATATCCTATAATATGCACATCATCAACAAAGGTGTCGCATGAAAATTCACAGCCCTGCACAAGCTTAAGACCGAGAGTTTCAGCATATCTTTTTATACCAGAAGGTTTTTCAGGCATAATGTCGTGATCCACAATTGCTATTGCGCGCATTTTAAATTCAGCAGCTTTTTTAACAAGCTCTTCCGCGGTGTCATTACCATCGGAATTTAAAGTATGGCAATGAAGGTCACATTCATATTTCGGTTTATAGGTTTGCATGACTGGTATCAGCTCCGAATAATGTCATAATTTATTTTCCTGATTTTATCAGGCTTTTCCGGTGCTTCCAAAAATATCCATGTATTTTTTGACAAGTTCTTTTACCTGCTGCTGCACGTAGCTTATCTTTTTTACCGGTTCATATTCATCCGGGTGTTCTTCAATATATTTTTTACAGGAGTCTATGTAAATATGTTTTATCTCCGTGGATATATTCATTTTGGAAGGGCAGAAAGAAATCAGCCTGTTTAAGTCATTCTCCGCAAGACCCGAGCATCCGTGAATGACAATTGGAAAATCAGTGATGTCCATTATCTTTCCAAGGCGGTTAAAATCAAGCTCATATTTTATGTCGTAAAAACCGTGTTTTGTACCTATTGCCACTGCAAGGGAATCGATTTGTGTCCTTTCGGCAAACTCTAAGACTTTTTCAGGGTCTGTAAGCAGTACCTTATCACTGTCAACACTTATGTGTTCCTCTATTCCTCCAATATGCCCGAGTTCACCTTCAACAGTGACATTTTTTGAATGGGCCATATCAGTAATTTTTTTCGTGATTTCTATATTTTTTTCAAATGGGTAAGCGGAACCGTCAATCATAACGGAAGTCCAGCCAAACTCGACGCAATTTTTTATTACTTCTGTATCTGTGCCATGGTCAAGTATCATTGCAATCGGGACATCAGTTTCTTTAGCAAGCTCTTTGATGACTGCCGGCAATACCTTATAGCCAAGTTCCTTAACTGTTTTCTGGGATGTCTGTATGATAACGGGCGAATTATTTTCCTTTGCAGCTTCAATGACAGCCACAAGCGAAGTATGGTTTACGATATTAAATCCGCCGACCACATATTTCTGCTGCCGTGCTTTTATCAGCATTTCTTTTGTGTTTACGTATGGCATTTGGACACTCCCCATTGTTATTTAATTAAATATTTTTATTCAAAAAGATTAATTTAAACCCAATTCTTTAAAGCATTGTCCTTTCCGGAATTACAGCCGTAAATCAAACCAGGCATTTCTAAAACTATCACGAAAATAATAATAAACTAAAGTGCAAAATATTGCAATACTGCAATTTATCTTTAAATATCTTCCAGGCGGTTTATTTTCAGCGGCAGTTTTTCAATAAGCTCAAAAAAGCTGCCTGCCCTTAAATGCTCTGCGGCTGTGATTGCAATTCTTGCACAGGCGCAGGCATCCTCACGTGCATTATGGTGCTGAAAACTGATTGCAAGGTTATCAGCAACTGTATTTAGCCTGTAATTATCAAATCCCTTCCAAACTTTTCTTGAAAGGCAGACGGTGCAGGCATAGTATAGCTCCGGTATTTCGATTTGGTAAACTCTGAGGATTGACCTTAAAACAGCCATATCAAAGCCGGCATTATGTGCAATAATTATATTGCCTTCGAGATATTTTTTTATTGAAGGCCAGATGCGGTAAAACTCGGGTTTCTTATCAACCTCTTTTGCCGTTATGTTGTGAAGGCAGGAATTAAAATAATTAAAACGCAGCTCCGGGGGTTTTATCAGCCAATGTTTGACAGCAGTTATTTTGTTTCCATCTATAACAGCAATCCCCAGGGCGCAGGCGCTGGAAATCATCTCATTAGCAGTTTCAAAATCAATTGCGACAATTTTACGGTTCATGCTAAGTATTATTATATAGAACTAAAAATTTTTTTGTTGAAACTTTTAAATATAATTAAGTATAATTAGCCATATCTTTTACTAATAAATTATAATTTTCTTATTATAAATATTTAATAAAAGGGGAGGGGGCAAAACTTGAGTTATTTCAGGCTAAAGGAAAGAAATACAACAGTCAGCAAGGAAATTGTCGCAGGCATAACCACATTTATGACAATGGCCTACATCATTTTTGTAAATCCTGCAATCCTTTCGAGCGGCGGCGCAACAGGGATTCCTTTTGAGGCTGCTGTAGTGTCAACCTGCCTTGGCGCAGGGATAATGAGCATCATGATGGGGCTCGTATCAAATACGCCGTTTGCGCTGGCCTCAGGCATGGGCATTAATGCAGTGGTTACCTTTACCATAATTCTTGGCCTCGGACTGACCTGGCAGCAAGCCATGGGAATAATCGTTATAGAAGGCCTGCTTGTCCTCATAATGGTTTTGACCAAACTTCGAATGATCCTGATGAACGCTATTCCAATGGGGTTAAAATATGCAATAGGCGTAGGCATAGGCTTGTTCATTGCTTTTATTGGAGCCCAGGAGGCCGGCTTTGTAGCCATGGACCCTGCAACGGCAGTTAAACTTGGAGATTTTACAGCAAACTATACACTGCTTGCTGCATTCGGCCTGATCCTGACTGTAATTCTTGTTGCATATAAAGTAAGGGGAGGCATCCTCATTGGTATTGCCGGGTCAACTATAGTGGGTATGATATTCAGGATTATTCCACTCCCAACCCAAATTGTAAGCCTGCCCACAGCGCAGAGCTTTTCATTATTTTTTAAGGCAGATATCCCCGGCGCAGTCTGGAGTAACGGGGCGGTAAATATAGCAGCAATAATAATGATTTTTGCACTTTTCATGACGGACTTTTTCGATACCATGGGAACCGTAATAGGTGTCGGCGAAGAAGCCGGGCTGCTGGATGAAAAGGGCAATCTTAAATCACTTCGCAGGGTGCTGCTTGTAGATTCAGGAGCTGCAATCGTCGGAGGCCTTTTTGGCGCAAGCTCTATAACCACTTATATTGAAAGCGCTTCAGGCGTGTCCGAAGGCGGAAGGACCGGGATCATGCCAACGACAACCGGAGTCCTCTTTCTGCTTTCTGTTTTCTTTGCGCCGCTTATTGCAGTAGTCGGCGGGGGAGTCCAGACAGCCGAGGGAGCTTATAAATATCCTGTTACCGCTCCGGCCCTGATTATAGTGGGGTTTTTAATGATGAGTGTTATCTCAAAGATCGATTTTAAGGATTTTGAAATAGGGATACCGGCATTTTTAACTATTATCATAATGCCTTTCACCTATAATATTTCATACGGAATAGGGTTCGGGTTTATAAGTTATACTTTGATAAAGCTGTTTAAGGGTAAAGGCAGGCAGCTGCATCCGCTTATGATTATTTCAAGTGTTTTATTTGCTGTTGCATTTGTAGCGCAGGCGCTGGCAACAAGATTTATAGTCAAATAACAGGGAATGGTTTAAGGTATTCGATAGAGAATTATTATAAAAATTTTTAAAATATACGGGCTGCCGGATAAAGACGGCCCGTATTGCGCTTGACCTGTAGTGGTTATTATGCGATTATGGCCAATAGAACTTCAAAAAATATTTCAGATTTTTTAAAAATTATTATCCGGGAGACCAGGCAAATGTTTTTTTCAAAACCAATAGATGCAGTAATATCAGAAAGAAAATCTATAAGGACTTATAAAGATCTTGCTATACCCAAAAAAGATAAATCCGCGATAAAGGATTTTATGAGTGGGGACATGCAGACTCCTTTCAATTCAGAAATAAGATTTGAAATAATCGAAACTGCAGAGCTTGACAGGGATCAGCTCCGCAGCCTTGGCACTTATGGCATGATAAATGGCGCAAAAAATTTTATTGCCGGAACTGTAAAAAAAGACTCAACCCCTGACGGCAAAATTTCCATTGCGGCAGAAAAATTTGTAGATTATGGATTTGCGCTTGAAAAGATAATATTGTATTTGACAGATGCCGGCTTTGGTACATGCTGGCTTGGAGGCACCTTTAACAAGGCGGGTTTTGCAAAGAAAATCAATGTCGCAGACAATGAGATGATACCTGCAGTTACCCCATTTGGTTATGAAGGCGCAAGAAGAGCGCTGGTTGACAGGATAATACGGGGCGTGGCACGCTCAAATCACAGGAGACAATGGAGCGAATCATTTTTTAATGGCAATTTTGCCACGCCGCTTTCAATTGAAGAGGCTTCGGTTTACGCAAAGCCGCTTGAGATGGTAAGTATCGCTCCTTCTGCATCAAACAAGCAGCCCTGGAGAATGCTTAAGGATAAAAATACAAAATTATTTCATCTGTTTTTACAGAGGACTAAAAATTATCCTAAAATCCCCTTTGGAGTCGACATGCAAATGATTGATATTGGTATTGCCATGTGCCACTTCGAGTTAACCTGCCGGGAACTTGCAATAGAAGGCCATTGGCAGAAATTAAAATCAGCAGAAGTTTTAGCAGGTATAAGCACACCACTTTCAGGTGCTGATATTTCATATGTTGCAACATGGGTTGCATGATTAAAGAAGCAGGCATTGATCCTAAAAAAAGTGTACGCAAAATATTATTAATCAGGCCGGCATGTAAAATCCGGGAAATAATCAGATATCAATCAGCAATAATACAGCACTCTTTAGCGCCTTTATCTCCAGGCACCCTTCAAGCGCTGCGGCATTGAGTGAGGTCCACAGATAGAAAAAAGTCTTTTTCCCTATAATCAAATACTTAAAATTTTACAATTTTTTTACTTAATAAAAACTAAAATTCATTATTATCGTTTATACTGTTAACAGTATTTTATTTTTTAAGGAAAATTGTCCTGGCTAAGCGCTTAAGGATAGATTATTTTAAAAATATCCAGGGCAATTTAATAAGAAGAAGAATATTAATAAAAAAAAACAAAACAGGAAATCCATGGAGTTGATTTAATGAAAATATTATTGGTTTATCCGGATTATGAAAATACATTTTGGAGTTTTAAAAAAGTCCTAAAGCTCTTGGGAAAAGCAGCATCTTTTCCTCCGCTGGGGCTTATGACTATCGGTTCCATGCTTCCCGATACCTGGGAGAAGAAACTTATAGACATGAATTGTGAGATTTTAAAAGATGAACAGATAAAATGGGCCGATTATGTTTTTATAAGCGCGATGATAGTGCAAAAAGATTCTTCAAAGAGAGTGATAGCCAGGGTCCAGAAACTAGGCAAACCCATAGTAGCAGGCGGCCCTCTGTTTACGACAGGCTACGAAGAATTCCCTGAAGTGGACCATCTGGTTTTAGGGGAAGTGGAGGATATGTTTGATGATGTTATAAATGACATTAAAAATTCCACACTTAAAAAGATGTATGTTGCCAATAGTTTCCCGGACATTACCAAGGCNNTATCAAGGGGATGCCCTTTCAACTGTGAGTTTTGTGATGTTGTGCAGTTAAATGGCAGAGTCCCAAGGCTAAAGACGCCTGAGCAGCTGATAAATGAACTGGAGTCCCTGCGCCTGAAAGGTTGGTGCGCAGGGGTATTTTTTGTAGACGATAATCTTATTGGAAATAAGGCCCAGTTAAAAAAGGTTTATCTGCCGGCCATTATAGAATGGCAGAAAGCCAATAACCACCCTTTAACTTTTAATACTCAGGTTTCCATAAATATCGCTGATGACGAAGAGCTCATGAGGCTGATGGTGGATGCCGGTTTTACGACAGTCTTTATTGGGATTGAGACACCGGATGCGGCAAGCTTGGAAGAATGCGGTAAATTTCAAAATAAGAACAGGGACCTGACAAGTTCGATTAAAGCCATTCAAAATATCGGGTTGGAGGTCCAGGGTGGATTTATTGTCGGATTTGACAGTGACGAGGCATCCATATTCCAGAGGCAAATTGACTTTATACAGAAAAGCGGGATAGTCACCGCAATGGTAAGTGTGCTTACTGCCCTACCAAAAACAAAGCTGTACCAAAGGATGAAAGATACAGGAAGATTGCTTAAAAGGACCTCTGGGAATAACACTAGCTTGTCCGGGTTAAATTTTATTCCCACTATGGATACTGACGAGCTGATACATGGCCATCAAAAAATAATTTCCACTATTTATGAACCTAAATCGTATTATGCAAGGATAAGGACACTGCTTGAAGAATACAGACCCAGAAAATTTAAAAAATCCAAGCTGTCAATGTACTATGTCCGCGCTGCTTTCAACTGTTTCTGGTTTCTGGGTATCAGGGACAAAAGCAGAAAATATTTTTGGAGGCTTATTGGCTGGAGCTTAATGCATAAACCCAAATTACTTCCCCAGGCAATTGGATTTTCCCTGATAGGCCTGCATTTCAGGTCAGTAGGCAATTAAAGTTGAAGTGCTGTGCCATAAATATGGTAAGTACTTTGTTTAAGGTTTGCCAATGATAAATATATGGCGGGAGACAACGTTTAAAGACCAATAATAGACCAGTTATCATCATAAAAAAAATACGCCTTCAAAAAAGAAACATAATTTTTAAGTTTTCTATCCGGCCTTTATGCTGGAAATAACCTCTCTGGATATTTTATCCACAAGCTCTTCGTAAAGCACTGTTTTAGCGCCGGAGTTGAATCTGGGGTCCACTGCACCGCATGTCTTGTCTGTGCAGGAGACGCATAAAGTTTTTTCAGGAGCGCACATGTCTTTGCTGCCAAAAACTTCAAGTCTCTTTTTAATAATGTTCTTTGCTTCTTCAAAACCTTTGTTGATAACATCAGGCAGGGAAGTAACGCCCTGATTTTCGTTAAGGTACTCTCTTATTCTTGCTACAGCCCCGGCCGACATTTCTGTGTAAAAATTTATCTTGCATATTCCAAGACGCACTGCTTTCCTGAAATCATCATCTGATATTCCGGAGCCTCCATGAAGAACCAACGGTATTGATACGGCTTTCCTTATTTGTGAGAGCCTTTCAAAATCAAGGTTAGGCTCACCCTTATAAAAACCATGTACATTACCTATTGCGATAGCAAGAGCATCCACACCGGTTTCATTTACAAACTTTACTGCTTCATCCACCTTGGTAAACATTTCCTTGCTCGCAGCATGCGCAACAGGAGCCTGCTCGCCAATAGCTTCGCCACCGATATTGCCAATTTCTGCCTCGACACTTACATTAACAGCTCCTGCGACTTTAACAACTTCTTTTGTCAAAGCAATATTTTCCTCCAGGCTATAATGGCTTCCGTCAAACATAACTGAAGTAAATCCTGCGCGTATNNGCAATTTCCTCAAGATTTACATACCTTAAATGGACCTCGGCAATTTGCAGAATGATTGGGGAGCGCTGTTCTACGGCGGCCGCTATCGCTGCATCAATAAAGCCGAGGTTTGTAATGTTGAATGCCCCCACGGCATAACCGTTCGCCTGTGAATGTTTCAGCAAGTCTTTCAAATTGATTAAAGCCATTTTCTGTCCTTTTTAAATATTTTAAAATCTTAATAAAAAATGTTGGTTTAAAATAGCAATTCTATATTAATTCCACTAACAATAAAATATAAAAATTTTTACTCTTTAAGAATCTTCCTCAGTTTCAAAGTCAAGCGCATCAAGAAGCTCCTTTGCGTTCAGGAAATCTTTTTCACCTACCATGAGCCTGACTCCGCATACAATATCCTGCGCAGGATACATGCTTCCCGCATCGTCAGAAATTATCGCAGAATTTATATCATTGCTTTGCAGGAACCCCTTTGCAATTTCCGCTTCGATCCGCGACCCAAATATTTTTAAAATTTTTAAATCACTCATACAAACATAATACCATATTTTTAGAAATGCTATTAGATTTCTTAAATACAAATTACAGGTTTAACTAACATACGACAACACGGCGTTTGTAATGCCAAATGACCACTTTGGTTAAGGAAATTATCGTTAAAATGAGAACTTCTCTTAAATTGTTATAATTATTTTTACAGCGCCCAGGCTATAGAGCTATAGATAAAGTTCTTTTGCTATTTTAAGGCCTGTTTTAGTCATGAAAGTTTCAGAAATAATCTCTTGCAGTTTTACCCTGTCTTTAACATCATAAACATCAGGCAAATTAACCAGCCAGTCAGCGTCCCACATTATTTTAAAATTCACAGTATCAATTTCACCGGGGCTATGGTGGCAGCCAATAATCTCACAAACTTCTTTTATTGTTTTTTCATTCACTCGCAAGCTCTCAAGGATTTCCCTTGCAACCGGCGGACCTTCTATCTCCTGCAGCTGGCCCTCAGTTGATTTATATTTCTTTTCACAGTCTGGAATACCAATATCATGCAAAATGGCTGAAGAAATTACTACATCTGGAACACCATTTTCAATACCTGAGATTTCTTCTGCATAATGAAGTACTCTGTAAGCATGATTAATGTGATTGCTGTTGTAAGCAAAATAAGCCATCATTTTTTTAATTATTTTATTTTTCAGCTCTTTGTCCATTTGACTCCCCTGATAATATTTAATGATATTTATCAACCTTTATTAAGAATCTTAATAAAACAAAGTATAATTATACTTTATTATTTTAAAGTTTGATGGTTTTCCTGATTCTTTTTATTGAAGATATGATAGAATAGCTGGTATTTCGGAAATAAAAACTCTTGAATAGCTAGAAGATATTAAAATTACCGGCCAGCAAAGGTCCTGTTTACCATAAATGAAATTAAAAATTAAGAATACAAAAACAACTCTCCTTATTGGGCTGTTTATAATAGTCTCACTTATATTTTTGGCCGGATGTTCTTTGAAAGGAAGTACAAGTTCCGCAGAAAATGATTTGTCAAACCCGGCCTCTTCTACAATTTTACAAACCCAAACAGGGGTAAGTGACAGCATCAGCAGTGAAAATAATGCAGTTGAAAATATCGATGATAACAATGTTCAGGGTGGGGAAAATACTTTAGACGATACAGCAAAAACAGGGCAGGGGACGGATTCTGTAACTGATGAAACCATCGGCAGCACAAATTCCGGCAATCAAACAGGTGATTCCCAAAATCCTGACGAAAGCCAGCCTACAAATATCCCTGATGAAACTGCATCGCAAAACAACCAGTCAGGATCTGAAGGCCAGGACATTAAAATAACCCCAAAGGCCCCGGAGGTCAGCCTTCAGGTAATATCAGGACCTGAATATGCACAGGAAAACCAGGTCTGCTTTTACAGAGTCAGAGCCGATGTTATTGGTGAGCCTTTTCCACAAATAAAATTCAACAAAGATGACAGCAATAGTGCCTGGGGCCTAAATGTCGCCCAGGTAAACCTGGCACAGGGCCAGTCCTTTACTCTTGTCTGTGAAGCTGCAAACTCTCAGGGGTCGGCAGCTGCAGAAATAAGCCTTAACTGGGTCGATAACCCGAACTCCTCCGGTGAAAGCAGCGCTGATGAAACTGCACCGCAAATTGTTGTTGATTATGCCGACACAACAAATTTTCTCATTGATGTAAATCTTACGGCTCAACGGGTTACTGTCCTATATAAAAATGTTGCTATAAAAAATATGGCATGTTCAGGAGGAAAACCAGAAACACCGACTCCACAGGGAACATATACCACAAACCAGAAGATATATTATGCCTGGATCCCGAAATTTGCTATGGGCGCTTATTACTGGACAAGGTTTTACGGGTCATATCTTTTTCACAGTGTGCCTTATGATTCCGCCGGCAATATGATGATAGAGGAGCTTAATAAAATTGGCAGCCCTGTGAGCCATGGTTGTATAAGGCTTGCGCTTGAAGACGCAAAATGGCTCTATGAGACACTGCCGCTCGGTATAAGAATAAGCATTCATAACTGAAATAAAACTAGCTGCCAAATAATCATTTTAAGCTCAATTTTAATAATCAATTCAATAATTGACCAAAAGAAGTTATAATCACTGAGTATTTAATATAAAAAGGTTGGGATAAATGAAAGTATTGGAAATAATTCAGTTAAAAATACCGGAAATAAGAGTATTTAAATACGGCCGCTTTGCTGATCACAGAGGCTATTTTACCGAGCATTTCAGGAACAGTGACTTTTTCGGCAATAAAGAGCTTCCGTTTAAGAAAGACCAGGAATTTTTACAGGCAAATGAGAGTTTTTCATATAAAAACACTTTCAGGGGGCTGCACTTTCAGTGGAACCCTTATATGGGCAAGCTTGTCCGCCCGGTCACAGGCAGTTTGATAGATTTTGCGCTTGATATCAGGAAAAACTCACCGACACTTGGAAAAATAATCGCTTATGAGATGAAAGTAAAAAGGCAGGACAGTTTTGGGGAATGGATCTGGGTACCTCCCGGTTTTGCCCATGGTATATTTCTGCCTGAAGACAGCCTTGTTGAATATTTTTGCACCGGGGAATACAGCCAGGGGTGCGAAGCATGTATTTCACCATTGTCAAAAGACATTGATTGGTCATTATGCAATAGTGAGATTAAGACAGTTTTTGACAGCATAGTGCCGGTCTCGGAATTCATTTCAGATAAAGATAAAAATGGCCACACTCTTGCCAGCTGGCTTGAAGACAAAAATTCAAATAATTTTATTTATGGGGCCGATTTTTAATAAAAAAACAAAAATACCCACGTCTGGTAAAGGCTGGTAAATGGCTCCAGCCAGGCAGAGATCTGTGCAATCATCGTAATCAATACATTTATTTATTTTAGAGGTCTCCATATTTATGGAAAAAGCAGATAAATTTCAACGATTTGACATGGCCAAAAAGCCACAGAGACAAAAAAACTATTTAAGGCCGGTGACCTGGCTGCTTAGTTTTCCTTCAGTCTGGAAGCATCGGTTAAAGATAAACAAAGTCGGCATGAAAGGGCTTAAGCCGCCTTATGTCCTATTATCCAACCACACATCTTTCATGGATTTTAAGGTTATGACAGCAGCTATTTTTCCTCATAGGGCAAACTATGTAGTGGCAATTGACGGCTTTATTGGCAGGGAGGCACTTTTAAGAAAGGTGGGCTGTATTTGCAAGCGTAAGTTTACAAACGACATAGGCCTGATAAGACATATAAACCAGGTAGTCAATATTAATAAGGATATAATAGTATTACATCCGGAGGCGAGATATTCTCTTGCTGGAACAACTGCTATACTGCCTGAATCCCTAGCCAAACTGGTAAAGTTTTTAAATGTCCCTGTCGTGGTCCTTAACATGAACGGAAATTACCTGAATTCTCCCTGCTGGAATTTAACAGAACGGGGCAATCGCCTGCAAGCCCGGATTACGCAGATTATCACCAAGGATCAAATAAAAACTCTTACAAACAAACAAATAAATGACCGTATAAATAATGCCCTTATATATGATGAGTACGCCTGGCAAAAAGAAAATAATGTAATTATAAAATATAAAAATAACGCAAAAGGCCTTCACAAAGTCCTGTATCAGTGCCCCGGATGCATGACAGAATATCAGATGGATTCAGACAAAAACAGGATTTGGTGCAGGCAATGCGGCAAAGAGTGGATCATGTCTGAACTTGGCGAATTAAAAGCGGTAAGTGGCATTACGGAATTTAGCCACATACCTGACTGGTATGAATTTGAGCGGGGGCAGGTTCGCAAGCAAATTGAGGAAAAGATTTATGAATTTTCAGACGATGTTATTGTTGATTCTCTTCCTAATGCAAAAGGATATATAAGATTAGGACATGCAAAACTGTCACACAATATGGGAGGGTTTCACCTGGAAGGCAATTTTGGAGGAAAATCTTTTTCTCTTGGCAAGGAGCCGCTTTCCATGTATTCCTGCCATATTGAATATGATTATTTGGGCGGGAGCGACTGCATTGATCTGTCTACCCTGGAAGATACGTACTATATTTACCCCCAGAACAAGCTTTCAGCAGTTACAAAAATTTCTCTTGCCACAGAGGAATTATTTAAATTTTACTGCGGGGCCCAGGTAAAACATGATGAAATGACTGATGCGTGAAATAGTGCCTTAAAAAACTTCAGCTTTATTCTTTCCGGCAAATCGTTGATCAGTATTAGGCCAACGCTCGGGCAGCCACAGTACTTTTACTTGGGGGAGGGGGGATCCAAATGCAAGTTCATATAAACAAAAAATTATCTTGCTAACTTCATATATTCTTCATTTTTTTAATTTATAATCAGGGATATTAATATAAAAATAACTATAAAGCAGGTTTTGCCGGTTGGAAAGAAAGAGAAAGAAATGAAAATACATTTAAAAAAAGTGCTTGTATCATTGCTGGTTATTGTTGGCTTTGTCTTTTATGCGGTTTATCAGCGTTACTTTATCGCGCAACAGGCAATAGTAAATAATGCTCCGCCTGACACAGCCGCAAATGGGAATACTTCGGGAACAGTTACGACCGCAACCGTAAGCCAGACAGAGACTGTGCCCCCTGCTAATACGACTGAAACATTAGCTGTTAGCGGTAATGGAGATGACAATGAAGAAGGTGGCGATTCTGTGTCGCAGCAGACAACACAATCTGCATCCGGCCAGACAACTTCAGGTGGCACTTCTGCAACAACGGCTGCAGCTTCCTCCAGCACAGCTACAAGTAGTGCTTCTACAACTGCTGCTGCAGCAAATGCACTTTATAAAGACGGCCAGTACGACGGGAATGTCGCAGATGCTTATTACGGCCTTGTTCAGGTAAGGGCAATAATCCAGGGTGGAAAGCTTACGGATGTAGTTTTTCTAAGCTATCCCAATGACAGAAGCGAATCAATCAAGATTAATACTTATGCCACACCGATACTTAAAGCTGAGGCTATTAAGGCTCAAAGCGCAAAGGTAAATACAGTTACCGGGGCGACTAATACAAGCAGAGCTTTCATTAATTCATTAACAAGTGCTTTAAGCCAGGCACAGGTTTAAATTATAAAATCAATAACCTTAAAATATACAGGAAATCTTAGGGAAACAAAAAGAAGCCAGGCACAGGTTTAAATTATGGAGACAATGGACAAAAAACAAACAAGAGACCTTATGGGAATGACAATAACAGTTGAAATAGCAGATGACTTTGCAAAAGAAAGCGAAATCGATATGGTGTTTTCATATTTTGAAAGTGTAGAAAAAAGANNACAACGCTTCCTTTTTGCTTCTTGAAAAGGGCTTTAAAAATTTCTATATTGAAGCCGGGGGTGATATCCAGGCTTATGGGATAAATGGTCAGGGAACGAAATGGAGCGTGGGCATCCAAAATCCATTTGACCCTTCACAGATAGTAAAAGTCATACGCCTGAAAGATATGGGAATTGCAACTTCCGGCTCATATCGAAGGGGGCAGCATATCTATGACCCGCATAACACAAATGAGCCTTTGGCAGAAATTGTAAGTGTTAGCGTTATAGGACCCAATATATATGAGGCTGACAGGTTTGCAACTGCAGCATTTGCAATGGGTGCGAAGGGAATAAATTTTATTGAGAATCTGAAAGGTTTTGAAGGCTACATGATAGATAAAGACGGAATGGCAATCCAAACCAGTGATTTTGTAAGATATTTATAAGACTAAAACATCTTTCAAAATCAGCGATTATAGAAAATATTTATAAGAAGGAACGGCTGTCCAAACCGGCAGCTCTAGAAGATATTTGCAGGATATTTATAAAAATATATTATTTTGATCGAAAAAGTTTAAAGAAAAGTCTTAAAAGAAATACTTTTCATTATTATTTTCTGCCTTGAAAGGAATGGTTATAGAGATGAAAAAAATAGATGCGTTCTTAAATAAAATGACAATGTACAGGGCTGTGCTTTATGCCCTGCTGCTTTTTCTTGCTTCAGCCTTGGGGCTTAGTTTTTTTAAGCTCCTGTCTTTCGGGCCGCTTGACCTTGTGGTTTCCGCAGCTTTTATAATGGCGGTGTGTATTTTTTCAAATGCGGTTTTCGCCTGGGCATTTAAAGCGCCGAGCAACATAGAGTCTGTCTATATAACAGCGCTGATTATGGCTTTGATCATAAGTCCACCTAAAGCATTTAATAATTTTCTGTTTTTGGCAGTGGCGTCGGTTGTTGCCATGGCATCAAAATATATATTTGCCGTAGGCAAAAAGCACTTCTTAAACCCAGCTGCAGTGGCTGTTGCCATTGTCGGCCTTGTTGCCAACCAATCTGCAAGCTGGTGGGTTGCCAATCTTTACATGCTCCCATTTGTAGTAATCGGCGGTCTTCTTGTAGTGCGAAAAATAAAAAGGTTTGACCTTGTTTTAAGTTTTTTTGCAGTAACACTTCTTACAAGCACCATATTTACTTTAATAAGCGGACGGAACATGTTGTCGTTTCTTCAGAGTGCGCTGGTTTATTCTCCAATGTTATTTTTCGCCTTTATAATGCTTACTGAACCGATGACCCTGCCGCCAAGCAGAAAACTTCGCATAGTGTGCGGAGCGATAGTCGGTTTATTATTTGTGCCGCAAATCCATATCGGCCCGCTGTACTTTTCGCCCGAACTTGCGCTTATTGTTGGAAATTTATTTTCATACCTGGTAAGCCCTGATGAGAAGCTTATCCTGAAACTGGATAAAATAATAAGGCATACACCTGATACTTATGATTTTGTATTTACACCTGACAAGAAAATGGATTTTAAACCCGGCCAGTATATGGAGCTTACCCTGGAACATCCCAGGCAGGACAGCCGGGGCATAAGGCGGTATCTGACAATTGCATCTTCACCCACAGAAAAGGATTTTAGATTGGGTGTAAAGTTTTATGACAAACCAAGCAGTTTTAAAAGGACTTTAATCCAAATGAAGCAGAATCAGGAAATAGTTGCATCTCAGCTTGCCGGAGATTTCATTCTTCCCAAAGATATAAATAAAAAGCTTGTATTCATTGCAGGCGGAATCGGCATAACCCCTTTCAGGAGCATGATAAAGTATATGCTGGATAAAAAGGAAAAGAGGGAAGTCACCTTGTTTTATGCAAACTGGAAACAAAATGATATCGCTTATATGGATATTTTTGATGAAGCTAAAAAGAAGCTGGGCATAAAGACTGTTTATTCAATTGCAGAAACCCCTTCAGTTTTACCGGAAGGCCGCATCTGCCGCGGGTTATTATGTGAAAAGGATATTGTAGAAGAGGTCCCGGATTATATGGAAAGGCTCTTCTATATCTCCGGCCCCCACTCAATGGTCACAGCATTTGAGGGGTACCTTAAAAAAGTAGGGGTTAAAAAAAGCAGCATTATAACCGACTATTTTCCTGGTTTTGCATGAGGACAGGGTTTGAATATTTGACAGTGTATCCCATATGTGCTACATTACATTTTATGGAGGAATAAATAATGACTAAAACAACGGCTACAATAAAAAGCGCCATGGTTCGCGCCCGAATGGAACCCGAATTAAAAGCAAAAGCAGAAAAATATTTCAATCTTTTAGGTTTGTCGACCACGCAGGCAATTACATTATTCTTCAAACAAGTCGAACTTCATCATGGCTTGCCTTTTGAAGTAAATATTCCTAATACTGAAACTATAGCTGCTATGAAAGAAATAGAAAATGGAGGCGGCAAAAAATTTGAAAATGCAGGAGAATTATTCAAACATCTTGGTATATGATGGTGAAGCGAGTCAATAGCAGCACAGCTTTTGAAAAAGATATTGAAAGGCTGGCTAGAAGAAACAAGGATATGGAAAAGCTTAAATCCATAGTGCGTTCTCTTATGTGTGGAGAAAAGTTAGATCAAATATATCAGGACCATAAATTGACGGGAAATTACTATTCTTACAGAGAGTGTCATATAGAATCGGACTGGCTGTTAATTTACAAATATGATAATGAAGCTTTATTCTTAATTCGAACAGGAACACATAATGATCTTTTTCGCTGATTATCAATTATTAAGTATGCAGTTTCTGGAATTCGAAAATTGCCCTGACTTTTAAGGCAAAAACAATCCTCTTATTCTTTCGGGAAACCAAAAAAATGTTGATAATATGAAAATAATAATAATAGAAGATTCTAAAAAATTGGCAGACAGTTTAAAAAAAGGCCTTGAAAATGAGGGTTATGCCGCAGACTGCTTCTATGATGGTTTGAGCGGGGAAAACAATCTTTTATTAAATTTCGAGGATTATGGGCTTGTAATACTGGACGTAATGCTTCCCGGTAAAAATGGTTTGGATATTTGTAAAAACCTCAGGGACAAAAATATTAGGATTCCGGTTTTGATGCTGACTGCCAAAGACGCAATACTGGATAAAATATCGGGGCTTGACAGCGGAGCAGACGACTACCTTGTCAAGCCCTTTGAATTTACAGAGCTTCTTGCCAGAATAAGAGCGCTCGCAAGAAGGCCCATTTTTGCATTCCCTCCCGAACTGGCAATAAGAGGACTGGTTTTAAATCCCTCTGCAAAAAAAGTATACAGAGACGGCAAAGAAATAATCCTTACTCTTAAAGAGTTCAGGATCCTGGAATATATGATGAGAAACGCCGGGATCACTTTATCGAGAGACAGCATCTTAAGCAGTCTCTGGGATTTTGATTTCGATTCGTTCAGCAATGTGGTGGATGTCCATATGAAAAACTTGAGGAAAAAACTCGATGGCAATTTCAGAGAGAAAATGATTGAGACAGTGCACGGAGTTGGGTACAGAATGAAGAAGGATTGAAATATGTTGTTTAGGGCAGNNTACAGGATAAAAGATGGCCGATTATAAAAAAAATAACAAAATCAGGTTAAGTAAGAAACCTGAAAAAATGGGCAGCAATATTTTTGTCAAAGCAAGATGGAAATTAACGATTTTTTATACCCTTTTTATTTCAGTTTTAGTCATTCTTTTCAGTTTCATGATTTATTTTGGATATCTTTACTATCTGAGAGGAGATTTCGAAAATGAGCTGGCCGGAGAAAACCACGGCAATAATTCACAGCCAAACGAAAGCGAAAACCAGGGGAATATTTCACAACTATCTCTAACACCCAGGGAAATCAGCGAAAATGCCTCGAGACGACTTGGCAATATTATTCTTATCGCTGATGGTGGTATCATCGCTGTTTCAGCATTTTTAGGGTATGCGCTTGCAGGATTTACGTTAAAGCCAATCCAAAATAATCAGGATGTCCAAAGAAGGTTTATGTCTGATGCTTCGCATGAGCTAAGGACCCCGCTTAGTATTATGAAAACCGGTATTGAAGTTGAGTTGAGAAATCCTGAAAATCCATTGGAATGCAAACCTATTTTAAGCAGTAACCTTGAAGAAATAAACAGGATGTCTGACCTTGTGGAAAATCTGCTTTTTATCCTGAGGGCTGATTCAGGAAATGAAGAATTTAAATTTGAAACACTGGACCTTTATCAAATAATTTCAACAGTATTTCAAAATATGAAGCCTTATGCTGCAGAAAGAAAAGTAACATTGGATGTTAAAAATCAAAATATTTCGGGTGCGTCTGCAGAAATCGTAAAAAGTGAGGAAACAGTGAAAACATCAAAGACTTTAAAAGGTACAGTAACAGCAGCAACAATGCAGGATATAGAAAAAGCGGAAACGCCAACCGGTATATTTGTAACAGGGGATTCTAATAAGTTAAAACAGGCTTTTTATAATATCCTTAAAAATGCCATAGATTATTCCAAGCCTTCTGGAAAAATACAGCTGGGAATATTAAAACAGCCAAAAACAGTGCAAATTGAGATCACTGATGAGGGCACCGGAATTCCCAAGGAGGAGATTCCCTTTGTTTTTGAAAGATTTTACAGATCGTCTAATAACTCAGGGCTTTACAGTGATGGCAGCGGGCTGGGTCTTGCAATCACAAAAGAAATAATAAATAAACATAAGGGCGAGATTAAAATTGAAAGCTCACTGGGAAACTGGACGAAAGTAACAATAAATCTGCCTTACTGATATAATATCCCAAATTAATATTCTAAAGCCAAAGGCAATTGAAATGTATAAATTAGGCATTCTCGGAACGTGCAATACTCATGCGGAGATCTTTTCCGGACTGTTTAATAAATATCAGGATAATATTGAAAAACGCGGCAGGCAGGATAATCTTAATGAGCACGGCAGGCAGGATAATCCCGGTAATCTTGAAAACCATAGTAAGCGGGAAAACCACGGTAAACAGGGAAATCCTGATAATACTGATAAATATGACAGTTTTGATTTCTATGGATTTGGCAGAGCGGGGGTAGAGTATATATTCGGGTTTGACACTGAAAAAACAAAAGAAATTGCTTCTGCTTACTCAATAAATAATGCAGTCACTGACGTATCTGAAATGTACGATAATGTTGACGCGGCAATGGTGATTTTCCGGCACGGAATGTATCATGCGCAATATGCAATCCCGTTTTTAAAGCGAAGAATCCCAGTATTTGTTGACAAGCCTTTTACAATAAGCGAGAAAGATGCATTATCTATTATTAAGGCTGCGGAAAAATATAATACGCCCCTAATGGGAGGCTCGTCACTAAAGTATGCTCCCGACACAATGGTAGTAAAGGAACTTTTATTTAATGAAGCAAAAACTATAAAGACAGCGGCGCTGAATTTTCCAGCCACGACCAAAAACCCTTATGGCAACCTGCACTTCTACGGGTCTCATCTTGTTGAACTGGCTTTGGAGATTTTTGGCTATGACTGCATATCCGTTAATTCATTTGAAAAAAACGGCACTGTAACTGCCGTATTAGGTTATGATAAATACAATATTACATTAAATTTCATTCCGGATTCAAAACGCAGTTATTGTGTGATTTTTACAGAAAAAGATACAATTATCCGGGAAATCGATCTTTCGTTGGTCTTTAAAGAGCAAATGCACCGCTTCATGGATATGCTTGATACCAAAGTAAACCCACAGGATTTATCATGTCTGTATAAATCTGTAAAGGTTGTCAATGCAGTTATCAAGTCATATGAAAAAAACCGTGAAGTCATACTAAAGAATTAAGGCTCGATGGATTATTATCAAAAAAAGTTAAATTAAAAGAACTTAAATAAAAAGTTATATAAAAAGAATTTAAAAAATCAATAAAATTCTATAAAAATAATTATTGGCTGAAAAGTTTATTTAAAAAAACTTAAATCAAATTAAGTCATAATTTCAATATAAAA
>PMCC01000006.1 GCA_003155275.1 Actinomycetota bacterium | reverse complement strand
GAAAGCACTTGGATGAGTTAAACCAAATAGTTTGTAATCTTTACAGGCTTTTTAATGAATATGACTGCACTCTTGCTGAGATAAACCCGCTTGCAGTCGCAGGTGACGGCAGTTTAATGGCAATAGATTGTAAGGCTGATATTGACGACAGCTCCCTTTTCAAACATCCGGATATTTTAGAGTTCAGGAACACCATAGATGAAAATCCGCTTACCATAGAGGCAAGAAAATTTAATTTCCTCTACATTCCGCTGGATACTGAAGGTGACATTGCTGTAGCCAGCAATGGCTCCGGTATGCTTATGAGCTGTATTGACCTTATCACCAAAAACGGCATGAAAGCATGTGCAGCGCTTGACCTGGGAGGAGGAGCAACTTCTGAGCGCATAGCTGAGGCAGTAAAGATAATATTTAAAAATAAAACCACGGATTATTTGTTCATATCTATTTTTGGAGGCATTACAAGATGCGATGAGGTTGCAATGGGCGTAAAGCTGGCGATTGAGGCCGGATTGAATGACAAGACCGTAATACTGCGGCTTGAAGGAACAAACAAGGCCGAAGCATTAAAAATAACCCAAAGCATAAACGGTAATGTCATTGATGTAAAAAGTATCAGTGAAGGCGTAAAAACTTTAAAGTCCGGGAGAAAAAACATATGAGCATATTAATAGATGAAAAAACAAAACTTATAATCCAGGGAATTACAGGCCGGGAAGGAACATTTCATGGACAGCGAATGCTTGAATATGGGACTAAAGTTGTAGCAGGTGTAACACCGGGCAAGGGAGGCAGTGAAGTTTTTGGAATACCTGTATATGATACGGTGCGGGAGGCTTATTTAAAAACGAAAGCAGATGCAAGTATTCTCTTTGTTCCGCCAAAATTTACTGCAATCGGCGCTTATGAGGCCATGGATGCCGGCATACCGCTTGTGATAACCATAGCCGAACATGTGCCTGTGCACGACATGATGTCTGTATATAATATTTCCAAGTCTACCGGTTCAAGAGTAATAGGGCCCAATTCTTTTGGAGTGATATCACCCGGAAAATCAAAAGCGGGCTTTATGCACGACAAGATCTTTACCCAAGGGTCGGTAGGCATAATGAGCCGTTCAGCAACCAACTGCTATGAGACCGTATTTTTACTGACTAACAATGGAATCGGGCAATCAACCGTAATCGGCATCGGAGGGGACATGATACCGGGTTCAGCATTTATTGATTACCTTGGTATGTTTGAAGCTGATGAGCAAACCAAAGTCATCGTCCTTATTGGAGAAATAGGCGGAAGCGACGAGGAAGCGGCGGCCGCTTTTATTAGAGAGAATGTAAAAAAACCGGTGGTGGCGCTTATAGCAGGTAAAAACGCCCCTCGCGGCACATCGATGGGCCATGCAGGGGCGATTGTATCTGCCGATGGCACTGGAAGCGCTCAAAACAAGGAAGAAAAGCTTTTGGCTGCAGGGGTGCATATTGCTGAAGGCACAGAACATATTGTGCAGATCATTAAGGACCTGAAATGTGTTTAGGTAAATATTTAATAATTTATAAAATAAAACCAAAAATGAAACGGAATCAACTATGGATAAAATAAATAAAAGTGTACTGCAGGATCTTCTAAGGACCATGATACGAATCAGGAGTTTCGAACTCGCAGTTGAGAAGAATTTCCAACTTGGCTATATTTATGGCTCGGCACACATGGGCATAGGCCAGGAGGCAATATCAGCAGGTTCTCTTGCAGCCTTAAAAGCAAGTGATTTAATTACCAGCACACACAGAGGACACGGCCACTGTATAGCAAAAGGGGCAGATTTAAACCTTATGATGGCAGAAATATTCGGCCGCGCTACCGGTTATTGTAAAGGCAAAGGCGGTTCGATGCATATTGCAGACGTATCAGCTGGCAACCTTGGGGCAAATGGAATAGTGGGGGGAAGTGCAGGCATTGCAACCGGAGCGGCCCTGGCAGCAAAAAAAATGGCCACAGGACAGATTGTAATATGCTTTTTGGGTGATGGATCCTTAAATGAAGGCATATTCCATGAAGCAGCAAACATGGCGTCCATTTGGAAGCTGCCTGTTATCTATTTGTGCGAAAATAATCAATATGGAATGGGTATGCCTATAAAAAAGGCGACCAACCTTGATAAACTCTCAGACAGGGCAAAAGGTTACAATATTAAAGGGCTCACCATAGACGGAAATGACGTGATGGCTGTTTATGACAGTGTTTTAAAACTTTCAGAAGATGTAAGAAGCGGAAAAGGCCCTGTTCTTCTTGAGGCATTCACATACAGAATCAAGGGCCACTCCCTGCGGGACGCACAAAGATACAGGCCTGAAGGCGAAGCAAAAAAATGGCTTGCAGATTACGATCCCATTGAGCGCTTTAAAAAATACCTTCTCACAGAAGGTTATATAACACAATCTGAAATAGACAATATAGCAGTAAAAGCAAACGAAGAGATAGAGGCGGCAGTAAAATTTGCGCTTGAAAGCCCNNACTTTTTTTAAAGGGAAATAATTATGAGAGAAATAAGTTACGCGGAAGCAGTAAGGGAAACTTTAAGGCAGCAAATGCTGGCAGACGATAAAATATTTTTAATAGGTGAAGACGTAGGGCTTTATGGAGGCGCATTTGGAGTCAGTATTGGCCTTTTCGCAGAATTTGGTGAAAATAAAATAATGGACACTCCAATATCGGAACAAGGTATCGTCGGCGTTGCAATAGGAACGGCGCTTCTTGGTATGAGGCCAGTTGTAGAGATGATGTTTTCAGATTTTACCATGCTGCCTTTAGAGCAGATTGCAAACCAGGCAGGCAAAATGAGATATATGTTTGGGGGAAAAGCCAAAGTCCCGATGGTCATTAGGACCCCCGGCGGCGGCGGTATTGGTATGGCAGCACAGCATTCGCAAAGTATAGAAGGGCTGTTTTTAGGGTTGCCTGGGATTAAGATAGTTATTCCGTCTACTCCATATGATGTAAAGGGGCTTCTCTCTACATCCATAAAAGACGACAACCCGGTACTTTTTTTTGAACATAAATTGCTTTATCCGATAAAAGGGCAGGTTCCTGAAGAGCCCTATGAAATACCTTTGGGTGTTGCAGACATTAAAAGGGAAGGAAAAGACTTAACAGTAATCGCAACATCATTTATGGTGCAAAAAACCTTAAAAGTCGCAGAAAAACTTTCTGCTGAAGGTATCAGTATAGAAGTTGTAGATCCGAGGACCATAAAACCTCTCGACATGGATTTGATCGCTGCATCAGTTAAAAAAACCGGCAAGACAGTGCTCGTTGAAGAGGCTTGTTACACCGGGGGCTTTACATGTTTTTTGGCATCGGAAATATACAAAAATTGCTTTGACTCTCTTGATGCGCCTATAGAAAGAGTGACGGGCCTTGATTGCCCGATACCCTATGAGCACAATCTTGAAAACGCGGTCATTCCTGATGAGGCAAAAATTGAGCAGGCTGTAAAAACAGTTTTAGGGATTATAAAGTAAAAAATAATTGCAGTCATCTGGCTGGCCGCTCTTTAAAAAAAGTTTTAGGGATCAAGGAGTAGAAAATAATTACTATGGGAGAATGTTAAATTATTATTAAGTTGAAAACGGCATCCATCATAAATTTAAAAAAAGGTGAGAGAAAATGTTTGAGCTTAAAGACAAATACGCAATTATTACAGGCGCTTCGGGCGGTTTAGGCG
>PMCC01000174.1:6501-6627 GCA_003155275.1 Actinomycetota bacterium | reverse complement strand
GTATTTTCTTATTTTAAGTGCATGCAGATCTCTTTTTGATTTTATAATTATTTATGGATAAAATAATTATAAAAACCTAAAAAGTTAAAAAATTGACACAATAATTAAAATTTACAATGGGATACT
>PMCC01000174.1:0-6432 GCA_003155275.1 Actinomycetota bacterium | reverse complement strand
GGCCACGCAGGCCGGGGGAGCGGCGCACGATCTCCGGAACCTTCTCTGGTGCTCCATTGACAACGATGATTCACAAGACCTGGACCAGCTAACCTTTGCAGAAGTCAATCCCGATGGATCTGCAAAGGTACTCGTTGCAATTGCAGACGTTGATGCAATTGTTATGAAAAAATCAGCTATAGACGATTATGCACAACATAATACAACCTCGGTCTATACGATTGCCGAGATATTCCCAATGTTGCCTGAAAAACTCTCCACAGATATTACGTCTCTCAACTATAAAGCAGACCGACTGGCAATCGTAATTGAAATGGTTCTTTCTGTGAATGGGTTGCTTCGGAGTTATGACATTTATCGAGCAATTGTACGTAATCAGGCCAAACTTGCATATAATAGTGTGGCTAACTGGCTGGAGGGTAATGGACCGATGCCACAGGTGATCGGTACGGTGAGTGGACTGGACGAAAATATTAGATTGCAGGACCGCTTGGCCCAGAAACTGAAGGCTCTCCGCCACCTTAATGGTGCACTTACTCTCGAAACAATCGAAGTCCATCCGGTCTTTATTGGAGATGAGTTAAAGGATTTGGAAATTGATAGTAAAAATAGGGCTAAAGAAATAATTGAAGATTTCATGATAGCTGCAAATGGTGCTACTGCACAATACTTGGTATCAAAACAGTTTCCGTCGTTTCGTCGTGTGGTTCGTACGCCCAAAAACTGGGACCGTATAATTGAGCTTGCCACAGAGCGAGGCTCAATGTTACCCAAGGAACCCGATGCAAAGGCCCTAGAGCAATTCCTGGTATCGGCAAAAGCTGCCGATCCGCTCCACTTTCCTGATCTCTCTTTGAGCGTCATTAAACTATTGGGTTCAGGTGAATACGTTGTTCAACTTCCTGGACACAGCACTGAAGGACATTTTGGTCTTGCAGTAAAGGACTATGAACACTCAACAGCACCTAATCGCAGGTACCCTGATTTGATTACACAAAGGTTGCTGAAAGCAGCTTTGATAGGAAGTCCAATACCCTATGAGAACGATGAACTGGAAGTACTTGCAAAACACTGTACCGAAGAAGAGGATGCAGCAAAGAAAGTTGAACGGCAGGTTGAAAAATCGGCAGCAGCAATGCTACTGGAATCAAGAATTGGGGATCAGTTTGATGCCATTGTCATCGGAGCAGGCAACACAGGTACTTGGATACGCCTGATGCATCCACCAGTTGAAGGAAGACTGGAAAGTGGTTTTGAAGGTATGAAGATTGGCCAAAGTCTTCGCGTACAACTGGTCAGCACAAATGTAGAACTTGGATATATCGATTTTAAGAGAGTAATGCCATAAATTTAAGGTAAAAATTTAGAGTATTTATGGCCTGACAATTACGAATGCCTGTATAAGAGATAAGTCTACTTTAAGCAACTCCTCTTAAATGTTTTTTTTCTGGTATAATTTCACCTTCTTATATTTATATCTATTTATAAAATCATTTTCAAATTGAACACCTAAAAAAAACATTAAAGAAAAAAATAAAAATAATTACCTGTTAGCCTTAATTAAGACTATTACTGCTTTTGTAAATTCTACTATATCTGCCGCATCCTGTGCTGTTATCATATTCCCATCTGTGACAACTCTGTTATTCATGAGTACACCACCAGCAAGTTTAAGTGGCGTTATTATACTTTTAAATCCTGTAACCTTTTTATCCTTAATAACATCTGCTTCAACCAGCATAAGTGGACCATGACATATTGCGCCGATAACACAACATTTATTTACGGCATTTTTCACAAGATTTACCATATTTTCATCCCGGACCATTCTATCAGGTGCATAACCTCCTGGAATTATTAAAGCTGCGACATCATCAAGAGTTGCTTCCTTAGAGGAGCTATCAGATTTGAGAGCCATGCCATGCTTACCTTTATATACTTTATCTTTTTCAGGACCAATAATAATTACTTCATATCCTTCCTCAATTAACCTGTAATAAGGATAAATAGCTTCAATATCTTCAAATAAATCTTCGATCAGCATTATTATTTTTTTTGACATATTACCTCCAATTTATAATTTAATTATTCCAAACTTAAATATTTTATAATTAAAGTCCATGTAAATACCTGTAAGAACTTAAAGCCGCAGCGGCACCCTGAGCTGTCGCAATTACAACCTGTTTATAGGGATAGTTTGTGCAATCTCCAGCCGCAAAGATACCTTTAATACTTGTCCGATTTATCAAATCTATTATTATTTCTTTTTTATTATTAATTTTTAGAAAACCTATTACAAAATCAGTAACCGGTGAATATCCCAGATTTATAAAAAAACCTTCTATCTTCAGTTCTTCAATTCTTTTACCTGTTTTAATAAATACTTTTTCAAGATTTTCTTTACCTTCAAAGCTTTTTATACTTGTATTATTTCTAATGATAATATTACCGGATTTAACATTTCTTTTAACTTCCTCCAAATTATAAGTGTCATACTTTTTATCAGTAATAAAATAAACTACCTTTGCAAAAGGTAATAACTCCAGTATAGTCCTTTCAGCTTCAGATCCACTTCCATATACTCCTACAATCTTATCCCTGTATAGGGGAGCATCACATGTTGCACAATAGGATATACCCCGGCCAATAAATTTTTCCTCACCATCAGCGCCACTTCTTTTTTCTTTCATCCCTGTAGCTATTACAATACTCTTGCTTTTATAAGTATTTTTTGTTGTAACTGCTTCAAATAAATTATTATTGTTTCTAAGTTTTATAACTTGCTCTTCCTGTATAATTACATCAATCTTTACTAAATGTTTTTTTAAATTCTGCGATAATTCAAAACCGGAAATTTCGGGAAAACCAGGATAATTATCTATCAATGAATTTTTTATGAGTTGACCTCCAACTTCAAAATATTTTTCCAGGAGCAACACAGACATTTTTTTCCTGGCAGCATAAATACCAGCAGCTATACCTGCTGGTCCTGCTCCGATTACAATCAGGTCATATATTTTTAATTGCAAACTTTTTATTGTTTCCATTAATTTTTTAAGTATAACATGACAACAAAATGATAGTAACGGTATTTTGGCCAGCTTTATCCTGATAATATGATTAGTTTATAACATTATAAACAGTGGATATCCACTTTAGACAAATATATGAAATTTAGTCCTTATAACTAATTTAAAATAATTACACTATTTTTTTGTTAAAAGTAGGAAAATCTGTCTTTAGCATGGTGGGATAAATAAATAATCTTAAAAATTTAGTTCCGGTATAAAAACATTCCTGTCCGAGGACATTATTCTGGTTCTAACTTCGTTCGCTATAGCCAGTCAAAACCCATAACAATGGAGCTGTTATAATAGGATTATCTTACATAATTCACACTGTTTTCTTTTCGTGGAGCACGGGACATCAGAGTTTCGGCAGAATAGCCCACGGCAAGAGCAAAGATAGGTGTGTAGCCCATTGGGATACCTAGGGCTTCCACGAAATCCTTATGTTCTGGGTGTAGCAATGCAGGACTGAAGGCACCCATGTAGCAAGAGCCTAATCCTAAGGATTTTGCTGCTACAGCCATGTTCTGGGTAGCATTGGCACAGTCAGCTGTAGCGAACTTGCTGCCGTCACCGGATACAATAATGGCAGTAGGAGCTCCGCGCCAACTGTCAAAGTCGGGCTGAGATGCCATTGCCTTCAAATATTCTATAGATGAGTTCAGCATCAACTTGTGGTTGACAGCAGTTATTTTGTCCATTAGTTCACGGTTCTGAAGCACAGTAAAATGCCACGGTTGTTTGCCTATGGCTGTGGCAGCATATAGGCCACACCGCACAATGAGTTCAAGGTCCTCGTCCTTTACCTGAGCGGTCTTATAGGAGCGGATACTTCTGCGCTCAAGAATGTTTTTTATGGTTTCATTCATAGTTATATCGTCCTTATTATTTGTTATATGAATTTTTAATTTTATCAAGAAATAAAATATAATACCAATTATACCTCATTACCGGTCCCGGCTGTTAAGGAACCGCATCGCATGGAATGAAGCAGATATTCTTACCGAACAATTCGGTTCTGGTTCTCGGACGAGTGTTCGTGGAAAGCGACAGCAACCTCTCCACTGCCTATGATCTTACGAAGCAAATACAAATCACACCGCTGAGCGAATAGCTGTCTAGTCAGTAAAATTCAAAACACTATTACCGCTTAAAATATTTATTCAGCTAAAATAAACAACAAAACCTTATATCTTAAAAAAACTACAAGTATTTATCTTGATNNATTGTGCTGAATGATTATTATATTAAAGCAACGAGATGTCCAAATTACGCTACTGCGTTAAATTAAGACATATGCAAATTGGATAAATAAAATTAAATTTAAAAAATAATTTATAGGAGTATTTTTTATGAATAAGAATCAAAAAGTAACTATAACAAAAAATGGGCCTTACCTAGTTTCCGGAAACCTTCCGATGTCTAAAACTATATCAGTTGTTGGAAGTGAGGAAGAACCTGAAGAATGGAAGCAAGAAAAAAAGTATTCAGAACAAGAAAATTATGCCCTTTGCAGGTGCGGCAGGTCTCAGAATAAACCATACTGTGANNGGTACTCATGCAAAGACTGGTTTTGATGGCACAGAGACTGCAAGTAAAAAACCATTTTATAAGCAGTGTGAGTTTATTTCAGGACCCGAACTTGAACTGGCAGATGCACAATCACTTTGTTCTTCTGCAAGATTCTGCCACTCATCAGGAGGGACATGGAGTAATGTCGAAAATTCAGATGAACCAAGTGCAAAGGACATTGCAATAAAAACCGCCAGCAATTGTCCTTCTGGAAGACTTGTTGTCCATGATAAAAAAACAAAAAAACCTTTTGAGAAAAATTTTGAACCTCAAATTGAATTAATTGAAGATCCACAAGCAAATGCAAGCGGAGGGATTTGGCTAAAGGGCGGCATAGAACTTGAATCTGCAGATGGCAGCAAATATGAGCCAAGAAATCGCATGACCTTGTGCAGGTGTGGAAAATCTAATAATAAGCCCTTCTGTGATGGAACACACATAAATTTTAACAATTATGCCTTTCTGTCATTAGAAAGAAAGGCTGTGAATAATGATACTAAAAGTGGAAGAGCAGCTAAAAAAGACATACTGAACAAAAAGCCTATTTTATCAGTAATAATCCCAATTACCCAGGGTATTATCATAACCCCGGTAGCAACAGATAGAATAATTAATGCCGAAATTGATGCAGTATTGGATGGGTACCAATTGCATCCTGTACTTATAGACAAAGGTACTATTGCACTTATAAAAAAACCAACTAGTGCAAAACCAATGATATATCCTGCTGTTTTATTTATCAGAATGGTTGAGATTAAGATCATACCTCCCAAAAGGTTGCTGAAAAGCAATAAGAATTTTATATTAAATTTTAAAGATAAGGCAGAGTTGATGATTCTTCCGCAGGTAATTCCCACCCATAGTAAAGTTACTGGGATAGTTGATAAAAAGATACTTGTTTGCAATTTCTGATTTATTAAAGTTGGTAGCCAGGAAGAAGATGCAGCAGCAAGGCCTCCGTATAAAAATGAGATTATGCAAAGAATAATAATATTTTTATTTTTTAAAAAATTGAATATAGAACTGAAGCTGTTAGTTAAAGGGACTTTATCATGTAGAATAACAATTCTCTGGACCAGGATGAAAACAACAAAAAGTATTATGCAAAAAATACCAAAGGCCAGAAAGATAATATTCCATTTTAATTGTTTGCTAAGAAATATATTGGGTAAAATAGAACCCAAGATAGCTCCAATCCCAAAACTGGCATGTAGTAAGTTTGTAAAAAAACCTCTTTTTTTTGGATGAATATCAGAAATATAAGCATTAAGTGTGAAATCAAGCATTCTGGAACTTGCACCAATAAAGAAAAATAAAATCAATAATATGATGTATGGAGGAGCTATCGTAATTAAAAGTAGCGAAACACCATAAATACTAAATGCAATCTTAACCAATGAAGACTTCTTGATTCTATCGGCAAATACCAAACCTGCAATTAGTGATAAAAAGCCGCCAATCCCCAGGAATAGCAAAACAAGCCCACTTTCGGATATAGAAATCAGATATTGTTTCATAAAAACAGGGATCAAGGGACCAATTATAGTAAATGAGATTCCATAAGCAAACATTAAAAAATAAAGACTTAGGGTTAGGGCCAAAGCATGACTTTTTGATTTTATATGAACTTCATTTATTTTTTCTTTTACATTCATTGCCGCTATATAATCAAAATCTCAAGTTTTTAATATTTTATTTGGACATATTCTATTATACTTATTTTATTAATAGAAAATTTTTTAATGAAGCTTAATATTCCTAAAATTTGGTTCGAAATTTCACTACTTGGGGC
>PMCC01000097.1 GCA_003155275.1 Actinomycetota bacterium | reverse complement strand
ACCCTCCCATATTTTGGAAATTTGTTAATTTTATAATTGCTTTATAAACCGGATATTTATAGTATTATATCGCATATAACTGTAGTTTGTCTTAATAAAAAAAGGTGAGTTATTCACCGGGAACAGATAAAAAATTTATTATAAAATACCTGAAAACATCCTGAAAACAAAATCAAAGATATGATTTATTATTTAAGGAGGCCAAAATGGACCCACGGATAGGGAAGCTTGCATCAGTACTGGTTAATTACTCCTGCAAGATCAAACCTGGTGAGAAAGTGCTTATTGATTGTTATGGCGCCACCCCTTTCCCGCTTTTAAAAGCCGCAATAAGAGAAGTTTACAAAGCTGGCGGCATGCCTTTTGCCCGGTTAAAAGATAACACGATAGCAAGGGAGATAATGAGGGAATGCTCAACCGAACAACTTAAATTTATGCAGAAAGTCGACCTTCTTGAAATGAAAGGGATGGACGCTTATATAGGGATAAGGGCGCATGATAATGTCAACGAGCTTGGAGACATTGACATGGAAAAAATATCGCAATATATGAAGCATTACTCGGATGTGATTACTGATTATCGTGTCAACAGCACCAAGTGGGTCGTACTTAGATACCCCAATAACAGCATGGCGCAAC
The DNA here is from genome assembly GCA_003155275.1 of Actinomycetota bacterium. Classification (GTDB taxonomy): domain Bacteria; phylum Actinomycetota; class Humimicrobiia; order Humimicrobiales; family Humimicrobiaceae; genus Fen731. The sequence continues at coordinate 7,974 of PMCC01000097.1, read as the reverse complement.
TGTCAAATACAAGCCTGGAATCATTCGAGGATTTTTATTTCAATGTCTGTAACCTTGATTACAGCAAGATGTCCGCTGCAATGGATAACCTTGTGGAACTCATGAACAAAACTGAAATGGTAAAGATCAAAGACCCGGGAACGGATTTGAGTTTTTCGATAAAGGGCATCCCCGCAATAAAGTGCGCGGGCGAATTTAATATCCCTGATGGCGAGGTTTTTACCGCGCCTGTTAAAAATTCTGTAAACGGCTTTATTAAATTCAATATTCCCCAAATCGAACATGGGGTAACGTATGAGAATGTCAGGTTGGAATTTAAAAACGGCCAAATAATACGCGCGACTTCAAATGAAGATGAAAAGCTTAACAAATTTTTAGATACTGATAAAGGCTCAAGATATGTCGGTGAATTTGCGCTTGGCGTAAACCCGCATATAACAAAGCCGATGAAAGACGGGCTTTTTGATGAAAAAATCATGGGCAGCTTTCACTTTACTCCAGGAAGGTGTTATGAAGAGGCTGACAACGGGAATAAGTCCGCAATTCATTGGGATTTAATTTCCATCCAGACTTCGGAGTATGGCGGAGGCGAAATATATTTTGATGATGTCCTTATACGAAAGGACGGGCTTTTTGTCCTGGATTCATTAAAATGTTTAAATCCGGATAATTTAAAATAAAATGGCAAAATAAAATGGATTTGAAAAATAAAATTGCAATTGTCACCGGCGCAAGTATGGGGATTGGTAAAAGCATAGCTCTTGCGCTGGCAAACCAGGGCGCAAAAGTCGTCCTGGCTGCAAGGACGCTTGAAAAACTAAAAGAGGTTAAAAAAGAGGTTGATTCTATAAAAGGAACCTGTCTTATTATACAAACTGACCTGTCCCGGGAAGAACAGATATTAGGCCTGTTTGACAGGACAATAAAGGAATACGGGAAGCTCGATATAATTATAAATAATGCTGCCATCGCCCTGGCAGGTGAATTTTTAAACTGCACTTCCAGCGATTTTGATGAGCTTATCAATGTTAATCTAAAAAGCGTCTATACCTGCTGCCAGCAGGCGTTAACTATAATGCTTCCTCAAAAAAGCGGGGTTATTATAAATATTTCAAGCAATGTGACGGCCAAGTGTTATGAGAGGCAGGCAATTTACGCTGCAAGCAAGTGTGGAGTTGTCGGTATTACAAAATCTATTGCAAATGAATTTCATAACAAAGGCATTTTGGTTGCTTTAATACATCCCGGCGGGGTGGATACGCGCCTGGCAACACAAGCCAGGCCTGATATAGACAGGTCGCTGTTAATTAGGCCTGAAGATATTGCTGATACCGTTCTTTATATGCTAGGGCTTTCCGATACCGCCTGGGTGGATGAGATAACTGTCAGAAGGAGAGCTGCAAAACCATTTTAGAAACAGGAAAATCCGGCGGCTTGTTTAAAAAGTATCCGCCCAAACGATTTAACTTTGAAAAGATTATGTATCGGATATTTAAAAAACCTGATAAATTTAACCAACCGGTTTTATTTCCGGGTTTGCTTTTTATAGCTATTTCTTTAATTGTTTTAATGTTTTTCAGTTCCTGCAATGCTGATTTGTCCAGGAATGGATCAGCCCAAAATACAAATGAACCAGACAATAAAATCAATGGAACTCAAACAGGACAGGAAAACAAATCAAGCCAAACGGGCTTGCCAAAAGTTTTGGCAGTTGAGTCCTTCCTGGCAGATATCACTAAAAATATTACAGGGAGCAGACTGGAAATCGAAACGCTAATGCCCTTAGGCCTGGACCCGCACAGTTTTGAACCATCTCCGGGTGATGTGGCAAAAATTGCCGAAAGCGATATTTTAATCATTAATGGTTCCGGGGTCGAAGAGTGGCTCAATGATATTATAACCGGAGCAAATGACAAAATAATTATTGTCGATTGCTCAAAAGGGTTGAAAAATCGGATTCAGGATGAAAATAGCACGGAACAAGGCTTAAATGAAAGCGGCCAGGAGACAGCCGCAGAAAATGGAACGGGGTATCGCCAAGAAGGAGATCCTCATTTCTGGCTGGATCCCAATCTGGTAATGGTTTATGTTCAGAATATAAAAGATGCCCTCCAAAAATCGGACCCGCAGGGAAAAGATTTGTATAATAAAAATGCTGAAGAATATACATCCAGGCTAAGAGAGTTGGACGCATGGATTAAAGAAGAAGTAAAAATAATCCCTCCGGATGAAAGGCTGCTTGTAACAAACCATGAAAGTTTTGGGTACTATGCAGACAGGTATGGGTTTAAAGTCATTGGAACAATAATACCAAACTTCAGCTCAGCGTCTTCCCCGTCCGCCAAAGAGGTCTCGAGCCTTATTGAAAAAATAAAGGCTGCAAAGGTACGGGCAATATTTCTTGAAACAGGTTCGGATCCAAAAATCGCCGACCAGATTGCAAAAGAAACAGGCATAACTGTCGTAACAGAGCTATTCACTCATTCCATAACTGAACCCGGCGGACCTGCGCCTACTTATATAGATATGATTAAGTTTGATACAAAAACGATTGTTGAGTCATTAATGCCGGGCAGCTAATTCTAGGTAGTTGAATCTCAGGTTTTAAATTGCATGAGCGTTAATGCCTGATTATCAAAATAGTACTTTTGGATAAAAAAATGTTAAAAAAAACTGCAAAAGAAAATTTTTCCTTCCTTGAGCCGGCAAAGCTTGACGTACATAACATATCAGTCAGTTACGGCAGCCGCAAAGCTATTGATAACATGAGCTTCAGCATAAACCATGGTGAGCGCGTTGCAGTTATCGGTCCAAACGGCGCCGGTAAGTCCACTCTGTTTAAAGCTCTTATAGGCCTTATTTCACCCGATAGCGGAAAAATATTTATCCATGGGCAGCCCCTCGGGCACCATTTTGATTGTGTGGCATTTATTCCGCAGAGGGAAGAGGTTGACTGGACGTTCCCTGTGACAATAAAGGATGTCGTGCAGATGGGCAGATACAACGGCAGGAGGCGGTTTAAAAGAAATACAAAAGATGAAGATGATATTGTGTTTGATGCAATGGTTCAAATGGACATTCTTGAACTTGCAAACAGGCCTATTGGCGACCTATCAGGCGGACAACAGCAAAGAGCATTTATTGCCCGGGCTCTTGCGCAAAAGCCTCATGTAATGCTGATGGATGAGCCTTTTAACGGAGTAGACGTTGTAACACAGGAATTAATATGGGAGCTTCTGGATAAGTTGACTCATGATAAGGTAACTATAATGATCGCCACCCATGATTTGAATCTTGCATCACAAAAATTTGACAATGTGATGCTGATTAATAAAAAGATGATTGCGTTTGGTGAACCGGCAAAGGTGTTTACAAAAGATAACCTGGCAGCGGCATATGAAAACCAGGTGCTGTTTATAGGAAATAATGCAGTGGCGGATCAGTGCTGCCCCAAGGATATCGAGTGATTTAAAATAATTAAAAAATTTAAAATAATTTTCTCATAATAAAATATGTTAAACTGGCTTTTGGCTCCATTTACATATGAATTTATACAGAGAGGCTTTATCGCTTCGGTCATCGTAGGGACCATATGTTCCGTAATAGGATGCTATGTTGTAATAAGGTCCATGGCTTTTATGGGCGATGCAATGGCGCATGCGATTCTGCCGGGAGTCGCAATCGCTTATATATTAAACGGAAACCTTACTCTTGGCGCCCTTATAGCATCCATCATAATTGCGCTTGGTATAGGGCAGCTTTCAAAACTGGGAAAATTAAAAGAAGATACATCCATTGGCATATTGTTTTCCGCATTTCTTGCATTAGGGGTTTTGATAATAAGTTCAATAAGGACATATGCGGTTGATCTGAGCCATATCCTGTTTGGAAATATCCTGGGAGTCAGCCGCAACGACCTTATCTTTACTGCAGCAACCGCTTTTTTTATTCTTCTTTTTATAATTATTTTCTATAAGGAGTTCCTTATAATTTCCTTTGACAGGGTTTATGCCAAAGCGGTAAAAATACCTGTGGAGTTTTACAGGAATTTTATGCTGGTGTTGATGGCGCTTACAATTGTTGCCTCAATCCAGACTGTAGGTGTCGTAATGGTTGCCGCTATGCTTGTGACCCCTGCTGCTGCTGCATTTATTCTTTCAAAGAGGCTTCCGGTAATGATGGGCATTTCCTGCCTGATAGGGATTATATCAAGCATTGTTGGACTGTATATCAGTTATTATGCAAATGTGGCATCTGGGGCTGCAATTGTGTTGACTGCAACTACCATATTCCTAATCATCTTCCTGTTTTCTCCTGAAAGAGGAATCGTATGGAGCAGATTTAGAAGGCGCACAAGAAGCGGCTGACCAAGGATGCCGGCCTTTTTTTATTTATACATTCCTGAGCTTAAGTATCTTTCTCCCCTGTCCGGCATGACAGTTACAATAGTTTTGTTTTTTATGATTTTCTTTGCTATCTGTAATGCTGCCAGGACATTTGCTCCTGAACTTATTCCAACCAGCAAATCTTCTTCCTTTACCAGCCTTACTGGTTTTCAAACTGTTTTGGCAGCCATGCTTCCGGATATTCTTTTATTAATTCATTGTATCTCTTTATGGCTCCCGGCATGTCCTGTTCTTTAGGCGTTAAAACAAGCTCTGCATTGAAAGCCTTCATTATCTGCATTCTCTCTATAAAAATTAATTCAAAATACATTTCTCTTTTTCAATCAAGCAATTATAAAATTTAATAAATATTCTGTATATAATAATATTCNNTTTAAAGGAACTGATAGTATTGATAAAACTAGTAGCATTGGATCTTGACGGAACGCTTATAGCTCCTGACCAGACGATAAGTAAAAAAAACCGGGAAGCTATTAGGAAGTGCCTTGACATGGGGATTATGGTCAGTATCCATACAGGCCGGTGCGCCGCATCAACAAAAGAAATCATTAAAGATCTGGACCTTAAAGGGTTTCATGCATCATCAAGCGGAGCCACACTGATAGACGAAAACCTGGAGCTTTGTTACATGAAAAAAGTACCCGGAGAATTTGCCCGTGAAGTCTTCCTAACCTGCAGGAAGCTTAAAATACCCTTTATCAGCCAGACAAGTGATTCTTTGATAGCGCATGAGATGAAGTATGAGGATTTAAATTATTTCAATGAAAATGATGCTTTTTTTAAACATATTCCTGATATGACGATAGATGACGTAGTTCAAAACACCCTCCAGGTAACTTTGTTTTTAAATGATGATGATCCAAGGAAATCTTATTTTAAGGACAGATTTGGAGAAGTCTTAAAATTCCGGCGGGCAGGTAAGATGTTTGCCAACATCATAGACAATTCAGCAGGCAAGCTTACGGGCTTAAAAAAAGTAATGGAACTTGTCGGATTAAAAAGGGAAGAAATCATGGCAATTGGGGATACCGAGGTTGACCTGGGTATAATCAATTTTTCGGGGACAGGTGTTGCTATGGGAAATTCTCCAGAGGCAATAAAAATGGCAGCTGATTTTGTAAGCACTGAATGCAAAGAAGATGGTGTTGCATACGCTATCGAAAGATTTATTTTGGAACCGACCCGAGATAAATGAAGTCATGGTAGGCGATATTGGATTTGAACCAATGACCTCTGCGATGTGAACGCAGCGCTCTAACCAACTGAGCTAACCGCCCTTATCAATACATTTTAACAAACCTGCCCGGCTTAAGTCAAAAGTTGTAAAGTCAAGTGTTGCTATTATTTTCCAAACCCATTCTTATTAACTTTGCGGCGCCTATAAGCGCTGAATTGGAGTTTATTTCTTCCAGGGTATAGCCTGAAAACATCTTCTTCTTTATTTCATATAAAAAACTATTGCCCTGCCCGGTGTAATGAATTGTATCTGAAGTTTTGGTAATATTTTTAAAATTTTTAACAGCTTTGTTTATGGGCACAATCACCCCGAGAATAATTGCTAAAATCATATCATCTCTCGTGGAATTTAACGAAAGTCCAGAAAATGAACCCTTTCCCTGGGCCATGCTTAGCCTGTCACCGCACAAATAAGGTTGGAATTTTTCGTTTATTTTTAAATCAGCACTTGACAATAAATCAGCCAGATATTTTTCATAAAAATATTTTTTTTCCATTTCCTGGAAAAACATCTTTCTTCCCCACTCAATAGATATTCCCCCGGCACCAATTATATACATCGACAGCCACTTTCCAAATAATGGGTGCGCTCTTAAAATTAATTTTTTATCTATGTATGGCCTGTCAAGTGTTAAAGTTAAAGCTTCAACTGTTCCGGTAGTATTTAAAATATCTCCATCATTTATGAGGCCGGCTCCCAAAACCGCACAAGCTGTATCGGCTGCTCCCATTGCAACCGGAACCCCTGATTTAATGCCCATAAGACTGCTTATTTCCTTGTTTACATTACCTGCAATATGCTGCGATTTTTGAATGTCAGGCAGTAAATTTCTATCTAATTTTAGACCGTTAATTATTTCTTCTGCCCACCCTGACAAATCGACAGTCTTATATAAACCGGTTAACGAAGCGTTGGTTGGATCCATCCCAAAATTACCTGTTAGTTTTTTTACCAGGTAAGTATTGGTATGGCCAAATTTATATGTTTTTTTATAAACAGGGCTTTCATTTTCCTTAATCCAGAGAATCGATGAAAGAGAAATCCCTCCCGGATAGGGCAGGTTCCCCGCCAATGATAAAAATTTTTGTTCTCCAATAATATTCAGGGCAAATAAAGATTGTTTTCTACTGCGTCTGTCCAGGTGAATTATAGCATTTCTTAGAGGAATGCCCATTCTGTCAAGGGCTACCAGCCCGGGGCAAAGAACCGAAAGGCCAATCCCTTGTATCTCTTTCAATTCATCTTTGAAAATGCTGACGCATTCGATCAAACGCTTTAAAATATCTTCAAAATCCATCTCTGCAAAATCTGCTTTTGGGATTATCATCTCAGTGTCTACTGTATTTATTGAAATTATGTTTAACCCATCATCAATAATTGCAGCTTTAATCCTTGAAGTTCCAATGTCTATGGCTAAATATTTGTTTTTCATATATCTTACGATATTGTTGTTCCCCCATCAATTACCAGCGTGTGGCCGGTCATAAAAGATGAAGCATCTGAAGCCAGATACAGCACTGCCAGTGCCACCTCTTCGCAGGTGCCTGCCCTGCCCATCGGTATCCTCGATAAAATATCCTTTGCGTAAGCTTCATTTTTCATAAGCTCTCTTAGAGGTCCCGTCTCAAATTGTCCGGGAGCAACAGCATTCACCCTTATTTTATATTTTGCCCACTCCAGGGCAAGCGACCTTGTCATTCCCAGCATCCCGGCTTTTGCCGCGCTGTAATGGGTGGTGCCTCTGGGCAAGCCAATAACAGCAGCTATTGAAGCTATATTAACAATAACCCCGCCTTTTTGTTTCATGTGGGGGAAAACTCCCCTGGAGCAATAGAAACTTCCATATAAATCTATCTTGGTTGTCTCGTCAAATTGCTTATCTGTAAGGTTCTCTGCAAATGCCATCTCCGCATATCTTGCGCAATTTATTAGAATATCGATTCCGCCCAGGTTTTTGGCTCCAAATTCAACCAATCCATCAACTTCCTGCCTGTTTGCCACATTGCATTTGTAGTAATAGGGCCTTCGGCCATCCTGCTCCAAATCATTTATCATATCAGCGGCTTTACCNNGCTTCAATTATGTCTGCGAGGACCACATTGGCGCCATATTCCAAAAATATCCGCCCGAGCACTTTTCCGAGATTACCTGCACCCCCGGTTATAATTGCATTTTTACCGGCAAGACTAAAATAGTTTTTCATCAAACAGCTCCCTCTTGTTTTATTTACTCCCTATTGGATGATACGGTTTTTTAATATTTTTATATTGAAATTATGACTTAATTTGATTTAAGTTTTTTTAATTAAACTTTTCTGCCAATAATTATTTT
>PMCC01000047.1 GCA_003155275.1 Actinomycetota bacterium | reverse complement strand
ATTCCCCTATCCATGTTTTTTACTGCCGATATTTTTTTCGCTGTCCATATTTTAACCGCCAATTATATTTAATCCGTGAAATTATACCATGAAGTTTAAAAAAAAATTAAGCAAAGAAGAATCATACAACCGGTATATTTCCAATATGGGATGCTCAGTTTGCCGAAGCATATACAAATCATCAACCAGCGCCAATACTGGATGCTCAATCTGCTTAAGTATGTACAAATCATCAACCAGTTCCAATACGGGAGGCCCGGTCTGCCGGAACCCGTAAGAATGCATCAATTAGCGCCCGGATGGGCTTTTTATCCTACCTGAATAGAATGTTCAGTCTGCCAGGATCTTTATAAATGCGTCGACCAGCGCCGGGTCAAACTGTGTGCCCGCACATCTTTTAATCTCACCTATTGCATCCACACTGCTTATCGCGTCTTCATACACCCTTCCATTTGCCATGACATCGTAAGCATCCACGATTAATATGATGCGTGATATTATGGGTATTGACTCGCCCTTAAGCCCTGCAGGGTAGCCGCTTCCGTCCCAATTTTCATGGCAGCAAAGGATTGCTTTGGCAATATGGGATATCTGTGGAGAGGATTGGGCGATGTTAAAGCCGATCTCGGGATGCCTTTTTATGATATCCCATTCTTTATCCGTTAATTTTCCTTTTTTAAGCAATATTTTCTCAGGAATTGCAACTTTCCCTATATCATGAAGCGATGCAAGAAGGGAAAGTTCGTCTAACTGGCTTACGGATAGCCTGGCTGATTTTCCAAGTTTTCTGGCTAGCTCCTGCATTCTGTCTGTATGTTCCTTCGTCTCATTGCTTTTTTCATATAGAGCCTGCTCAAGGGCAAAAATAATGGAGCTTGTCAGGCTGTTCTTCTGGGCAAGCTTGTTTTTATACATGTTACTTTCGGCGTCTGTGACAATTAACTGTATGTCCTGGTCAGCTTCTTCTTTCGCTGCGACTCCAAGGGAAAGGCTTACCGGCACCTTATGGGACACTGTTTTTTTGCATTCTTTTTTAATTCTTTCCACGAGGTCTTCCGCTTCTGAAATAGTAGTCTTTGGAAGAAGCAGCACAAATTCGTCGCCGCCCCAGCGCGCCAGAATATCATCGGAGCGGCACACTCTCTTTAATATCTTAGAAGTTTCTTTTAACAGGTCGTCGCCTTTAATATGCCCAAAAACATCATTGATCAATTTAAGGCTGTTTAAGTCACCCATTAAAAAACTCAAAGGAAGCTGTCTTTTGGTATCAAGGCGTTTTAACTCTTCCTCAAAAAACCTGCGGTTATACAGCCCGGTCAGATGGTCATGAAAGCTTAAATGAAGGATTTCAGCCTCGGCTATTTTCCGGTCAGTGATATCACTGATACTGGTAAAAATAAACGGTTCATTATTGATATAAACGGTTTGCGCAGAGAACAAACCTATCATAACTTCCCCATTCTTTTTTCTAAACTCAAATTCCTTATTTTTTACCCCAATGCCCTCTTTAAGCATGGCCACTACCCGGTCACGGTTTTCCATGCTTACCCACAGCTTAAGGTTAATCGATGAATCGGCGCAAGCTTCTTCCCGGGTAAAACCGGTAATGTTTGTAAAAGCTTCGTTGATTTCAATAAATTTCCCGTCCTGCAGGCGGGTTATGCCAATAGCGTAGTTAGAAGTCTCAAAAGCCTTGGAAAATTTTTCTTCGCTTGCCTTCAATGCTTCCTCGGACAATTTGCGTTCTGTTATATCTGTATGTGTCCCGCTCATCCAGATTGGTTTGCCGTCAGGCGTCCAGGACATTACTTTTCCTCTATCCTGCACCCAAACCCAGCTTCCATCTTTATGTTTCATGCGGCATTCAACATCATAATAATTAATTTCCCCGGAAAAAACTTTCTTTAGCTGTTCATTTGATTTTTCAATATCATCGGGATGGGTAAATCTTTCCCAGGTCTCTTCACTGACAGGCGATATTTCAGCAAGAGTATAACCTATGATCTCAGCCCAGCGCTCATTGTATACTGTCTTATTTGTCTGAATATTCCATTCCCATGTTCCCGCATTGGTGCCTTCAAGAATATTAGCCAATCTCTCTCGCTCTATATGGAGCAGAGCCTCAGCCTTTTTGCGTTCAGTGATGTCCTCTCCCGAGCTTATTGTCCCGGTTATATTTCCGTTTGAATCTTTTAGTATGGTATTGTGCCAAAAAATCGTCCTTGTTTCTCCGCTTTTTGTTTTAACCACATTTTCATAGTTTATAACATTGGCGATATCTCCATTCATTATTTTCTCAAAATCATTCATTACGTCATTTCTTATTTCGTCAGGTAAACAGGTCTTAAACCAGTTCCTGCCGACAAGCTCATCATGATTATAGCCCAGCAATTGATGCCCGCTCTCATTAATCATGGTGATGTTGCCGAGATTATCCAGAGAAATGATTATCTCAGCAACGATATTTAAGTACCTTTCTATAGTTTTTTTACTTTCCTGCAGGGCTTCTTCCGCCCGCTTGCGCCCGGTAATGTCAAAAATCAGTCCCCTGAGGCCCACAGCCTTGCCATCGCGGATGATAGGTGAAGAACTTATTAGAATTGGGAAAGTGCTGCCATCGTTTCTTTGCGCAATATATTCATGAGGCCCCTTATTCACTCCCCGAAACGAATTTGCAATTTCTTTCTGTCCCCGCTCTCTGTCACCCGGAATAAGCATATCCAGCGCATTAATTCCACGGTCCAGGTCCTGCCTTGTATATCCAAAAACCTCAAAGGTCCGCTGATTTACGAAGGTTAATGCGCCCTGCATATTTATCTCAAAGACAGTTTCCGGCAGCATCTGCGCCAGGTCACGAAATTTCCCTTCGCTCTCCCGGAGCGCCTCCTCCGCTCTTTTGCGGGTAATAAGAAGGCCTAGCTGCCTTGAATATAACTCAATATAATTATCATTTTTAAGCATGACATTTTTAGGCATGATAAGGGTAATATCCCCTATCATTGTATTTTCTTTTGAAATCTTTATGAAAACAACTTCACCCACATTAAAAGTCTTCTCTAAAAGATAAATAACAGGTTTGGGAATGGTGTCTCCCGTAAGTTCAATCAAAGATGGAAAATGGGTGATTGTGGAGGACATTGTTTTCCAGGCGCGAACTTGGTCGTAGTCCCATTTTTTTCCAGGCAGTTTAAAGCCTAATAAGGAGGATACTTTTTTTATAATTCCCTCCGGGGCAGAAATAGCGGTTGTGATAAATTTATTTCCGCCTTCGTCATATAAGCTGAAAACAGCATATTTTGCGCCGGAAATATCTGCAATCGTGTCGATTATTTCCTGGTAATTTATTTTGTTGCCGTCAGACTGCAGGAACTCTTCAGATGCAGCAACAATTTTCTCCAATATTTTCTTTTCTTCCGGTTCATTTTGGATTGTCATATTGTTTGTATTACCATTGAAAGCCGGCAACAGGCTTATTAATCATTTACTTTAATTG
>PMCC01000083.1:144-9417 GCA_003155275.1 Actinomycetota bacterium | reverse complement strand
GATAGAATAACCCGAAATTTCAGGGATGCTGTTGACATTGATGATATGAGAATAAATGAAGGTTTAATAATTCATCTAGTCCAGGAAGGAATTGTACTTGACGCAAAAGCAGATAGTAACAAGCTTTTTGCATGGGAAGCAAAAGTATTTTTTGGTAAGCAACAATTAAACAGGATATCTGAAGATGTTAGAAGAAGCTATGATTATAAAATAAAAAATGGTGAATGGTGCAGCAAAGCTCCAATAGGTTATTTAAATAAAAGAAATGAATCCGGAAAATCAGATATTATTATTGATAAGGATAGAGCTTTTATAATAAGAAGAGCTTTTGTTGAATATTCAACTGGGAATTATTCTTTAAGTGAGATAACTAAAAAATTAAAAGAATATGGACTAACAAATAATACTAAAAATAATAAACCTCTTTATAAAAGCCAGGTTCATCATCTCTTAAGTGATTCTTTTTATTATGGAATGATGAAATGTAAAGGAAAGTTAATTACCCATAATTATGATCCCATTATGGATAAAAACTTATTTGATAAATGTCAGGAAATAAAGCAAAAGTCTTTAAAAAAACATTTTAAATATGCTGATAAACCTTTTATTTTTAGAGGCCTTATAAGGTGTGCTTATTGTAATTGCATGATTTCTACTGATAGGAAAAAAGATAAATACAATTATTTATATTGCTCTAAATTTAAAGGTAATTGTCCTTCTATTAGAGTTAAAGAAGAGGAAATTACTGAACAGGTAAAAACTTTGTTAAAAAAGTTAATCTTACCAAAAAATGTATATGAAGATTTGATATTGCAATTAAAAAAACAAAAAGAATCTGAGACAGAATTTTCAAAAAATGAAATGAAGTTCTTTAGCCAAGAATTAAAGAGAAATCAAAAAAAGCTAAGCAATTTATTGGATTTAAAAATTGATGAAAGTATTACTCAAGATGAATATGATAAAAAAGCAATAGAATTAAGAGAGAAACAAAATGAATTAACTGACAGAATAAACACCTTAAATATATCTGAAGAAGAGTATTCGTTAACCCTTATTAAGCTTATTGATATATCTTTAAGAGCTTATGAATTGTTTGAAAGTTCGGAAGTTGAACAAAAAAGACAAATTATTAATTTTGTATTTACGAACTTAGAATTAAGAGGTAAAACTTTAGAATTTGAGCTTAAAAAGCCTTTTGATGTGCTAATAAATCTAAGTAATTGCCAAAATCGTTCAAACTGGCTGGGGAGAAAGGATTCGAACCTTTGAGTGACGGGACCAAAGCCCGTTGCCTTACCACTTGGCGACTCCCCAATAACTAAAAACATTTAAAGTAACTTTTTTAGTTTAAAAAATTCTGGCTGTTTGGCGTGGTATAAGTAAGATAAACCTTATTTGATATTTCGCCCAGTCCTGCGTAGACCTTCTTTGCGATTGCCAGGTCCTCGCAGAAAGCAAATATTGCAGGTCCGCTGCCTGTCATCATTGAAGAAAAAGCTCCGCATTCAACTGCTTTGTTCTTAAGTATCGTGACCATCTTGTCTTCAAGAACGACAACCCTTTCAAGATCATTATCAAGCCTCGTAAAAAACTCCCCATACTTACAATTTGCCAGCTTTTCGACAAGAACTTTATGTACAGTTTTTTTTGATTTCCCCACCAGGTCAAATTTATCGTAAACATCTCCTGAAGAGAATTTTTTGCCGTTTATTGCCAGCACCACCCAATAAAATGGCAGGTCGGGAAGTTTTGATATTATTTCCCCTTTGCCTTCTATCAGGGCCGTCCCTCCCGATATGCAGAAAGGCACATCTGAGCCCACTTGGTTGCCTATATCAATAAGCTCTGCGCTTGAAAGTTTAAGATTAAAGAGCCTGTCCAATGCAAGAAGTGTTGCCGCAGCATTAGTACTGCCTCCGGCAAGGCCGGCACCCACCGGTATGCGCTTCTTTATATTTATCCTGATATTATACTTTTTACCGAGATTATATTTTTTCATTACAATGTAAGCAGCTTTATGCACCAGGTTTTTTTCATTAAGCGGAATATCAATATTGTTGCAGGATATCATTATACTTTTTTCACCGCTTAAACAGCCGCTGCTTGTCTCATGGCCGCCATCGTCTTTTAAAATTCCCGCGCTTCCGGCATTATTTGCCTTGATGCTGCCGGCAAGACTATCCCTTGAGCCACTAAAATTATAATTGTCCTTACAATCACCAGCAGTACCGGCAACTTCGCCATTGTCGATACTGTCCCGTTCACTTATATCATTGTTCCGGTAAACCTCAAAATGCAACTCATCGTAAAGGCTGACACTTTGCATTATGGACTTTATCTCATGGTACCCATCAGGCCTTAAGTTTTTTGAAACATTAAGGTAAAGGTTTATTTTGCCGGCAGAATTAATGATTAGCTTTTTATTTGTTGTCATAATTATCTAAAAGACAGTATAAATACTTTTACTGTAATATACCAGCCTGATGCCAGTATTATCTTTTTGTCCCTGTTAAACATTGGGATATTTCAAAGCCAGAAAAAGCTTTATGAAATCATCTAAGGTCATCTCTTCGGCACGCACTTCTGCATCTTTCCCGATACCATGTAGCATTTTAACCATTAAATCTTTTTTGTCAATGTTAAATTTTTCCAGGACTTTTTGCAGGGAATTGACGAGTTTCTTCCTACGGTGTAAAAAACAATTGTCTATAAAACTGAAGAATTCATTTACAAGATCAGGGCCTATTTCGTTGGCTTTCATGTTTTTACGGCAAACTTCAACAAATACAGAGTCAACGTTTGGAACAGGCATAAAACAAGTCCCTGATATCTGGAACATTATTCTAAAATCTGCCAGGAGAGCAGATTTTACTGTATAAGAACTGTAGTTTTTATCCCCTGTCTTTGCTGTCAGCCTGCAAGCAATGTCTTTCTGAATTGTAAGGTACATCTTATCTATTCCCGGAGCATTCTTTAAAATAGTGATTATCAGAGGCGCAGCTATTTTATAAGGCAGATTGGAGATAACCTTATTAATTTTAAATTCCCCGGCCAGTCTGCTATAATCGATTTTCATGGCATCTGATTCAATGAGGGTAATATTGTTCCCAATAAAGCCTGCCATTTCTTCACGGAATGCTTTAGAAAGCTTTGCATCCACTTCAACACAGACTATTTTTTTGACTAATGGAACAAGGATCTCAGTTAGGGAGCCAAGGCCGCTTCCTATTTCCAGTATTGTATCATTTTCACCGGCGCCAGAAGCTTTTGCTATTTTTTTTAGGATGTTTGTATCTATTAAAAAATTCTGCCCAAGGCTTTTTTTTAGCTTTATGTCATATTTTTTAAGCAGTAAGGCGGTATTGCCTGCAGAACTTATAAATTCATCCATTTAATCATCAGCAGTTGTTTATTTTTAATACTTTTTGAAATAGCGTTTACCCTGACTTCCTGTTTACTTCGGTGGTTTTTAAGGCATTATGTTTACGCTGTCTCCTGATTATTATGCCGATATATTTAATCCGAAGCCACATTTATCTCATAATACAGTTTATCCCGTGATTTTATGACCAGCAATTAAAAAGATTAAAAAAATCTTCAGCATTTTTTGAGGTTGTCCGTGCCACAACTTCCAAAGGCAGCTGTTTTATCTCAGCAATCTTATTTGCAATATATTTTACAAAACCCGGGTAGTTTTCCTGGCCCCTTT
The DNA here is from genome assembly GCA_003155275.1 of Actinomycetota bacterium. Lineage (GTDB taxonomy): Bacteria > Actinomycetota > Humimicrobiia > Humimicrobiales > Humimicrobiaceae > Fen731. The sequence goes on along the minus strand of PMCC01000083.1, from coordinate 5,708 downwards.
TCTCCTGGGGCGCTAAAAAAGGTGCGTCTGTCTCTACAAATATCCTGTCAATAGGGACCTCTCTAACCGTATTTACAAGCTCTTTTGCATTTAGAAAAGTAATAACTCCTGTAAAGGAAATAAAAAGGCCCATCTCAAGGCAATCAAACGCAAAGCGCCTGTCTCCTGAAAAACAGTGTATAACTGCTCGGAAATCCTTATTGTTTCCATTATCACTGAAATGTTTCAATATACTCAGCATGTCTTCATGCGCATCCCTGTCGTGTATCACAAGAGGCAGTCTGTATTTTAGAGCAAGCTCTATCTGTGAAATAAACGCTTTTTTTTGCGAATCCTTAGGGCTAAGATTCCGGAAATAATCAAAGCCGGTCTCTCCAATGGCAACAATCTTTTTATTCCGGGCTATCAGGGATTCAAGCTCTTTTATGGTGCTTTCATCAAAATCCTGTGCATCATGGGGATGAACCCCGACTGCAGCAAAGACATTTTCAAATCGAAAAGCATATTCTGAGGATTTGATACTTCCCGGGAGGTCGGAGCCAATATTTATAATATATTTAACCTGTTGGCGCTCAGACTCGCTTACAGCAAAATCAGGCGTCATTTGTTTTAGCATATCCAGGTGCGCATGGGTATCAATAAAATAATAGCTGCGCGAGTCCGTAGCTTTTGAAGAGCTTACGAAGCTGATATTGCTATCAGGGATTTCCCGATTTTCAATTTTTTCAGAATTTTCGGCGTTTAAAAGAACTGCAGCATTATTTGAATTACCTGTTCTTACTTGCATAAAATTAGCAGCATCCCTGCAAAAATAAAATAATTAATAAATTGCGCATAAAATTTCTTAAAGCGCTTTTTCATTTTCAATTCGTGGAAATAATATCTCCCTCTTGCCGGTTTTGGTGTTTCCTTCAAAGTCCCCCCAGTTTCCATATTCAGCAATCAATGGCTCCGTGTCCATATCTTTTTTAATCCCAAGCTGCTCAAATACTTTCATGGCCGCAGACGGCATAAATGGATACACCAGTATGGTTGAAAGCCTTATACATTCTGCAAGGCTGTACAATATATTGTCCAGTTTCTTTACATCTTCAGGAGCAGCGCTTTTTGCAGCCTCCCATGGCCTGCTGTCTTCAATATATTTGTTCGCAGCATTTATAAAGTTCCATATCGTTACAAGGCAATCGCCGTACCCAAAACCATGAATAGACTTTAAGGCAGACTTTCTGGTTTCATTCCAGAGTTTTTTTAAATTCGCATCCCCTTCTGTCTTTGGGGGAATAACCCCATCGCGGTATTTTTCTATCATGGCAAGAGTTCTTGAAACCAGGTTTCCATAATCATTGCTCAACTCAGCATTATATCTTTTCTGCATTGCTTCTGCAGTAAAGGAGCCGTCATTTCCGAATGAGATTTCCCTTGTGAAAAAATATCTTATCGCATCCACCCCATATTCATCGGCCATTTCATCCGGGTCAAGCGTAATGCCTTTTGATTTGGAAAGCTTTTCGCCTCCCTTCATTATCCAGCCGTGTATAATGACTTGTTTTGGAGGGGTGACCCCGATGGACATCAGTAGCGCAGGCCAAATTACGGCATGAAATTTTAATATATCTTTTCCTATATGCTGCTGGTCCGCGGGCCAGTATTTTACAAACAGCTCGTCATTTTTGGAACCATAGCCGAGAGCTGATATGTAATTTATAAGCGCATCAACCCATACATAGCTGTATTGTGAAGAATCAAAGGGTATCTGCACGCCCCACTTGACGGTGGTCCTTGAAATACTGAAGTCCTTCAGGCCCTGTTTTAAGAGTCCAATCACTTCATTGCGCCTGGTTTCGGGAATTATAAAATCCGGGTTGTCTTCAATATATTTTAACAGCCTTGCTTCATAATTTGATAGCTTAAAAAAGTAATTATCTTCCTTTACCAATTCAACCTCACGGCTGCACTGAGGACACTTTCCATCAACAAGCTGGCCGTCCATAAGGAAAGTCTCGCACGGGACGCAATACCAGCCTTCGTAGGCATTTTTGTAAACATCGCCATTTTCAAACATCTTGCTGTAGATATTCCGCACTGTCTGTTCGTGCGCCTCATCAGTGGTCCTGATAAAAGCATCATTGCTGATGCAATAAAGCTTTAAAATCCTCTTCATGTCCGCAACCATATCGTCAACATATTCTTTCTGGGTGACTCCTTTTGCAGCGGCACTTTTAAAGATCTTCTGTCCATGCTCATCGGAACCTGTTAAAAAATATGTATCTTCCCCCAGGAGCCTGTGATATCTTGCCATTACATCAGCAAGGATGAATTCATATACCTGTCCCAGATGCAGCTTTGCATTCATATATGGGATTGCAGTAGTTATATAAAATCTATCTTTTTTTTCTTCTGCCATTTTTTCCCTTTTTGTTATTGATTTCTCTGATCTATTTTTTAGAGATTTTTGTGATATTATACAATTTTTGGCGGTCTATATCATATCTTGATTGAATTATTTTAAATATGTCCTTTTGCGGAATATTTTGTTTTACAAGCTTGATATAATCCTTTTTTATTTCGGAGTCTTCAAAATCCTTAATCAGCTGCTTTTTGTAACCTTCAACAACAAGCACGATTTCTCCTTTAATTGAAGGCCTTGTTTGGAGTATTTTCAGTACTTCCATAATTGTGCCCCGAATTGACTCTTCATATATTTTTGTAATTTCTCTTGCAAGGCAGGCATTTCTATTCCCGAGGACTTCCAGTAACTCCTGCAGCAGGTTTATAATCCTGAGTGGAGACTCATAAAAAATCAAGGTGAAAGGCTGATAAGCCAATTCAAAGATTTTATCTTTTCTCTTGGTATCCGTTTTAGGCAGGAACCCCACAAAAAGAAAACTATCAGTGGGAAGGCCGGAAAGTACAAGGGCGCTTAAAGCGGCATTGGGCCCAGGAATTACTTTAAGCACAATGTTATTTTCAATACAATTTTTAATTATTTTATATCCCGGATCCTGGATGGCCGGAATGCCTGATTCTGATATGAGGGCCGCAGATTGGGATTGTTTTATCCTGTCCAAAATAAGACCTGTTTTTGCCGGCGAGGAGTAATCCTGATAACTGACTACGCTGCCGGGACTTTTTTTTATTTCAAATCTTGAAAGCAGTTTGGTGGCAGTCCTTGTATCTTCCGCTATAATAAAATCTGCAGCCTTCAAGACTTCTATCAGCCTGAAACTTGCATCATTAAGATTGCCGATAGGGGTTGCACAAATATATAAGATGCTCATTTACACGCCCATTTAAATCTGATTGTAAAAAATAAGGCCGGAACCTGATAATAATTATAACAGGAACCAGCCTTATTTTATATTTTTTACAAGTTTAAATCAGTCGTTCTATTATTCGGACTTTTATAAATATTAAATATCTTTAAAGACTGCCTCTATAAAATACAACTACAACTTCAAAACAAACTTCACAAATTATCTTGATGCGAACAGATTTAAAAATACTAAAAAATATTTCTAACCTATCAATTTGAATTTTGCTTTTGGGGAGCCGCAGACCGGGCAAATATCAGGAGCATTCCCTTCAACAGTATTTCCGCATACCTGGCAGACAAAAATCTCTGCTGCAGGAATACTTGCAAGATTATCAAGATATTTCTGGTATAGCCTTGCATGTATCTCTTCTACAGCGTTGGCATTCATGAAACTGACCTGTGCGGCATTTTCACCCTCAGCGTCTGCTGTCTGGATCATTGGCGGATACATGTTTCTAAATTCAAATGTCTCTCCCCCAACTGCGGCTGCAAGGTTTTCCTTTGTGCTTTTTATTCCATCCATGGCCCTGAAGTGTGCAAGTGCATGGACAGTCTCAGCATCAGCAGCTGCCCTGAAAAGTTTTGCTGCCTGAGGATAACCTTCTGCGTCTGCTTTTGCAGCAAAAGACAAGTATTTCCTGTTAGCCTGGGATTCTCCTGCAAATGCCTCTTTTAAGTTTTCCAAAGTTTTTGAACCCTCTTTAACCATTTCTCCTCCTTAAGAACTTTTTTAAAATATGTATTTTTTAGCCTTATTCCGAATCGCTGTGAATTGCTCTAAAGTCACCCGTCAGGTAGTACACTACCCTATCTCCGATATTGACTGCATTGTCGCCGATTCTTTCAAGNNCTGTAAAGTTTCTGGTAAAGAACTTTCTGAAGATCATCAATGATATTGTCGATCTGCTCAAGCTTATTAGCGAGCTTTGCATCATTATTTTTAAATGCTTTTAATGCTTTTTCAAGAATATTTTTAACAACACTGGCCATTTCAATAATTATATCTTTGATGTCCTTGCTTATATGGCTCTTTTCCTGAATGTATAGCCTCCTGGTAAGCTTTGAAATACTTACACAAATATCCCCTATGCGTTCCAGGTATATTACAATAAGATATACACTATGTATAAATCTTAAATCCTTGGCAACAGGCTGGTGCTCTGCCTGTATATACATACTTTTTTCTTCGATCATGACATCATAGTCGTCAACTTTGGTGTCATCATCAATTACTTTTTGGGCAAGATCCACATCTTCATTTAACAGTGCTGTTAAAGCATTATTCAGCGTTTCCTGGATAAGGCTTCCCATTTCCAGAACATCAGAACTGATATCATCCAGTTTTTCCTGAAAAGTCTTTCGCATTTTAATCATCCGCCTATTGTTAAAAATAACATTTGTTTTTTTTAAGGAGTAATAATTATATTCCTTTTTATTATTTATAAAAACTGCTTTCTTAAGGCCCTTAAAATGATTACTAAAGACTGCCCATTTAAAAATACCTCGAAATAAACACGTTTTCCTATATTTTTTATGGCCCAATTATTTTGCGGTCCCTAATTTGTTTATTTCACCTTTTTTATTTCCAACTAATAATACTGCTGCATCATTCCTTTCTTTGCAGTCTTGCTTTGGTCCTTATCGCGGTCCCGATTACTGCAAAAACAAGGACCATCAATAAAAGCACGAGAGCTGTGCCCCACTGCTTATCCTCCGGCGGGTTTGTCACCTGGGTCGCCAGGCTGTAAAGGTGAAATGGCAAGGCCATTACCTGGCTGAATATTGAATTAGGAAGGTTTGGCTGTGAAAACGCTGCAACAGTAAACATTATCGGAGCCGTTTCACCGGCCGCCCTGCCTATGCCTATAACGGAACCTGTGACTATGCCAGGCAGCGCCTGCGGCAAAATTACCTTGATTATCGTCTGCCACTTAGACGCGCCAAGGGCCATTGAAGCCTGCTTATATGTTTCAGGCACTGCTTTTAGCGCCTCTTCTGTGGCAGTTATGATTACCGGAAGTATTAAAAATGCCAGTGTCAGAGACCCTGCAAGAATGGACTTGCCAAACTTAAGGATTATTACAAAAAAAGCAAGCCCAAAAAGTCCAAATACTACAGAAGGCACTCCGGCCATATTGACAATTGAAAGCCTTATCATCCGGGTGAGCCTGTTTTTAGATGCATATTCATTCAGATAAATCGCAGCAAGGATCCCGATTGGAAGCGAAATAACAATCGTACCGATAATAAG
>PMCC01000083.1:0-120 GCA_003155275.1 Actinomycetota bacterium | reverse complement strand
ATGATGATACCAAAAACAAATGCAACGACTATCAAAGTGGTGCAAAGCAGAAGTATATAGAAAAACTTCTCAGTTATTCTCTTTTGCTTCATCGATATTATTTTTTTATCAGCCGGCATA
>PMCC01000173.1:1756-2957 GCA_003155275.1 Actinomycetota bacterium | reverse complement strand
TGAGTTAAGTTGAAAACGGCATCCATCATAAATTTAAAAAAAGGTGAGAGAAAATGTTTGAGCTTAAAGACAAATACGCAATTATTACAGGCGCTTCGGGCGGTATAGGCGCCGCGACTGCGTTTGCGTTTGCAAGGGAGGGCGCAGGAGGAATAATAATTGCAGACATTGACAGAAAACGCGCCGAAGGCGCTGCCGGTGTAATAACAGGTGAAACCGGGGTCAGATGTGAATTTGTTGAAACAAACATTGGAAATAGTGAAGATATAAAAAAGTTATTCAAAAAGTCTCTCGATTATTTCGGACGGTTGGATATCCTGGTGAATTGCGCAGGCATCTGTAATACTTTTCAGGTTGAAGAAATAGACGAGAAGCAATGGGACAGGTTGATGTCAATAAATTTAAAGGGTACATATCTGTGCTGCAGGGAAGCTTATGAGATAATGAAAAAGCAGGGCAGTGGAAAAATAGTAAATATTTCTTCTGTATCCGGCAGGGTGGGAGGCTTTGCTACAGGAATTGACTACGCTACTTCAAAAGGAGCAATAATAACTATGACCATGTCATTTGCAAAGGTTGCAGGCCCGTTTGGCATAAATGTCAATGCCGTTGCGCCCGGATTTATTGATACTGAAATGACTAAGGCGTTTACCTATTTTAATCCGGAAACAATACCATTAAGGCGCGCAGGCAAACCAGAGGATGTGGCCGACGTGATAACTTTTCTGGCAAGTGATAAGTCCAGATATATAACAGGGGTGACCCTGGATGTCAATGGTGGACAGTATATGGGATGACAGAACTGCACAAATCCTGCAAGTCCGGGATATTTCCATTTTCGGTGCAATGATTAAAGTTTTTTATCATCAGCAGCAGCATTCTCCATTATTTTTCCTGCTGTTTAATACTGCAATTGCGCAACCTACTCCTTTGCTTACTGAAATTGCTTCAAAGGGGCAGTTTTTCAGGCATGCACCGCATTCCATACATGAATCCAAGTCAATAATAACGGCTTTTTTCCCCACAATCCCGATGACTTCATGAGGACAGACATCAACGCATACACCGCACCCGGTGCATTTACAACAGTTTATATTTAAACTGGCGACATTTTTAAGGTATTTAAGTTTCAATTTAATCCTTTAAGTTTCATATTTAGTTTTTAAGCATGGTATTTATATTGGTTAATATATTTTAAATC
>PMCC01000173.1:0-1728 GCA_003155275.1 Actinomycetota bacterium | reverse complement strand
TTGGACAAGAAACCTTATTATAAGCAATACTGCCCCCACACATAATGCGCTGATGAAGTATGGCAGAGTTATTTTCATTTCCTTCTTTACGCCGGAAAGGGAAGTATAAGTCGATGAACCTGTAAAATTCAGTGCAAAAAATGCTGAGATTGCCGGAATTATCATCAGGTATGCTGAAGTAAGAAGCAAGAATGGCAGCCAATTGCCATAAAAGAATTTTTGCAAATTAAAATAAGAGGTCCCTCCAGTATTAGCGGATGCAGCTTTTATTCCATTTTGCATTATACTGCCTGGTGATAAATTCCAAGCTGTCATTGCCAGCATCCATATAATTCCTGCAAAAAAACCTTTCAGGGAGAAAGCTCTGCCCGGTATCCAGGGAAGAAACAGGGGAACAATAATGGCTGCAATTACAAATGCCCCTGAAAATGCAACAGTGTCCCTTAAATTAATAAAATTCATTTTGGTATATTTAAAGATGATAAAAGCAGCTATTATTGCGAGAATATATTTCAGTGTCCCGATAAACTCAATCGGTATAAGAACTGCCCTGTCCTTGGCCCCAAAGTTCACAGCGCGCATTTCTTTAGTGGATTTCATTCCATTCTTTAAAAAACTGTTGATATCCTGAGCCCGGACAGGACCGAAAATCACCCTGTAACCTGATAATTTTAAAACATCGTGCGCGGAAACACCTGTCGCGGCTAACTGGGGGACTATTAATTTCTTGTGGTTGATGAGTTGCTCCACTTTGAATTCTGACAACTTATTTATGATTTCCTCTGTGCTGAAAGTTCCTTTGCCTGCAGCACACCATACATTTACACCTTTGGTGTCCAGCACCAATATCCATGCATTGATACCGCCCAGGCTGCTTCTAAGGCTATCAAAACTTAATTTATAATTTGCGCTGACAAAAACCATGGAATCCGGGTCGGGGTTTCCGGTGCAATAAATGCCAGGTTTAACCAAATAGTTGTTCCTTTTTATACCAAGGCGAACGCGCCATAAACCCAGGATATCCTTAAAAGTAAGCTTTGCATCTGTTTTATAAACAGTCAGACCTGAAATGTTCTTCGACAATAAATTATTTCCGGACTTCATATACATAAATTTTTGCTTGTTCATCCTGCCTGATTGTCTGCCATCCCGGGAGTGTGAAGGTTTTGGTTACAATTCTTGTGCCGGGCTTAAGCTCTTCAGATAACTTTTTCATGAGTTTTACATTTGTCTCCTGGAGAAGGTACAAAGTCACCACATCCGCTTGGCTTAAATTGTTTTTAAAAAAATTACCAAGAATGACTTTGGCGTCACCCTGCAATTTAAGCCGCAAGATAGAAAGCTTTGCCCAATAATATCTTACAGGATCGATTTCTATTCCAACCGCCAATGCGCCAAAATCTTTTGCTGCATCAATAACAATCCTTCCGTCTCCGGAGCCCAGGTCATAAAGTGTTTCACCTGGTTTTAATCTTGCCAGCTGCAGCATCTTCTGGATTGTTTTATGGGATGTTGGTATCCAGGGAGCCCCAAATACCTGTGACCATACCATGAATACAAGAATTGCTGCAAAAACAATTAAAGATACGGTTACTAAATCCATATATATCAGGAATTATTATATTATTACTACTTTACTTCCCTTTTAAGCGGCAAAACTCCCGACATCTCGCCAATTACATTGACAAGGTCACTGCCGGAAGGAAGCACAATTTTTGAATTGTTTTT
>PMCC01000098.1 GCA_003155275.1 Actinomycetota bacterium | reverse complement strand
ATACCAAAATCAAACCTAAATAAATTTAAAATCTTTTTATCTATATTGTCAGTAATATAAATATACAATATTAGCTCAGTAAAGTTTCCCAGGGACAGGTAATCATCATAAAGAGATTTATATAATTGCTGTGATTTATTATATATGGTACTGAGTTGGTCGTAAGTATTTCTATTTAAAAAAAATGACCTTGTAATTCCGTAAACTGAAACAGATGGTTTTTTAAATTTATAGCCAATATCGCCAGATATTTTATTAAGAGAGTAGTTAAATACCTCACTATAAAACTCAAACTTATTTCTCTCTTTATAACCGGCATAAAAATCCAAAAAGTCACATAGTACAATATAGTTCTGGCTAATTCTTATGACTTTTCTAATATAGTCTTTATCCCGTCTTCTATTAACCATCCTTAAGTTACTTTCTTTTGGATTGTTTACTATCTTGTTAACACTTTTCATTAATAATATCATATTTAGCCCTTTTGTTTAAAAATTTATATTCTTAAAAGTAAAATTATTTAAAGTTAAGATTTATATTATTTTTTTCGGCATAATCTTTGGCAAGTGATATAAACATTGCTCCCCTGCTTTTTTTAATTCTTCCGGTAAGGTATGTATCTTTTATTATGCTTAAAAACATTCTTATCTGCTGTTTTGGAATTTTATCTACTACTGTCCTAAATGCTCCCAGGCTGTGGCTGTCATCCAGGGCTTCTGCTATTTCTTGAATTAAAAACTCGTTTTCTCTTAGCCTGTATCTTTTAGATANNTTTTCTTTTCCAAAACCCTGAGGCTTTATAAAATCAGGTTTTTCATTTTCTTCCATGGATTTTTTTATTTTTCTTCTAATATCGTTAATATCCTCTTCATCTTCTGCAATTACTTCAGCTGTCTTATCAGTAGAGTTTTCCACAACCTCTGCATCATCAGCCGTATTAACGTTATTTAAATCAGTCTTTTTAATATAGGTATCATTAGTGTCCTTATTCTGGACTTCTGGAAGTACTGATTTAGTACTTCTTGATGTCCCTTTTTGGGACTTCTGGCCGTCCCAAAGCTCCGGTTTTAACACATAAATCATATTGGATCTACCTTGACCCAGCCTTTTATCAATTATAAGTTTGTAGTCAACCAGTAATTTCTTATAGCGCATAACAGCTTTTCTATCTATTTAAAGAAGACTTGCAAGCTCTTCTATGCTAAAAATTAAATAAATATAGCCTTTTTCATCTTTCCAGTTGTTTTCTATGGACATATCAAGTCTGTCCCTTAATATTGAATACATAAGCTTTGAACCTAAAGAAAGTCCTTTATATCTGGGGTTTTTAAAAAGTGCCTTTGGTGTTTGATAAAATCTTAAGGTTACTTCTTCTTTTTCAGTATAAAATCTGTCTGACGGGATAGAATTATGTTCTTTGTTTTTTGGGAAGTCAGTGGAGTTACTAGAGGACAGCTCAGAACCTTTATTAATATTTTCTCCATTAAAACTTAGGTTGTCCTTACTCATTATGAAACTTCCTGTTTAAAACATTAGTAAATGCAAAAAGCCCGGCATAATGCCGAGCTTTACAAATTTAAATAACTTTGATTTTTCTTATGAAGGTAAGATCTAAATCGATTGAGTAATCGTCATCATAATCTAAGCCTGGTTTTAAACTGTCTAAATCTGAGAGGTCCACGCCGGGCTGATTGGTTCCGCCATTCGCCCTTAAATGGTAAATTTTAACAAAAAAAATCTAAAATGATATTTTATTGTATTATATAAAATTAAGTTTTTTTTACCAATAACTTACAGATTAATTTTATTGAAATTAAAATATTAGCTCAATAAAGTTTCCAGGCGCAGCGTGTCTTTGCCATTCGTCCATAAATGCCAAAATATTTTATTATTGTAAGTTTATATCATATAATATTGAGTATGGAATACTTTGCAAAGTCAGATATTGGAAATCACCGCGAACAAAATGAAGATTTTTATTTTGCTGATGAAAAAGCCGGTCTTTTTATCGTTGCTGATGGCATGGGCGGCCATAAGGCAGGTGAAGTCGCAAGTAAAATAGCTGTGGATGGTTTCGCAGAATACTTTTTGGATTTTGTTAAAAAAAATCCATTAGTTACCAGTGAAGAGAAGTTGCGCCTTTCATCTCATGAGAATGGAGCATCTGTTGCTTATGGTCATATAAAATCAGTTTTGGTTGATGCATTCAAGTATGCAAACACAAAGGTTTTTGAAAGGGCCAATGCTGATGAAGACTGCAGCGGCATGGGTACCACGCTTACTGTGTGTTATACTGGCCAGCCAATTGGAGAAACTGTATTTTTTGCCCATATCGGTGACAGCAGGGCCTATTTTTTACGTGGCAGGGATTTAAAATTAATAACTGAAGATCACACCCTGGTTGGAGAGTTATTCAAAAAGGGTGTTATCACTTATGATGAAATGTTTGACCACCCGTTAAGAAACTACTTAAATGATGTTGTTGGAACCGACAGTGAAATCACTCCTGATATCATTAGTCTTGGCATTCGACCCGGCGACCTCATAATTCTCTGTTCTGACGGTTTAAACTCAATGCTGAGGGACCACGCGATTTTTAGTATAGCCTCAAAATATAAAAATCCATTAAAGGTCACTGAAGAATTGATAAAAAAAGCCAAATCAGCAGGCGGGCTGGATAATGTTACCGTTATAGCAATAAAACTATAACCTATCATATGATGGCTATATTATATTATAGAATATCATATTATGGCTTTATTATATTTTAACTTATGGCAGATTTTGTCTTTAAAAACAATCATAAAAGAGTAAATCCTTAAAAATATGTCAGATTCAAGGCTTGCAGGAACCAAGATTTTTGAGCGCTATGAAATACTTTCCAAAATTGATTCCGGAGGTATGGCAGAAGTATATCTTGGACAGGATCTGCAGCAGGATAAAAAAGTAGCTATAAAAATACTGCATGAATCATATTCGGCCAACAAAAACTTTATTGCACGGTTTCAAAAAGAAGCCCAGATTTTAATAAAGCTTGATAATCCAAACATTGTTTCAGTTTATGACTGGGGCCATAGCGGTAATCTTTATTTTATTGTAATGGAATATGTCAGCGGTGAAAGCCTTAACAAGCTGATTGAAAGAAACGGCCATTTAAGCCCAAAAAAGACTGCGGCTATTGCATGCCAGGTATGCGACGCACTTGCAGCTGCCCACTCTGACAACTTAATTCACAGGGATATAAAGCCCCAGAATATAATCATTTCTGATAATGATGTCGTAAAATTAACTGACTTCGGCATTGCAAAAATAGTGGCCGATGACCTTACAAAAACAATGAGCATATTGGGGACATCGCACTATGTTTCACCTGAACAGGCTCAGGGCAAAATACTTGATTACAGAAGTGATATTTACTCTCTGGGCATAGTTATGTATGAAATGCTCACGGGCGATGTGCCTTTCAGGGGAGGAAGCTCCATCGATATCAGCCTTCGCCATATAAGTGAAAAACCCGTGCATCCTTCAAAAATACTGCCCGGTATACCGGAAAAAATAGAAAAGATTATCCTTAAATGCCTGGAAAAACATCCGGATATGCGATACCCGGATGTTACTGCATTAAAAACGGACCTTAATAATTTTCTTGAAAACAAGCCGCTTACAGAAGACGATCTTTCAAAAGACGGCAAAGGCAAAAGTAGAACCGGAAGAAGAGATATTGATTTAAGCCATGCCGACAAATCTTTTGAGAAATATTATGCAAAGACTAAAAGACTGAAATCCTTTTTGTTATCTTTAATCGGAGCAGTTTTTATATTGTTTGTAGTTTTTCTTACCTTATATTTATCATCCAAATCAGACCTTAGAGGTTATATCGACAAGTCAAATATAATTAAAGTTCCGCCTGTTGAAAGCCTCTTGCTCGAGGATGCCAAAAAAATAATCTCTGCGGAAAGCCTGGTCCTTGAAGTCAATAAAACTCAGTTTAGCGAAAGTATAGAAGCAGACCATATAATCTCCCAGAGTCCTGCCTTTAATACTGGAATAAAATCCGGAGGTACTGTTTTTGTAACCTTAAGTAAGGGTAGGGAATTTAATTATGTAACGATTCCGAACTTTAACGGTTTAGAAAAAAATTCTGCTATAAATACCTTGAAAGATGCGGGCTTAAAAACCGGCATAATTAGTGAGGATTTTAATGAGTGCCTTGCGGCCGGAATAGTATTGAGCCAAAGCCCTGCACCCGGAGAAAAAGTAAAGAGCGGCACAGCAGTAAACCTTGACTTAAGTAAAGGCCGCGAGATAATTACCCTGCCGGACCTGCAAGGTTATGATTATTCATCTGCAAAATCAGAACTTGAGTCCCTTGGGCTTAATATTAAAATTGAGAAACAAACCTCTGATGTCCTTTCGCCAGGAACCGTTGCTGCGATGTCTCCTGAAGCCGGCGCCGGTGTAAAGAAAAATGATGTTATTATTCTTACAATATCCACCAAAGAGCAGACAATTATGGTTCCCAATCTTGTCCTGATGGATTTTGCGCAGGCCGAGCAGCTTCTGACAGCACAAAGCATTGGGTATGAAGTCAGCTATATTACTGTTAATTATTCGATACAGAAAAATTCGGTAGTTTCACAATTTCCCGAGCCCGGAGATACTATTCCAGTTTCAGAAAAAGTAATTGTTTTTGTAGGCCAGTAGAAAAAACTGTGAAAGCCTATTCGTTTATTATATTGAAGTTTCCCATAACTTCAAACTTTTTGGCCCTTTCCGCNNCTTTGCGGGTCATTCTGGGCGCCGCCTATGGGTTCGTATATTATTTTATCGATAACTCCCATTTTTAATAGATCTTTTGACGTAAGTTTTAAGGCTCTGGCAGCCAGCTTTGCAACTGACGGGTCCCTCCATAATATAGATGCGCAGCCTTCAGGAGAAATCACAGAATATGTGGCATTCTCAAGCATCATGACATAATTGCCTATTGCAAGAGCAAGAGCGCCGCCGCTTCCGCCCTCACCTATCAGGACCGCAATTGTTGGGACCTTAAGTTCAAACATTTTCAATATGCTGTTGGCTATTGCGCCCGCCTGCCCGGAATCTTCGGCCTCAAGCGCAGGGTAGGCGCCGGGGGTATCGATTAAAGTAATTACCGGAAAATTAAACCTGTCTGCAAGCTCCATAATGCGGTTAGCTTTCCTGTATCCCTGCGGCATGCTGGAACCGAAATTGTATAATACTCTTTCTTTAATATCTTTGCCTTTATTATGTCCGATTATTGCAACGGAACTCCCTGCTATTTTACCAAAGCCGGCAATAATTGATTTGTCTTCCATATTATTCCTGTCGCCTGACAATTCAACAAAGTCTTCAAATATCCCATTTATATAGTCAGGTGTATGAGGCCTGTTTTCATTTCTTGAAAGTTCTACAACGCGCCAGGATTTTACCGCTTCTTTTTCAACGCTCCGGTAGTTCTCAATATTTTCATCAAGTTTTTTTTCTGCATCATTAAAATGAACACCGGAAAACCCCTTAAGCCTTTTAAGCTTTTCAAGCTTAAAAACTGATTGCAGCGCCTCTTTCAAAAAATTCTTTGGCAGAGTTTTAAGCTTTTCTATTTCCATTTTTTATATTTATTCCTGTCAGTTTTAATAAAATAATCAGCTGTATTTTTATTAGTGATTTTTAGCTCAGCAAAATCAATAAATCAAATAATAAATATTGTTTTAAAAANNGAAAATCCGCAGCAGCTTATTAATTTTTAATATTAATTACTAGTCAAAAATGCCACAACAACTTATAGAATACTCATGTAAACAGCCTTAAAAGCTTTTCAAGTGTTGGCTTGACTTCCCGCCTGTTTACGATCATGTCTATCTGCCCATTTTTGAGGTTCCTGTCTGCCAGCCCAAAATCTGCCGGCACCGATTTTTTAATGGTCTGCTCAACAACCCTGGGCCCCGCAAAACAGAATAATGCACCCGGCTCGGATAAAATTATGTCTGCAACTGTTGAAAAGCTGGCGCTTACTCCGCCTGTTGTGGGATTTGTTATGACGCAGAAATAAGGAATTTTTGCTTCATTTATCCTATTTATGCAGGAAACTGTTTTTGCCATCTGCATCAGGGATAATATGCCTTCCTGCATTCGTGCGCCTCCGGATGCCGCAAAAATAATCAGGGGCTCCTTATTGGCAATGCTGTTATCTGCCAGGATCTTTATGCGCTCCCCGACAACGCTTCCCATACTGCCGCCCATAAAATTAAAATCCATAACGCCAATAGATACCTTATTTCCTGCCAACCTGGCTTCACCGGTGATAATAGCCTCGTTTAAGCCGGATTTAATTTTAGCTTCAGCGAGTCTGTCCTTATATGCTTTAACATCATAAAAATTTAAGCTGTCCACTGAATTTATCTCGACGGCAAACTCCTTAAAGCTTCCTTCATCTACAGTAATCTGAAGCCTCTCGCG
This sequence comes from Actinomycetota bacterium, assembly GCA_003155275.1. GTDB lineage: Bacteria > Actinomycetota > Humimicrobiia > Humimicrobiales > Humimicrobiaceae > Fen731. Next base: position 524 of record PMCC01000098.1, on the reverse strand, counting down.
GGCACTCATATAATCATGAAAATTACAATAAGAACAGACCTTTAAGTTACGGATATATTCTTCCGCATCAATTTCTTTTTTGCACTTTTTACAGAAAATCTTTTCCATTTTTATTCTGTATATTTTTTAACTTGAGAGCATTGAATACGCCTTAATCAGAAAGTTATTTTTTTCATTTTTAGCCTGTGTATTTTTTAAACCCAAGTGTCACATTATGCCCGCCAAAACCCATTGAATTCGAAAGCGCAAAGTTAACTGTTTTGGCGACACTATTATTGGGGGTAAAATTAAGGTTGCCGCATTTTTCATCAGGGTTATCAAGATTTATTGTCGGTGGAATTAAGTTATTTTTTATCGCCAGTACTGTTGCAACAGCCTCAATAGCCCCGGCTGCGCCGAGACAATGCCCATGCATGGACTTTGTGGAGCTTATGTTTAGCAATCCGGATGATGCATGCCCTCCAAAACAACTGCTGATGGCAACACTTTCCACCATATCGTTCCATGGAGTTGATGTGCCGTGG
>PMCC01000110.1 GCA_003155275.1 Actinomycetota bacterium | reverse complement strand
ACCAACCTGTCTGATATCATGGGCCTTAAGCCATTATTATAGCTCGCGGATACATGCTCCGCCCTTTTTTTAATATTCTCTTGGTCATGGAAATCATAATGGAAATACTTTTTTAATTTCTCATAAGAAAAAATATAATCATAAAACAAAGAGTTATAGTAAAATTTTTTATCTTGTGCTTGCATTGAATCAATCATGCCATTATGATATATAATTGTAAAAGATTATAAAAGACTAAAAAGCTTTATAAAAATATAAAACTTTTTTTAAATTTTATTTTTAAAATCTTGTGTTTTAATTTAAAATAATCATACAAAGAAAATAATGTCATTAATGTTATACATTATCAAGATAAAAAGGAGTCAAAGTGGAAGCATACTGCGTCAAGTGTAAGGCAAAAATTGAGGTCAAGGACCCGAAAGAAGTAACAATGAAAAACGGAAGACCTGCCGTAAGCGGAACATGTTCCAAATGCGGAACCAAGGTTTTCAAGATTAAGGCCAAATCAGATAAGTAAATCCCGATATTTTTGAAAAAGTACCTAATTTTATGTTTATAACCTCTGATTGATAAGGGTGCTGTTTGCAATCAGAGGTTTGGGAATTGGTCTTTAGTGCTTTTTTCCTATAAGTTTTTTGTCTGTGGCAGTTGTTGAATCATAGCCATAGTTGTTATATAAAGAACGGTTTATAGGCCGTTCTTTTTTTCAGCCAATGGGATATCCTTCACTTTTTTTTAAAGACATTCCCTGTCTTTATATATCTTATCTGTTAATTTATCAGAAACAATCCAAAAAGCATATTTGCTGCAAGGTTAAAAAAATTTCTGAATATATATTGCCGCTGAGTCAAAAAACAGCTCCTGAAAATATGGCAGATACAGTTATATTCTTAAGACTTCTAATGCTTACTTGAAAAAATTAATAAAAAAAGTAAAATGTAATAAAATTTCAACTTAAAAAAGGAATACAATGGAAAAACAGGATCACCCAAAGTACGCATTCTTCCAGGGTAAAATCGTACCTATATCCGAAGCAAAAATCGACATAAGGACAAATGCCCTTCAATATGGCACTGCAATATTCGAGGGAATAAGATGCTATTGGAATGAAAAGGAAAAAGCCAATTATGTTTTCAGGATGAAAGATCATTTTGAGAGATTGTCTAAAAATGCAAATATAATGATGATAAAAATCAAATACTCCAGTGAGGAGCTTGGCGATATTACTCTTAAGCTGTTAAAAAAAGAAAATTATAATGAAGATTCATATATAAGACCTTTTGCCTATAACAGTAACTTAAAAATAGGCCCAAAACTGATAGATGTCGAACAGGACCTTTTTATATACACAATTCCGCTCGGCGAATACCTTGACATCAGCAAACCCAATAATGTCTGTGTCTCGTCATGGTCAAGGCTTCCAGACAATTGTGTACCTCCGAGAGCTAAAATTTCCGGATCATATGTGAATTCAGCACTCCAGAAATCTGAAGCGCTCCTTAATGGTTATGATGAAGCAATAGTGCTTACATCAAATGGCCATCATGTAAGCGAAGGAAGCGCTATGAATGTATTCATGGTCAAAAATGGTGAACTTCTGACTCCACCGGTAGTTGACGATATACTGGAAGGGATCACCAGGGATTCTGTTATAAAAATTGCCAATAACGAACTTGGTTTAAAAACACTGGAGCGGTCGATTGACAGGACTGAGCTTTATACCGCTGATGAGCTTTTTTTCTGCGGCACAGGCGCCCAGATTTCCCCGATTGGAAGCGTTGATAAAAGGAAAGTCGGAGACGGGAAGATGGGTAAAATAACCAGAACGCTCCAGGAGCTATATTTTAAGGTAGTCAAAAACGAAATGCCAACGTACAGCCAGTGGTGTACAAAGGCATAATAATTAATTTTTAGCGCACATTGTGAAGTAATAACAGTTTTTATTGCACAAGCCTTTGAGTCTTTTAGGAAAAATCATGCTGTTTATGTTCTCACAGGCATTTACAATGTTGTATTCAAATCCTGCAATCTCTGGAGCTTCAAAATTTCTTTGGTAGATTTTTCCGTCTTTCAGGTAAAAAAGAAATGCTTTTATTAATTTGGGCGGAATTGAAAAAAGTGAGGAGATCCCACCCGTATAAGACTTAAGCTGATTTAAATAATTGGCCTCAGGTTTCCTGCCCTTAAGACCGGATGTCTTGTAATCAATGATTCTTATGCTGCCGTCAGCCATATGATCCAGCCTGTCTGCCTTACAGCTTATTACAAAGCTTTTCAGTTTCCAGTAAAACAGCTGTTCAAGGATTATTTTTCTTACATCCGGATCACTGTAAAAACCGCTTTTTTTGTAATTATTTAAAAATGTTTTAACCTGCATGTCATCGCTGCACAGAACCTGGGTCTTATTTATTTGAGCCAAAAAATTTTTTTCCACCATTTCTCCGTAAATCTGAAAAGTCATCAGCTGGATAAGTTTATGGACCTTTTCTCCTGTAAGGAGCGCTATACCTGAAGTTTCAGGGATATTATAAATATATTTCCACTTATATTTCCTGGGGCAGTCCAGGTATACCAGAAGCTCGGTCATGGAGAAATTCTTCTTTACCGGCGCATTCTCAGACTGTTCGAGTGCTTTGGACGGATATTTTAAAGTGCCAACCATTTTGCTGTACTTTATGATACTTTCGGATGAACTGTAAGACAGAGGCTTTAATGCATTCACCTCACGGGCAAGCATTTTCTCGACATTTTCCGCACTGACCTCCCTAAGTATATTCTCTGATGTTTGCAGCTTTTCCGGACTGTTGATCCCCACATTAAAATTACCTGCAGCAGCATCCTCAGCGGTGCCGTCCAATATTATTTGTGAAAAATCACCTGTAAAAATATTGCCATAGCCGGTTTTATTAATATAACCACCGTTTTCTTTACCAATGCCACCATAGCCTTCTATACCAATATCGCCACTGTCTGTTTTATCGATGCCAGGCAGCAATTTTTTAATAAATTCTCCGGCTTTTTCATTTAATATCCTGACTTTATCGCCGGAGCCACTTTTGATAAGGATATCTGTTAAAAAAGGCAATGCAATTTTGGATTTTTTATCTGGTTGGCTATTATTAAGCTCGCTCTCCTGCCGGTTTTTGAGATTGCTCTCCTGCCGGTTTTTGAGATTGCTCTCCTGTTCGCTAAACGAAAGAAAAAGCAACTTTTTTGCTCTGCTGCATGCCACATAAAAGATCCTGCGCTCTTCTTCCATATTCAGCTTTTTTATTTCCGCTTCAAATTTTTCTCTGCTTTTAAAAGAATGTTTTTGGTTGTATAACTTCCTGTCTTTCCTGAGTGATGCAGGTATTTTAAATTTTCCCGAATCCGACCTGGCGGTATAATCATTTTTCCAAAGCATTGGCAAAAATACTGCTTCAAACTCCAACCCTTTTGATGCATGTATGCTCATAATCTTAACTGCGTCAGACTGCTTAAACTGTATGCTTTCGGGATCCTCTTCTTCAGATCTTGCAACATCTTTAAGATAGACAATAAAGCTCTCAAGATTATTCTCAATACTTTCTGATTCAAAATCAGAACTGATTTTTATAAGAAGTTCGATATTTTTTATTTTTCTTTTCCCTGTTTTATTAAAACCTGATTTCAGCTCGCATGAAAGGCCTGAGTATTCATAAATAATGCTTACAAGCTCATTTAATTTCATACTGAAAGACTGAAAGATATAATGGTTCATTTCTTCNNATTCCATCAAAGAGGCTTACCTGAAAATTGCTGGCGCCATCCGGCACTTTTAAGTTTTCAGCATCAAAATTTTTCATAAAAAAAATATCCCTGTCAGAAATCCTGTACTTTTGGGATTGAAGCAGGTATACAAGGTGCAGCTCATCGGTTATATCTGAAATTACCATAAGCCATGAAATAATATACAGGACCTCTGGCTCATAATAAAAGCCCTTGCTGCTGATTACTTCATACTTAATCCCATGCCTTTCAAGAGCCTCAACAATATATTTAAATCTCTTTTTTCTCGCAAGTATTGCAATGTCTTTTAACTTTAAACCTGCCGCCTTTAGTTTTAGTATGTTACTTGCAATTTGATCTGCTTCATCCGCACAGAAGTCAAAAACTGAAAACAGTACTTCAGATTTCTTGTTTTCATATTCCGGTTTCAAGTCCTTTGCAAATCTGTCTTCATTGAAACTTATCAGATTGTTCAGTGCTTCAATTATGCTTTTCCCTGACCTGAAGTTTGTTGTAAGAAAATAGTCTTTCACAGGATGACCCGAAAATGCATCCCAGATATGAAAATCAAGGATATTTTCAATACAGGCGCCCCTGAAAGAATAAATACCCTGGTCATCATCGCCGACTATCATAATGCTGTTATAATNNTTTTCTTTTATTTCACCGTTATCTTTCAAGAGAAGATATGGCAGAAATATATGATCATAATAATCCACAAGATTATTTTCATGCTTAATATTTTCATAATTTTCATAAATACCACAAAGGTCAGGCTGGTATTTTAGAATTTCCAATTCTTCTTTAAGGAGTGCGGAGCTTGAAAATGCGGAAAAGATTTTTTCCCTTTCAAAATAATATTTTTTCAGTTCTGAAGGGGATATCAGGCTGCTTTTTAGATTATGGATATAACGCAGGACATCTTCAGTGAATTTACCTGTGTCTTTCCCTACCTGGATGCTGTCCAGGTTTGATTTTTTGACTATCTCATATATCAGCTGCCATGACTTTGAAGTATTGATGAGCCGATAATCCTTTCCAAGACCCAGTAAAAAACTGTTTTCTGATATGATAAGGTTTCCAAAACTATTAAACGTATAAATGTTAATGGCAGAAAAATCAATTTTTTTGTTAAGGCTTTCCTTTATCCTGCGGCGCATATTTTCTGCCGCATTCCTGGTAAAGGTTATTGCCAGGATCTCTTCCGGGCGGCATAAACCCTCCTGCAAAATATTTACTATATTTTGGGTCAGGACAAAAGTCTTGCCTGAGCCGGCGCATGCAATAACCCTTCTTACATCCGCATTGCTGCTAAGTATCAGCTTTTGCTCTGAAGTGATTTTTGTATTTTTACCGTCTTTCTCCGGCATTTTTAAAAAATTTTTTTTAACCATTTTATTAACCCGGCTATAAACAAGCCGATTTACAAGTATTTGCTATACCGACAGTTTTAGATACTCGCCATCGCAAATGCCGCTTGACTGACCTGGCCCGGTTGAAAACATTTTAGTCTTCCGGTAAAACTATCTTTTATTAATGTTTATTTAATTTCTAGGGCTTTAAACTGCATATGATCTTGTATTCACAGTTTTTGCATGTAAAAGTGTTTTTTGGGCCCAGGTCAAATTTTTCTTTTTTTATCTCTTTTATCGTATTTTTAATAAAATTATAAAACTGTTCAAAATCATAAAAATTTTTATCAATGCCAGCCTCCATGTTTTTTTTATCGCCAAGAAAGATGTACTTCATGGAATATTCTTTGCCTCTAAGGTCTTTCAGCTCGGAACTTAAGTCTACAGCCATCCTGTAAAGCCGAAGCTGGATTTCATTCTCCTCGCTAAGAGCAGCAGAATTCTTTTTACCAGATTTAAAATCTATAAGTTCGACAACATCTTCACCGATAAAGTTTATCTGATCTATCCTCCCCTTCATTCTACTGCCCTCAATATCAAAACTAAAAGCCCTCTCGCTTGATACCTTTAAAGCATTGCCATTTACATAGGCTTCATAATAGTTTTTAAAGTCTTCAACGGCCTTTTCAAATATTTCTTTTTTTAGGTAAGAAAATTCAAAAGCCCTGTATTTTTCCAGCACAAAGATATCTGTTATTTCTTTTTGAAGGTTTGCCCATGATAATTCTTCTTTATTTTTTTCAAAAAAATTCTTAACTATTTCATGATAAATGCTGCCGATCAAAAGGCTTAAGTTTTTACCCTGTTTAAGTTTAAAATAAAAATTAATTTTATATTTCACAGGGCATTCCAAATAACTGCTTAAAGCCGAATATGAAAACACCGGGCTTATAATCCTGAAAGGGACATTTCTGTTTAACGAAAGTTTTTTTATGCTCCACCAGCTTTGAGGAGGGTACAATTCTTTCAAAAAGATAAGGTCCTCGATCAAAGTATCTGTACCGGCCGCCACTCCGGTATTTTTTTTATATATTTTGGATATTGCCCTTTTCCTGACGAGCCATTTTTCAACTGTTTCCAGTCTCCGGTTTTTATAATCCTGGCGCGCCTGGCTATCGGGATTTTCTTTCATGCATCTTATGAGTTCGGTTGTATCGCTTTTATTTACTTTCTTAATACTCTTTCCGTTTTTAGAAGGTATCTTTTTCCTGATGTCTGCTATGATGCCATCAAGCTCTTCAAAAAACCGGGATTTTGGCTCAGAACTGTTGGAGGTGACATAGACATAGTCTTTTGCCCTGGAAAGGCCTGTATATAGTAGTTTTCTTTCGTCAGCCAGGTGTTTTCTTTTAAGAATTTCTTCAGCATAGCTTTTACCTTCAGTAAAATAATTGAAAATCTGCATATCATAGAGCTGAGCTTTTCCGAAAGGCGAAGGAAGATAGTTTTCATTTAAAAAAGGAATAAAAACTGCATCAAACTCAAGGCCTTTGCACTGATGATAGCTTAAGATATTTATAAACCCGGGTTTTAAAAACTCCTTAGTACTTTCTTCAATTTCCTCAAGAAAATTATTATTAATTATATCCTCAAGGAATATAAGATATTTTTCTGCTGTATTTGAAAGTGGGTTACTTTCAGAAAAATCATTTACTGTCCTTAAATAATCTCCCAAAAGTGACAAAATATTAATTTTTATATAACCAGGATTGTCTTTCCTGCCTAAAAGATGTTTTAGTAAACCTATATCAGTATCATTTACCAACTCTTCTATAAGGTTTCCTGCAGAGGCGCCCCCTGAATTTAATTTCATATATTTTTCCAGCGCAGTTGTAAAATCAGAAAGCCTTGCAAGGTCTTTTGAATAGATACTGCCGGACGCTGCTATTGTTTTGCGCGTTTTCGTGGATTTTTTTTGATTGTCATGTTTTATAAACTCAGCACTGTTTTTTAAAAACTCTCTTATATTTTCCGGCAAGCTGCCTGCCCCTGCGGGATTATCTGCTGTTTTTACTCCGGCAGATATATATCCGGCCGTATCTTTGTTTCCAGTATTTTCTTTATCTCCAAAACTTGGCCTGATGCCGGGATAAACCCTGCTGAAGATTTTTTTTACAAAAACGGGATTTAAACCTACAGTTTCTGAACATAATAATGCCTCAATAAGCTGCATTTCGATTTGCCCGGAATTTTCCCTGGGAGAGGCCTGCAGAACAATAAGTTTTAAAAAATTCAGGATATATTTTATAAAGTGGTTTTCAAGTATTGTCCTTGAGCTCCTGCGCATGAAGGGTATACTGCTGCCCGACAGCATGTTTTCCATAAGCCTGGTCTTATAGCCCATGCCCTTAACGATTACACATATTTTTTCAGGTTTTATATTTTTTAGAAAAATGAGCTTTTTTATCCTGGAGCAGATAAAATTGATTTCGTCCATTACAGTTTTGAACTCAACGGTTTCGAATGCGCCCTCTTTAATATCATCCGAAATGCAGATTTGAGATTTTTTGTTTATCCTGTCTTCGTTTACTTTTATAAATTCCAGGCACCCCTCATTTATTAAAAAATTGCTTCTGTGGTTCTGTTTCAAAAAAAGTATATTTTTTGATTTGCCCGAGCCTGAAGCTAACGCCTTATAGACTGAGTTAAAGTTATTTAGCATCGAACCCCTGAAAGCGTAAGTGCATTCATCATCATTTCCGAAAAATATTGCATTATTGTTTGAAATATTTTTTACAATTTCAAACTGGGCCCTGTTAATTTCCTGAAATTCGTCGACAATGACAAATTCATATGATTTTTTACAGAATCCTGCAAATTCCTTGTTGTTTTGAAGAAGTTCCGCAGCATCAACAAGCAGCCTGCCATAATTATATAGGCCCTTGTTTTTTAAGCATTTCAAATAGTTGACATAAATGCCTACTATTTCAGACAGGACCTGATTGTAAAATGGCGTGAATTTGTTTGAGAGCATCTGTGGAGTTAAAAGATTCTCCTGCGCTCTTAAGATAAAATCAAATACTTCCTGAATATAACTTCTGTAAATGTGGGCTCCGCTTTCCATAAACCGGAAAGTATTAGGGTAGTTTTTTTTATCAAGATTGCCGGATATTACATCTTTTAAAAGCTTCCACTGGTCAGGGGCTGTCAGTATTTTCAGGTTTGAATACAGCGCCCCTTCATCAGGATTGCCTGATATTGCATTATTAAAATGTTCGCATGCCCCGGAAGCTTCAAATAGATCTATCTTATTTTCAGGACCTTTAAAAAAAATGTTTTTTTCAATTAACTCTGCGCAATAAGCAAAGAAAGAAGTGATTGGAATTTCCAAAAGGCTTTGCCCAAAATCTTCAGAAGACTTTTCCCTCAAGATCTTTGCCCATCTTCTGTTAAAACTAAAAACTAATACCCTGTCAGGAGAGATATTTTTTTCCTTTAACAAATAAGAAATCAGTTCAAGCAAAACATGTGTTTTGCCTGTGCCGGGAGCTCCGACAACAAGAAAAGTGCCGTCTTTTTTTTCTATAAAACTTTTCAGNNTTTGGATGCAGCATAAATAAAAAAAATGATTATTTCTAATATAATTGGAGCGGGGTACGGGAATCGAACCCGCCTTTTAAGCTTGGGAAGCTTATGTACTACCAATGTACTAACCCCGCAGAAAAATCTGTAAAACTGACTGTAAAAACTTAAGGGAGCTTTATTTTA
>PMCC01000172.1 GCA_003155275.1 Actinomycetota bacterium | reverse complement strand
TAAAGCGTTTTGCTTTAACTAAAATAATTTATATTATGAAAAACAGTAATAAGTAAGGGTGAAACAAATTTTAAAAGTCAAATAATATAATAAATAATGGTATGATTTTAAACAAAGTTATAAGAGCAAAAAGCAGTAAGGAGTATAGTTGAATAAAGAATCCCAGCAAGAAGATAGCAAGGCTTCTAAAATAAAGGAAATTGCCAAATTTATATCTTTTTTATTTGATGGGTCAGTGCTTTGTATTCCTATTTTGTTATCAGTATTTTTTGCAGAAAAAGGTGAAATAATCAAAAAACTTCCTTCTTTTTCTGTTTTTTTCATCTTCTTAATTTTAATTCCATACTCATTTATTCTTTATCTTTATAAGAGGAAAAAAATCCATGATTTGTACATGCTTAAAAGGAAAGAAAGAATAATTCCACTTATATTTATAAATCTCAGTGTTATAGCAGGTTTTTTAATTTTATTATTCATGCAATCTACCAGACTTTTTAGTACTATTTATATGATATACCTTATTGTACTGGTAGTCTTAAGCATAATAACTATATTCTGGAAAATAAGCTTTCATACAAGTTATGTGACCATTTTTTCAATAGTCTTTGTTACAATATATGGAAAATGGGCACTTTTTACCATTATCCTTATTCCTCTAATGATTTGGGCAAGGGTTGAACTAAAAAGACACACCTGGGCTCAAACTATTTCAGGAGTTATTATAACAGGTCTGATATCTATAGCTGTCCTTCATCTCAAAGGATTTAACATTCCTATCCGAAATTTACTGAAATAGTAGGATTTTAAAAGAATGTCTATTTATTTAAATTTGAACTTATTTTTTAATTATATAAATATAGTATTCATAATAAGCTCTGTTTCATGCTTTTATTGGTTTGCAAGTTCCCAGTTCAAACAAAAAAATTAATTATTATTCAGGTTTTGCCATATCTTGGTTCATTATTATTTTTATTGAATATAATTAATTTATTAAATGAATATGATTTTTTAATATCCTTCCCCAAGGTGTGAAGTTTCGAACCATTTTATAAGAGAAATAATGAAATTAAAAGATTTATCTTAACCTTTTACTTCTTTCTTAATAGTTTTGCTATTCTTTTTAACTTGATCTTTAATTAATTTTTTTATTAAGGAAATAGGAAGTTTTTCATCCAAAGGGAAACGGATTGTTCCTTTTGCAGTTACATAACCTTTTAGTTCATTTTTATATTTATCTCTAATTGGCAGGCTGATTGCATATAATCCAATATGTTTTTTCCAAAGATTAAAATAAACTAACCGTCCTTTGTAATAGTAATAAGGCATTCCATAACTAATACGCTCTTCTGCATTTGGTGCAGCATCTTTAACAACAGCTCTAAGCTCTTTGAGCCTGTTTTGTATATCTTCTGGGGCATTTCTTATATATTCATCTACATCTTTTATTGGTTTCATACTTTCAAATTATATCAGAGGCTTCACTAGCTGAAAAGTTGTTAATAAAAATTATTATCATACAATTATCTAATGCTAATCATTTAGTTATTTTCTGATACACCTATTATTAATTGTGAAAGAAAATTCAGAAATTATTATTTAGACATTGTTATTAAAAAAAAGTTCTAGGCCTTTTGAAATGACTATTTAAAATACCTTTGACATAAATGGTTACTAGCTGGGGAGAGGTGTGAAATTTCGAACTAAATTTTTAAGTGAATTATTAAAACTAAAAGAATATAAAGATTTAATTTAGGTGTTTCTGGGCTATGAAATTTCGAACTATATTATTAAAGAATTAAAGAGTATTAAAAATTATTTTTTTTTGAAATTACAAAACCTATTTCCACCCTCTCTTTTAGCCTTGTAAAGAGCAACATCTGCATTGTGCATTAATTCATCTATATTTTTGGCATCATTTGGAAAGCTGGCAATTCCAATTGATACAGTATTTTTTATTGGTAGTTCGTGATTTTTAAAAGAATATTGAGAAAGTTCTTTTTGCAATCTTTCTGCAAGAACATTTGCCATACTTTTTTCTGTTTCCGGCATAAAGATTACAAACTCATCACCTCCATACCTTGCAACAAAATCAATTTTTCTAATAGTCTCTGATAAAAATTTAGCTATAGATTGAAGAATGTTGTCTCCAAAATTATGGCCATATGTATCATTGTAATATTTAAACTTGTCTATGTCTAAAATTATTAGAGACAGGGTTGTAGAAAATCTTTTTGACCTTTCTATTTCTTTTGTCAGCTCATTTGTAAAATATCTTCTATTAGGAATTTGCGTTAATTCATCAGTGATGGAAAGAAAATGAGCCTTTTTGTAAAAAAAGTTTACTCTATAACTGTATAGTCCCATGAAAAAACCGGTTATTAGTCCCAATACAATTATTACGAATACTGTTCTCAAATGTTTTGTAGTAAAAGATAATAAAATAGTTTCTATGATTGAAAATCCAGATTTCGAAAGTTCCTCATCCAACACCATAAAAATAGGGTTTATTATTAAATATCCTAAAATACCCCCAGTAAGGCTACCAATTACTAATCTTTTTACTAAATTTAAATTCATTTTCTATCTATTTTCTTTAAATAATAATTAAAACATTATAAGATACAATTAATACTTATAAAAGATTAAAGTCTTAATATTTTTACAGGAATGTATTATCAAAGTAAATAAAGATTTTCTTGGTGTATATTTTCTGCTTTTATACATTTGCTCTATTTGCCCCAGGTAGTGAAATTTCGAACCAATTATTAAAAGAATTGAAGAAAATAATAGAAATTTTTGGCAGAACTTACAAATGAATTATTGTCGTGAAATAAATTGCTTTAGAATTAAAAAATAAAAACAAGGTCAGGGTGCTTTAATGGCATAAAATGCAATAACTGTGATAATTCCCAGACCTAATATTGTAAAAAATATATCCAATGCTAGATATTTATGTCTTATTTTTTGTCTTATACCTATTAAAGCATGTGTTGTCGAAAAGAAAACCAGTGGAATTAGATTATACATTTTATGAAATGGGTGTACAGCTTCTGCGCTCAAGAACTTTATCATATTAATATTGGCAAAACCGGTAAATATTTGGAGTAAACCAAAAAAAATAATTGCATAGCTAGAATACTGATGAATTTTTCTTAAAATTTTATTTAAATTTATTGTTTTATGTCCTTCAATATGGTTTTTGAGTTTTATATTATAAAGAACAATATCAATTTAAATAGATAAATACAATCTGGCCAGAATTACCAAATTTCGAACCTTTTTTTAAGAGAGTTGACTAATCTAAAAAACCTATTTAAGACTTAGACGATAAATATATAATTCAAAAATTTTTGTATTTCTAATAATTTTGCTAGAATCAATACCTTAATTTAAAAATATATGGAGGTATGCTAATGGATATCTTGAAATATTTTGATATTACACATAAGAAACACTTAGTCCTTAATCCTATGAGCCAAGTTAAACTTGATGGGTTGTTTTCGTTATTTAAATTGAAGCCAGGCTCCAAGGTCCTGGATATTGCCTGCGGTAAAGGAGAACCTTTAATAAGGTTAGCTGAATTATATAATATTTCTGGCATAGGAGTTGATATTTCGCCTTATTTTATAAAAGATTGCGAAAAAAAGAAGAACGAAAGAGTTCCAGGTTCTGATATTAAATTATTAGAAATGGATGGTGCAAAATATGCGCCTAAAATAAATGAATTGTTTGACCTGACCATGTGTATAGGTGCCAGCTTTGTTTATAATGGATTTATTGAAACAATAAAAGCATTGAAGAAAATGACAAAACCAAATGGACTGATTATTATAGGAGAACCTTACTGGTTAAAAGAACCGGATGATGAATATCTTAAAATGAGTGAATTTAAAAAAGAGGTATTTAATTCTCATTTTAAAAATATAGATGTTGGTGAAAAAGAAGGATTGAATTGTATATATACACTTGTAAGCAACCATGATGACTGGGATTATTATGAAACCCTACAATGGTGGTCAGTAAATGATTATATAACTACCAATCCTGATGATCCGGACAATTCTGAATTGTTAAGCAAAACAAAGAAAGCAAAAATAGAATATTTATTATATGGCAGAAATACTATTGGCTGGGCAATTTATGTTTTTAAAAGATAATAAAGGCCTATTTAGCGTGGCCAAAGAAGATTCGAACCAATGGATACATGGGCTTAGTAAGATTTCTTGACTCCTATAGAAAACCACTGCAACGCATTAGTATTAGGTGATAAAATTGAGATGTTTAGTTGAAGATATTTAAGGAGAAAATAATTAAAGTAGGGAAACTGCAAAGTTTTGGTAAAATCTACTTTGAAGTATTTCTATTTATAAAATTTTTAACTTTAAATATTATAGAATCTTTGGAAATATCCTCATAATCCAAAAGTTCAAATGGCTTTCCGCTTATCGGCATTTTTCTTACCGCAAGAATTTTAAAACTGCATGGTTCATCAAGAACACTTAAAACCGCTTCGCCTAATCCACCTTCGGCAAAATGGTCTTCCACAGTTATAATGATTTTTGTTTCTCTGGCGGCCTGGTTAATGGTTACTTTGTCTAATGGTTTAATACTGTATAGATCTATTACTCTTATAAATATTTTTTCCTTTTTTAGCTCTTCATATGCTTTTAATGCTTCATGTAAAGTTATCCCGGCACAAATTACGGACGCAACATCATTGGAGCTTGACCTCAATACTTTACTCCCCCCAATTACAAACTCTTCGCTTTCAGGATAAATTACAGGTGTATCCATCCTCGTTGTCCGTATGTAAACATTACCATAATGCTCCGCTGCCCTTTTTACCAGTTTTAAAGTTGATACACCATCTGATGGATACAGAATTGTGCAATTTAGCAAAGTCCTAAACATCGCTATATCTTCAAGCCCCATTTGGGACACCCCGTCTTCACCTATCGAAACTCCTGCATGAGAGCCTACAAACTTTATATTTGTATTTGAATACTGACTCATCCTTATCTGGTCGAATGCTCTCGTTAGAAAAGCAGCAAAAGTGGATATAAAGGGAATTTTACCCCTAAGAGATAATCCTATTGCCGTACCTACCATATTTTGTTCAGCAATATACATTTCAAAAAATCTTGAAGGTATTTTATCTCTGAAAATTTCTGCAAAAGTAGAATTACTTACTTCAGCATCAAGTACAACAATGTTGGAAAACTTGGAAAATATATTTACAAGAGAAATTCCATAAGCTTTTCTTGTAGATATTTCTTCATTACCAAGTGGAATTGCCTTAACTTCAATTTTTTCATTTATTGGTTTTGTTAATTCCGGCTCTTCAATTTTCCCTAAGATTTTTTTATCAATTTCACCCAATTCAATAAGAGCCAAATTTTTTTGTTCTTCTGATAATGTTTTACCATGCCAGCCATTTTTATCTTCTAAAAAGCTAATTCCCTTGCCCTTTGTGGTTTTCGCAATAATCATTACCGGTCTATCTTTTATAACCAATGCTTTCTCATAGGCACCGGCAATTTCTTTTATATCATAACCATCAACAGTGATTACTTCCCAACCAAAAGAATAAATTCTTTTTTCATATGCAGAGACATCATGCCCATAGATCGTTTCCCCTCTCTGTCCCAAACGATTAACATCAATGATTCCTATAAGGTTATTGAGTTTATAATATGCAGCAATCTGGATTGCTTCCCATTGCGAACCTTCAGTCATCTCACTATCACCTAAAAGCACAAAGGTGTTGTATGGCAATTTATCAATATACTTTGCATTTAGAGCCATTCCAAGTCCAATAGGTAATCCCTGACCCAGGGAACCAGTTGCTGCCTCAGCATATGGAAATTTCGGAGTTGGGTGACCTTCAAGCCTGCTGTTAAATTTTCTTAAAGTTAAAAGCTCTTCTTCACTTATCATTCCTGCTGCAACCCAAAGGGAATATAAAAGTGGAGATGCATGGCCTTTAGAAAAAATAAGCCTGTCGTTATTGTAATACTTAGGCTCACCCATCCTATATTTAAAAAAACCTCCAAACAAAAGTGTGGCCATTAATTCTACTGCAGATAAAGATGATGTTAAATGGCCCGAACCTGCCTTTGTGGTTGCAGTTATTATGTAATACCTGACAAGTTTTGAGATATCTTCAATTTTTTTAATATCAATCATTAAATCCTTTTAAAAAATCAATAATCTATATCTTAAAAGAATAAGTTTCTACTAGTAAGTGATTTATTAAAGATCGATTTTTAAGGTTTAAATATCAATCTTAAATTTAACTGTCAATTGATACGACTCGATCCTTACCAGTTTGTTTGGCTATAACTAAAAGATCATCAACACTTTTAATGCACTCGTTGATACTTTTATCTTTAGTGTATTCAAACACTCCAAAGCTCATAGTAAGATTTATTTTATNNGGGGCATATTCAAAGACGCCAAAACTCATAGTAAGATTTATTTTATTATTTAAATATTTGTATGTTTTCTGCCTGTAAATATTTCGTAATTTATTTGCAAGATCTGTCCCTCCGGATATGTCAGTCTCAGGTAAAAGTATTAGAAACTCATCTCCGCCCCATCGGGATACTATATCGCTTTTTCTTATAGATTTTAAAAGTAATTTTGAGGCACCAATTAAAAATTTATCACCGGTATTATGTCCATATGAATCATTGATTTCTTTAAAATTATCAATATCTGTCATTATCAGCGTAAATGGTTTTTTATTTCTAATTGACCTGTTCATTTCAAATTTTAACATCTTCAACATTAAACGTCTGTTAAATAATCCTGTAAGATGGTTTTTATTTGACAGAATTTTTAATTTGGCATTTGTTAACTTAATTTTATTAGCCTCAAACTTTAACTTATTAAATTCAAGACTAGCTTGAACAGAAAAATTAATTTGTTTTCCTATATTTTCTAAAAGTTCAATTAAATCCATACTGAACATGTCTTTTCTATGATCGTTTAACTGGATAAGGCCCAAGCTGACTCCATTTGTTTTAATAGGTATTAGAGCGACAGACTCATATCCAGATTCGTTGCAATAATTTCTTGTCCTGCCCTGACGCTCTTTCTCTGTTGTAGTTGCAAACAATTCCGTTGTACTGTTTGTCCAATAACTTCCGTTTTGGGTAAAAAATGGCAGAGAAGAATCAAATCTGGCGTTAACGATATTTCCACACATACACTCATGGAGGCAGCTTCTTTTATTCGGGGATAAAAGTTTATTTCTATTTTCGTCAGTTGCAATGATACTGTTTTCCCTATTAATAAATGATTTGGGAAATCCGTTATAAACAAAATATGGATAATCGTTTTCTTCGGCTAGTCTTATAGCAGTTGCCTCAATATTTGTAAATTCCTGGATTTTTTCCAGTGTTATTGTTAAAGCTTTCCTTAAATCCCGGTATTTGTTTAATATTTCAAGTATGCTATTTAGCATGTTTTTCTTTTTGGAATTAAATAATTCAAATCTTTTTTACTTAGTTGAATGGCCCGATAAAAATAAGTAATTGAATAAATTTACCTGTTTAGCTATGTATTTTAAGCAATATAAATTTTAAAAAAACAAGATTAGATACTTTGTAAGGGTATGAGTGGAATATCCTTCATTATAAATAATATAATCTTTTCTGGAAAATAATCAATACCTGTACTGATATATACCAGTATTATTTTTATATTATATTTATGTTATAAGTATTAATTGAACGTAATATTCAATTCAAAGTTTTAATTTTCACAGGATTTAAATCTTAATTTAGATGCTTTTTTAAATTAAATTCATATTTCAATCTTAAAGTAGTAAAATATATTAAGAATATTTGTTACAAAATTATAGTATATTTTTTTATGGAGAAAACAATAATGAATAATAAACAAAATGAAAATATTAAAGGAGGTAAAAATGTTTGAAACAGGTCAACATTATTCCAATGGTGTCTGGCAAGTAAAAAGCGGACAGGAGGAAAATTTCAGGGCTGTTTGGAAAGAATTTGCAGAATCAGCACTTAAAAATCAAGGTGTTTTAGAAGGAGTATTATTGCAGGAGGTTGATAACTCAAAGAATTTTGTTTCGTTTGGGCTTTGGAAAGATGCAGAGTCTACAAAAAAATGGCAAAGTAGTTCTGAATTTAAGAGTTATATGTCTAAATTCAAGGACCTATGTGACAGCACGCAAATAAAAATATTAAAATCAATTGTAAAAATTAAAAAATAAAACAGATTTATTTTTTTAATTTTTTAGGCTTAAATCAAAATTTCCGAAAGCTTATCCAGCTCGTCAGGAGGGGTAATTAGGATCAGCTTGTCACCCGGATTTAACTGGGTATCGCCATCAGGTATCAAATATTTTGTTCCGGATAATATTAAGATGATTCTTGTATTTTCAGGAAAATCTATCTGTTTTATCCGGATTCCGGCAATCTTTGAAGTATCATTGACCACTATTTCTTCAATAACCAGATTTTCCTTCTGCAGTTTAAGTAAAGTTACAAGATCACCAAGCCCGGTTCCTTCTTGAATCATATTGGCAAGCAAAATCGATGAGGATAATGCTACATCCACTCCCCAGGTACTATTAAAAAGCCATTCATTTTTTGGATTATTTATTCTTGAAAGTACAAGAGGTATCCTGTTCTGGAACTTTGACAAAAATGATATTACCAGGTTATCTTCATCATCTCCAGTTAGGGCGACAACAATATCCATCTGAATTATGTTTGCTTTCTCAAGAACATTGGGTTCGCAACCATCACCCTTTATAATTATAATATCCGGATTCTGCTTTATCAGTACTGCTATCTGCTCGCGGTTTTGTTCAATAACCGTGACTTTATTCTTACTTTTTAATCTTTCAGCTATATAACTGCCTGATCTGCCGCCACCAATGATTAAAATATTCATAATAGGAATTACCTCCTTAATCTATCCAGAAAATTCTTTCAAGTTTTGACATGCTATCCTGAATTACAGAAATAAAAAGCCTGTCATCTTTTTTAATTAATGTAGTCGGAGCAGGGATCAAGGCTTTAAAGCCTCTGACTATGGATGCAATCCTTATTTCGCCGGTTACCTCTATTTCTTTGACTGCCTTATTTTCAAAAGTTATTGGCGCAGTCATTTCCACAAGGACCACATCTCCGTTTCCAAAAGTATATTCCACATGAAGCTCAGGATGTATCAGCAGGTCAGTCAGTTTTGAGCCGGCCCACATGACAGTCGCGATTGTCGGGATACCAATGCCCTGATAGATCTCCGCTCTTCTCGGATCATAGATCCTTGCAAAAACTTTTGGAACTTTATAGTTTTCCCGGGCAATTCTTGCACTGACAATATTGCTGTTATCTCCGCTGGTCACTGCAATATATGCATCTGCCTGGGTGATACCTGCGGATTCGAGAGTATCCCTGTCGAAAACCATTCCGCATATTGCCTGTCCTTTGAATCCGGGATTTAAATCGTCAAAAACTTTTGGGTCCTTGTCAATAACTGATACTGCATGCCCCTCGTTTTCCAATTTATATGCAAGATACCTTCCTACTCTTCCAAAACCTCCGATTATAATTTTCATTTTATGCATATTCCACCTCATACTGCCGAAGAATAATTTTATAAATTTAATTCTAACTACAGAAATAAAAATTATCCAATCAATTTATTAAAGCCGACCTTAGAGTTTTTCTTTTTATCACAGTTCTTATAATCAATTTCCTGAGCTCATCCAATAGAAAAAGCGTAGGGATGAAAGCAGCAAGAACCAGCCAGTCTTTTACGGTAATGGCTGAAGTTGCGAAAAAATTGTTTAAAAAAGGCACATAAACTATTAGAGCCTGCAACACAATCATGGCTGCTATACTCCAGATTAAAAGCTTATTTGTAAAAAATCCTGTTTTAAAGACTGACTGTGTTGTCGTTTTGCACGCAAATGCATTGCCGATCTGGGCCATCACAATTCCTGTGAGAGTCATTGTTGTGGCAGCAATATATACCATTGAAGCAGGATTATCTGTTCCAAAAACACGCATATCCATACCAAAGTGCCAGCCAAACTGGTGATATTTGAAAAAGAACCCGAACAGCCCTATAAAGGCGGCAAGCGGACCTAAAAATATATATGCCCTTAAGATCATTTTCCAGTTTAATAGTGGTTCTTTTTTTCTTCTTGGCGGCTTGTCCATTATTCCAGGTTCTGGTTTTTCTATTCCAAGTGCAAGGGCCGGAACCTGATCGGTCACAAGGTCAATTGTAAGTATTTGCATAAGGGTAAGCGGCAAAGGGATTTTCATGAACACCATCAGTAAAAACGGGATCATTTCTGCAACATTTGAGGTCTGGAAATAAGTTATAAACCTTCTTATATTATCAAAAATCGAACGCCCTTCCTCAATTGCGTTGACTATGGAAGCAAAATTGTCATCAGTCAGAATCATGTCCGCAGATTCCCTTGCAACATCAGTCCCTGAAATTCCCATTGCAATTCCGATATCTGCAGCTTTTAAAGCAGGAGAATCATTAACACCGTCTCCTGTCATTGCTACAATCTCTCCCATTTTTTTAAATGTCTGAGCAATCCTGAGCTTATGTTCAGGATTTACTCTTGCAAATATCACTTCATCTGTTTTTAATAGTTCCATTAATTCATTTTCATCTGCCTTTTCAAGATCTGCACCGGTAATGATCTTTGCCTGGGTGGTGTTTATAAGGCCGATTTTTCTTGCAATGGACTCGGCAGTAAGGCCATAATCCCCTGTAATCATAACAACCTTAATGCCGGCTTTTCTGCATATTTTAATCGCATCTTCTACTTCGGTTCGTGGAGGATCCTGCATTGCAGACAACCCTGTAAATATCATATTGTTTTCAATATTTGACGAATCATACACCTGGCCCGGCAGTTCAAATTTCCTGTCTATATTTGGAACTTTCTTATATGCCAGTGCAATCACCCTGAGCGCCGACAGGGCATAATTATCATTTACACTGATGATTTGCTGCCTGGTTTTATCATCTAACTCTCTTACCTCAAGGTTTAAATCCAGGACATGAGTGCATTTATTAATTATTTCGACCGGAGCTCCTTTTATATAGGCAACCGTCTCTTCACCCTCATTGCAGACAACGCTCATCATCTTTCTCTCAGAACTGAAGAAATTCTCATAGATCCTTGTTTTTTCNNCCTGTTTCTTTTGACTTTCTTAATTGGGAGTTATTGCAGAGGACTGCAATTTTTAGTGCCATATCAGAAAGATTTTTTACATTATCATCAAGATTATGCCCTTCAATGTCTGAAAACTTGCCTTCCGGTTTGTAACCGATACCATCGATCTTTACATGGTTATTTAAAAGATACAACTCTCTTACAGTCATCTCATTTTTTGTAAGAGTGCCGGTTTTGTCAGTGCATATTATTGTAGCAGACCCAAGAGTTTCAACAGTTGAAAGCTTCTTTATAAGCGCATTTCTTTTTGCCATTCTCTGGGTTCCCATAGATAGTGAAAGGGTCAGCGTCGGAAGAAGGCCCTCCGGGACATTTGCTACAATTATACCTATTGCAAAAATAATACTGTCAAAAAAGGAAAGCTTTACTATAAACCTGCTTAGCAGGAAAAATAAGACCCCCAGGACAACAGCAATTATTGTTATCAGCCGGCTGAGTTTATTTATCTCAATTTGAAGAGGTGAAGGGGCTTCCTTTATTTTTTGGCTAAGTCCTGCAATCTTACCAAATTCTGTATCCATGCCGGTTGCATAAATAACAGCGCTCCCTTTGCCGCCAATTACAGTTGTCCCTGTGAAAATAAGGTTTTTGGTATCTGCTATGCTTCCGCTAACCAAATGCTGCGGATCCTCTCTTCTTATTACAGGGTCGACCTCACCGGTTAAAGAGGAATTGTTGACCTTCAGGTCATTGACAAAAATCAATCTTGCATCGGCAGAGATATGGTCTCCTTCTTCAATTAGAAGCAGATCACCCGGTACAAGGTATAAGCTTTCTATCTCAGAAACCTCGCCATTCCTTACAACCCTTGCTTTGGCCGGCAGCATCTTTTTCAATAATTCAATTGCTTTTTCTGCTTTGTACTCCTGGAACAATGCAAAAACTGCATTTATTACTATTACTGCAATGATTGCAAAGCCCAATACAGTCTGGTTGGAAATAAAAGATAATACTGAAGCAATCCATAAAAGAATGGCAAAAAAATTGGTGAACTGCAGAAGGATTTTTTTTAGAAATGATGCTTTTTTCTTTTCGACAATTGTATTTAAACCATATTGAGCAGTTCTTTCTTTTACCTGGTTATCAGATAAACCTTTTTGGGAAGTCTGTAGGGCTCTATAAATTTCATCCTGATTTGAACTGCATATATTCTCGAGATCAACATTTTTCATAAGTAAGAATTCTACTCTTTTTTTTAGTGAAGTAAATCAAATAATTGCTTTATTTATGTTTGTTAATAATCCAGGAAAAATCAAAATATATTGACAATGGATGCTCCAATATTTAGAATTTCGAACCATTTTTTGAAAGTATTAAGTGATTTAAAGAGAATACTTATAATTAAATCCGCCCATATATTTTTAATACCCATAATTTTTAGTTTCCGGGATAATTCTTTACAACCTTAGACTTTTTTCTTTTATTAAAATCCTCAAGGCTATATTTAATCATGGCAGCTCCCTCCCCGAATTTTCTCCAAACATAATTAATCTAAAAAATGGGGCAAATCTCATTCTGCAATTAGTATAAATTAAAATAATGATATAAAATTTATAAGGCTTCTTAAAATGGGGTCTTATAATTTATTAATTTTAAAAAAAG
>PMCC01000078.1 GCA_003155275.1 Actinomycetota bacterium | reverse complement strand
GCGGTTTATTTAAAGGAGTCAAAAATAAACAGCGACAAATCAAATAACCTTAAAAGTATATTTGAAGATTTAATACCGGAAGCAATAAATGAAGATGGCCAGGGATTTGATTATAAAATACATGATATCGAAAAACCGGCTATCCGTAAGAACAGGATTAAAGCAGGCTCCGGAGCAATAAGCACTGATTCTGTAAAAATGTATTTAAATGAGATCTCGAAAACCCGCCTGCTTACTGCGGCTGAAGAAGTTCAGCTTGCCAAAAGAATTGAAAAAGGGGATAAGGCTGCCAAGGACAGGCTTATACAGTCAAATTTAAGGCTTGTTGTAAGTATAGCAAGAAAGTTTATCGGAAGAGGGCTCATATTGTCTGACTTAATCCAGGAAGGAAATTTTGGCCTTATGAAAGCCGTTGAAAAATATGATTATACAAAGGGTTTCAGGTTTTCAACTTATGCTACCTGGTGGATAAAACAATCTGTTGCAAGAGCCATTGACGACCACGCAAGGACTATAAGGATACCTGTGCATATGGTCGAGACTATAAACAGGCTCGTAAGGTTTCAAAGGCAGTTTTTTCAAAAATCAGGGAGGGAAGCTTCCCATAAGGAAATCGCCGACCAGATGCACATAAGTATAGATAAAGTCAGGGAAATAATGAAAACAGCGCAGCACCCTGTTTCTCTTGATGCAACTGTAGGAGAAGACGAGGATACAAGGATCGCTGACTTTGTAGAGGATTCAAAGGCATTGGCGCCCGCTGATGCAGTATTATTTAAAGTGTTTCAGGACAAATTGCAGGAAGTGCTTAAGACTTTGGGTCAAAGAGAAAGAAAAATAATTTTGTCAAGATATGGCCTGCAGGACGGGCATCCAAGAACTCTTGAAGAGGTCGGCAGAGAATTTGGCGTCACCCGTGAAAGAATAAGGCAGGTTGAATCAAAAGCGCTTGCCAAACTGCGAAATACAAGCGCAGCCAGCGCCTTAAAAAGTTTTCTTTAAAAAGACTGCTTGTTGATACTTAATAAAACTCTTTTCTCCTTGGCTTAATATTGTCCAAGCCAGGGAGTTGTGGGGTATGCAAGCCATCTGGGAATTTTTAATTAAAAATTTCTAATCCTGCTTTAATAAGCCTTTAATGTGATCTTGATAAAATCCATTAATTATAGTGAGAATATAAGAGGATAAAAAAGAAATGAGAATATAAAAGGGTAAAAATAATAAAAAACATTAGATTAAAGGGTAAACATATGAAAAGAAAAAATATAATAATAATTGTCTCTCTTTTTGCCATATCTGCTATGGTGATCACTGTCTTAAGCGGTTGTTCAATCGGGAGATTTGCTTTTAATTCCATGCAAAGGGTTTCTCAAAATATGCATTTTAAAGGAAATCATGATTATAAAGAAAAAGGGGGAGGGTCCAATAAGTTTGATTTTAAAAACATGCCTTGCAAACCTGGAAACAAGAATTCTAAGAATAATCAGCAATCCCTCAAAAACAACCAGGAAAATACTCCGTTTATGGGAATTGAAATGGCTAATCCTGTAAATGCTGCAACAGGTGTTTTGGTCAATAGCGTGATTTCAGGAAGTCCTGCTGAAAAGGCAGGAATTAAAGCCCAGGATGTTATCACTGCCGTAGACGGTAAGGAAGTTAAAAGTCCTGCAGATCTGTTGCAGGTAGTTCTAGGGCATAAAGTAGGGGATACAATAAAAGTAACAATTAGCAGAAGCGGCCAAAGCCAGGATATAAGTGTGACTCTTGAATCAATTTCAAATGTTCTTCCGAATAGTTTAAAGAATGGCCAGGGATCGGGCAATGGACAGAAAGGATCTAATGATTCCGGTGTAAGCGGACAAAATGACAGTAAAACATACTAAAATAATTTTATTTTAGTATTTGGTGCGAAAAATATTTAAGGGTTTTTAATATGGTCCCAAAGATAATTGGGGCCATATTAGTTTTAAGATCAGTATGCTGTGCATAGTAAGCCGCAAAGTAAAATTGTATTTTTTTATTAGCTTTAAAGGAACACAGCCTAAAAAGGAAATAGCCTTCCATAATCATTCAGGATTTTTCCCGGCATCCTGCACTAGCTGGAAAATAATTGAAAAGCATGAACCTTTGCCAAGTTCACTTTCGACCTGTATAGTCGTGTTATGTATTGCTGCGATTTCCTTTGCAATTGATAATCCAAGACCGGTTCCATTATTGTGGAACTCGACCGCATTATTGGACCTGAAGAATTCATTGAATATTTTATCTATATTTTTTTCTGCAATTCCTATGCCCTGGTCTTTTATACCCGCATATAGCTGGGATGTCCCGATTTTTTTAATTATGACTGAAATAACAGAATTAAGTGGAGAATAGTCGATGGCATTCTCTAAAAGTGTTGAGAATAAGATATCCACCTGTTTTTCATTCCCCATAATATAAAATGCTTCTGTTTCCGGCTCAAAGTCAATCCGTATATCCTTTGTCTTGGCAACTATCTCAAAACGTTTAACTGCTGAGAACAGTACTTCTGTAATATTTATCTTCTGAAATACTGTGTCAGCAGAATCTCTTGCTTTTAATTTTGCCAGCTCGAGCATTTCCTTGATAACATTTGTCAGTAATTCACATCTTTCTTTTATCTTAAGTATAATATCTCTGGTGCCTTTGGGAATATCGCCGGTATATCCATCCAGGATTATATCCACATAGCTTTGTATTGCGGCAAATGGAGCTTTAAGCTGATGAGTAGCGTATAAAAGGTATTTGGTTTTTTCGTTATTTATCTCATACAGTTTCTGGCTTATTTTTTCATATTCCAGCATTTCTTTTTCAAGCTTTGCATTTGCTTTTTCAAGCTCCTCGGTTCTTTCTATTATCTTTCTTTCAAGGTTTATTTTGTATTCGTTAAGATTTTTATTGACCTCATTGTAGGCATCAAGAAAATGATAAATTATTTTTGAACCATCAGCGCCGATAAGGCTGATTTTGGAAGACTTTTTTTCGCTCAAATCAGCAAAAACATAAGGGTCACCNNTGGTTTTTTGCATAAAGAATGCCTATAGCATTGGGATTTTTATCACACACATACTTGATTTTTACGCTGGGAATATCCAGCAGCACTTTAAGCAGGGCAAGCCCTCCATTTCCTGCTCCGATTAAAGCTATTACACCTTCATCCATTATTTCCCTTTATTTTTACTGTTTATATTGTACAATGAGATTGTNNTATATTATTGACGATGACAGGGATATAGTTGAGTCAATTTCTATCGTGCTTAAGGCCAATGGCTACGAAGTCCAGGCACAATATAATGATGAGAATGCAGTTGAAAATGTCGGTCGTTATAATCCCGACCTTATTATACTTGACGTGATGTTTCCGGAGGATAGCGCTGCAGGATTTGAAATCGCAAGAAATCTAAAAAAGGATGATAAGCTGGTTAAGATCCCCATAATCATGCTTTCAGCAGTAAACGAAAGGGGCACATATGTGGGCAGATTTTCAAACCAGGATATTGAAGACTCATGGCTGCCGGTCAGCCTTTTTATTGATAAACCTGTTCAACCAAAGGAGCTTCTGGCGCAGGTTGCCGCTGTGCTAAATAAATAATCTGCCAAAAAACGCTCGTCAGTTGGCAAGGCTAGAGCCTGCCTTGTTAATTTTGTCACTGAATGCTGCTGTTCATTTAAAAATTATAAATTATATAAATATCCTTAAAAAGGAAATCAGTTAAATCCTGCAAGGCAGTTATTGTTTTGTTTGGGTTCCTGATGTGCCGGTTTTTATCCTGAACCATGGCATAAGCATTGAAACCTGTTTTTTATACATCAGGTAGTCAGGTTTTGATTCGATGACATGTTTTTCCATCATCGGGATGCTGATGAAAACAAAAAGCAGTGTCATGACTACCGGGCCCGCCATTGTTATCCATTTTTGAGCATTTATGCCCATCTGCATTATCCACAGGCCCCACCAGAACATGACTTCACCAAAATAGTTAGGGTGGCGGGAATGCCGCCATAAACCAATATCTATGTTGCCGGAACCTCTTTTACGGAAAATATCCATTTGGGCATCCGATATTGTTTGAATTATGACCGCAGCAGTGCAGATGATAAACCCGATTATGATTAAGTAATTGATCCTACCCGTAAAACCTATGCTGTAATATACCGGGATCAATACTAAAAAGACTATTGCTGTCGGCAAAAGGTTGATGCCCACAAGATTTGTAAGAAACCACGTACGGGGGGATTTTTCTTTAAGCATTAAGTATCGCCAGTCCTCATGCTTTAGCCCGTTCCAACGCAATGCCCAATTTAAAGTAAGCCTTGCGGCCCATATTATTAAAACTGAAAGCATTAAAATAATTGCAGCGGAAAGCTCAGTTTTTTTAAGTATTATCCAGAAAGGGACAATACAAGCAGGAGCAACACTACAATATGGATCGTAAACGC
>PMCC01000022.1 GCA_003155275.1 Actinomycetota bacterium | reverse complement strand
TATCGGGACTCCTGAAGCATTCATGAATGCATGGGAAAACAGCCCGTCTCATAATGCAAACATGTTAAGACAGGGATACAACTATATAGGTGTTGGAATGGTTGAAAGCGGCGACAGGATAGTGGTTACGACTGTATTTACAAATTAAGCAATTAATATAAAAGGATCGGGCGGGACAGAAGTCCGCCTCCCTGTTGGGGTTTTAGGTCATGAGCGCAAGTATCGGAAAGTCAATATACGAGCAAAGACATAAAGGTATAAATATAAGGGTTTTGATATATGGACGCAGAATAGAAGAAAAAGGATAAGAACAAAAAGAGGTTATAAAGAAAATGAAAGAAAGTTACAAAGGGCTGGACGCCTGATTAGCTTACCTGATAAAGAGTGGAAAAAGTATCCCTCCGGTTTAAATAAACCGGAGGGATTGTTGTTTAAAGACGGCTTTATTTATAAATACTTTATTTGACTAACTGAATTTTTTTAGTAAGATTCTTATAAATAAAAAAAATAAAAGGAGCCGAAATTATGGATAACAATCAGATTGTTGGGATGATTGGCGGGATTATTGGATATTTTATCCTATGGTTATTCTCTATGGCTATTGCAGCTTTCATTCTGGCTTGCATGTGGAAGATTTTTGTCAAAGCAGGCAAACCCGGTTGGGCCGCTCTGGTCCCCTTCTATAATACCCTGGTAATGCTTGAATTTCTCGGCAGGCCCTGGTGGTTTTTGTTACTGATGTTTGTACCAATAGCTAATGTGGTTATTGAGATTATTATTGTTTTTGATTATGCAAAATCGTTTGGGAAAAGTACAGGATTTGGATTTGGCCTGCTTTTCTTAGGCATTGTCTTTATCCCGATTCTTGCATTTGGTTCTTCACGATATATAGGGCCGGCAACAAGCCTGTAGTTTAGCGCTTGTATAAATATAATATAAAACGAAAATTCCTTATATTGTAATCTTTAAAAAATTTCACCGTAGACAATTGTTCTTTAATTATTTAATATATTCTTTAAAAAAACTTTACAGGAATTTTACAACATTTTGAGCTTACTTTACTTTACATCACCCATGTTATCTGAAATAATCAAAATAATTTAAAATACATTGATTTGAGGTAACATTTTTATGCAAAAAAGTAGTAAGAATATATTGCTTGTCTATCCGCAGCACACAAAGACTTTTTGGGGCTTTGAAAACGTAATGAAAGTTTTGGGAAAGAAGGCTGCTTATCCCCCATTAGGGATTTTAACCATTGCGTCAATGCTTCCGGACCATTGGAACAAAAAGCTGGTTGATCTAAATACGGACATCCTGAATTCTGCAGATATAATCTGGGCCGATTTTGTTTTTATCGGCGGGATGATAGTTCAGAAAGAATCAGTACTTAAGGTCATTGAAAGGGCGCAGCATCTAAATAAACCTGTGGTTGCTGGGGGGCCGCTTTTTACGACAGGCGCTGAAGATTTCACTTTTGTCGACCATCTTTTCCTGGGTGAAGCTGAAGACACTATAAGGGATTTTATTAAAGATGTAGAAGAGAATACTCTCAAGAAGGTCTATCAGGCAACAGATTTTCCTGACCTTTCCAGAGTTCCTGTGCCTGACTGGAGTCTTATAAATCCTTTCAAATACCATTCCATGAGCCTTCAGTATTCGAGNNGGATGCCCATTTAACTGCGAATTCTGCGATATTGTAGTTTTAAACGGCAGGACTCCGAGGACAAAAACAAAAGAACAGGTAATCGCTGAGCTTGATGCGCTTTACAAACTTGGATGGCATGAAGCTGTGTTTTTTGTTGATGACAACCTTATTGGCAATAAGCACAAGCTAAAAACTGAGATTCTGCCGGCCATAATAGAATGGCAGAAAAGTAAAAAGTACCCCTTCACTCTTAATACGCAGGTTTCCATTAACCTTACAGATGATGATGAGATGATAAATCTCATGGTCGAAGCAGGATTTAACACTGTTTTTATCGGCATTGAGACACCGGATGAAAAGAGCCTTGAGGAATGCGCCAAATTCCAGAACCAGAACAGGGACTTGGTTTCAGGAATTAAAAAACTCCAGAATTTTGGGCTTGAGGTACAGGGCGGTTTTATTGTAGGGTTTGACTCAGACACGCCTGCTATTTTCCAGAAACAGATAGAGTTTATCCAGAAAAGCGGTATCGTGACTGCAATGGTGGGACTTCTTACAGCCCTTCCCAAAACCAGGCTGCATGAACGGCTGGAGGAAAATAAAAGAATAGTCAAGGAATCATCAGCAAACAATACAATTTTTTCAACCTTAAACTTCATTCCCAAAATGGATAAAAATATACTTTTTAGCGGATACACAAGGATCCTTGAAACAATCTATAATCCCAAGGATTACTATGAGCGGATAAAGACTTTCCTCAGGGAATTTAAGCCTGTAAAGAAAAATATCTCCAGAAAAGTAATACAGAAATTTGAGTTAAGGGCATTTTTCGGTTCTATATGGCTTCTGGGAATTAAAGGCAGCGGTAAGGTACACTTCTGGAATCTTTTGTTTTGGGTTTTGTTAAAATACCCGGGGCTTTTCCATCAGGCAATCAGCTCTTCGCTTGCAGGGCTGCATCTAAGGACTGTGGTTTCAGTTTCATAAGAATATACATGTTTCATTCATTTTTTTAAGACACTTTGGATACTTTTTACAGATTTAACAGTTGTGGTTGTTTAACCAATAGTATTATTATTTTCGAGGCTATCACAAATATAGGGCTAACTAAAGTTAAAGGCTTCACATAATTGTGAAGCCTTTAACTTTTAGAGTATTCAAGGGTAAATGTATCATTTATATATAAAAAGACTTCAGTCTGACGATTATATCCATCCTTGTCTAGCTATCCATCGGCATACAATCTATCTTGCCTGCCGCTGTCTTGCCTTCCATAGGCGCACAATCATATCCGGCTTTGTCCTGTTTTCCTTATCTGATACCTTTAAAATTGCTAAATCTCTGCACCCGCATCATGTGGCCTCCAAAACCACCACCACCAAATATCCCATGCATTAAAAACATTCCCATGAGCTTCTCAAAACCACTGACCGCAGCATTCTCATTTATTCTGTTATACATAATTATAAGAACTTAAATTAAACCCTGATTAAAAAAGAATTAAAAATTTTTAATGTTAAAAAAACAATAATTGAATTAGGGATGGCATATTTATTAATTCCAAGAGAAATAAGGATTTGTTTCCTGTGGCTGACTAGTAATGTTATAAGAGATGCAATAATTGATTTAGGTGGGAGATTTGTGGCAAATTTACAGCGAACTTATTTCTGTGTGCAGGATTTATAGTGGACTTAATTCTGCTTACAGGATTTATAGTGGACTTAATTATGCAAGCAGCACGATATTTTATTATGGTATAAGAAAATGTTATTCAATGATAATGCCTTTTTCTATATACACAGGTCTTGCAGCCAGCTTTATCGAAGGAAGTTTTATGGAAAAAATTATTGCTCCAAGGATACATACTGCCCCGCTTATTATTACCGTGTTAGGGGCGCCTATGGACTCTGCCAGGATACCTGCCAGTAGATTGCCGATTGGGGTCAACCCGATAAATGCCATGGTGTAAAAACTCATCACCCTGCCGCGTTTGTCATCCTCAGTTATTGTTTGAAGTATAGTATTAACAGCAGCTATATTTATTAACATTCCAAATCCTGTAAAAACCATCATGGCAAGTGAAAGCCACAGGATTTTGGAAATTCCGAAAAATATAAGCCCTGTCCCAAAAATAGCAGCTGCAGCAGCTAATATTTTACCCAAACCCAGCACAGTTTTCCTGGCTGCAAGATATATGCCGCCAATTAATGCCCCTACCCCGGATGAAGCCATCAGGAACCCAAGTGTGTATGAACTGCCATTAAAAATATCCTTGGCAAAAATAGGCATAAGAATCGTATAAGGCATCCCGGCAATACTTATGATTCCGAGAAGAATAAGCAGCCATCTTATCGGAGTAGATCCGAATGCATACCTTAAACCCTCCCTTACCTCATGTAATACATTCTTTCCTGAACTGGCCGGTTGAAATTTTTTAATCTTCATTGCAAGCAATGCCACTATTACTGCCATAAAGCTGATGGCATTTATAAGAAAGCAATAGCCTTCCCCCACTAGTGCAACAAGAATCCCGGCAACAGCAGGGCCTATAAGCCTTGATACATTCACAATTGCAGAATTTAATGCAATGGCATTTGCCATATCACTTCGTTTCTCCACCATTTCTACAACAAAAGCCTGGCGGGCCGGCATATCAAAAGCATTAATAAATCCAAGGCTTAGGCTAAGCGCCACAATATGCCAGATATTTATAGCGCCAGTAAGTGTTAAAACAGCAAGCGCCAATGCCTGCAGCATTGAAAGAATCTGGGTAATTACCAGAACGCGGTGTTTATTCCATCTGTCTATAAAGACTCCTGCAAAGGGCGCAATAAAGAATGCCGGAATCTGGCTGAAAAATCCCACCAGGCCCAAGAGAAGCGCAGAATTCGTAAGATGATAAACCAGCCAGCTCATTGCAACTACCTGCATCCACGTGCCTACAAGCGAGGCAGTCTGGCCAAAGAAAAACAGCCGGTAATTCCTGTTCCGAAGAGATATAAGGGTTGTATTTAAGATATTTTTAAATTTATTCAAGATTAATTTAAGACTGTTTTTCAAAAATAATTTGTTTGCCGGCTATCCTGGCAAAATAAATTTCCAGCTTTATCCCTGGGTATAGTTTCAGTAATTTCCCCTTTGCATTCTGCAAATCTTTTTGCTGGTATTTTAAAATCTCACTGCGGCCGGTGTTTACATATTTTCTGCAGTAATATTTGCAATCTTCATGCGAAATCAGGACAATCGTCGATATATCGTGCTCTTCTTTCAGTATCTTTAGGTTTCCCATCAGCGCCGGGACATCTGCAGTTATAAACGCAGGACCGCCTGCTGTAACGATAAGGTCAAATTTTTTTAACTTTAGGGAGTTTTTTAAAAATGTTATACTTGCATCAATAAAACGTTCATCACTGCAGAAAATTGCAGCATTTCTGCTTAAATCTTCTGAAAAAGCAAACTCTCCCGGAACACCTTTATGGGCAGAAGCTGATTTGCCTTGCAGCTCACCTGATGCCGGCCTTCTGGCCGTCTGCACTTCACCGGAAAATATTTTATTTGATTGTTCTTTGGCTGATAGCGCTTTGTGGGATATTACTTCACCGGATGATACTTTTTCCGGCAAAGGCTCCATACCTGAAAACAAACCTTCCATTGCCATCCTCACTAAAATTNNTCAGACTTTTCTTCTTAAGTAGACGCCCCTGCCTGACCTGAGATACCTGATTATCTGCATAATTACACTTAAGGCTAATACGGCAATACCGCTTATTGTTATTACTATAATCAGCATAGCTGGAGTTGCAGGATTTGCCAGTCTTTTAATAAGGATACCCGCAAACGCCCATATAACCACTAGGCTGTAAAAGATGTCGCTTCTTATAAATATCATACCAAGGGTTATGATAATGGCGACTGCTATTAAAATAACTGTCCAGAATTGCTCGTCAAACCCAAACCTGTTCCAACCATATTTGACAAGAAACGCCGTAACATTGGCAATTGTGGCAACGGTTATCCAGCCAAGGTAGATGCTGAAATTAAGATGTACCAGGCCTTTTTCATTGTTTGAAACATCATCCCTTTTGCCTATTCCAAGCCTTAAATATATCACGAGAAGTGAAATTAAAAGAAGGAGCATTATTACAAGAGAAAGCCACATGACCTCATAATGCCATGCAAATATCCAACCTGTATTAAATATGCAGGAAATAAAAAACCAGATGCCTATCCTGTCAAAGAAGTCCCTTTTTTGTGCAGTCGGCCTGAAAGCAATAACCAATTGGTACACAGTGTAGATGCCAAGCAGAATATAGATTACTCCCCAAATTGAAAATGTGAGTCCAGCAGGAACAAAAAGATTCGGGTATTTATCGGAAAGAGCCTGAGTAGTATTATTGTTTAAGGGAAGTAAAACTGCAAGAGCGTTAGCCGCTATTACTGCAAAAAACCCGATGAGGTTTAGAAATGCAATAAAAATNNTAATTCATTAAAATTTCATAATCTCATTTAATCTAATATGTTAAAATTATATCTATTTTATAAATTTATTACAAAAATATTGAAAAAAATATGGATTTAAACTTTACCAACCGGAGCAAGATATATGGTAAACTCCTCAGTACCATCAACTTTAACCAGCTCATCCATGAGTTTCTGGTTGTAGGCAGCAATTGCGCACGTACCGGCACTAATTGCCTCACACGCAAGGTAAAGATTCTGACACACATGGCCCACATCAATGGCTATGACTTTGTATGAAGCAATGCTATAGCGCCATTCAGTCCGGTATGGTATAGCTGTCCAGACAAAAACAGCCGGGGCGGTGCTTACAAATAACTGGCCCATTGTCGCATCAGTTATTTTTCCGGCCAAATCAGCTACAGAGAATTCAAATAAAAGCTCGTGCCCCAAAGGCAGGTAGCGGTAAATCCCATGCGCGAGCCCTTCAATGTTTGATGCGCAAATATAGGTCTCAAATGGATGGCGGTTTCCGGCAGAAGGCACATTTCGAAGAACAGTACTGCCGAGATTTTTTCTCACTCCCTGTGTTGACCATAAAAGAAAGGAAAGCTCTTCAAGGGACAATGATTTATTTAAGTATTTTCTCTGGCTTTTCCTATCCTTTATTGCTGAAACTATGCTTTTATCATTAATATTTTTCCATTCCTGGGGTTTTGGAAGCGTGATTGCCTGTTTTTCTCCCGGATAAGGTTTTTGCACCGGAGGAGGTTTTATTCCAAGGTTCTGGTCCGTTTGTGAAAAATCTGTTTCAAGCCTTATATAGTCTTTTAAAAATCCGCGCGCCTTTTTAATATCATCATTAATTTCCATTTTTGCTCCATATTTTATTTAATATTGAATTATTTTGTTTCTTTTATCCTGTTACCCTGCTTTAAAAACAGCAGCATCAGAATTGCAGCTGCAGCGATTCCCGCACCGGTCATAAAAGCGGCCATAGAGCTTACCTTTGTCCAGATAAACCCGAATATAAGTGATGCAGGCAGTGCGGAAATCCCTATTGCCAGGTTGTAGAAACCGTAAGCAGAGCCAAGCTTATCTTTTGGTACCATATCGCAGACAAGCGCTTTTTCAACCCCTTCAGTAAACCCAAAGAAAAGCCCATAAAAGACAAACAGAGCCCAAATCATATATGGCTTATCTGCAAAGGCAAACCCCAGATATGTTAATGCATACACAACCCAGCCGATGATTATCATGGGTTTTCTTCCAAGCTTGTCGGAAAGGTGGCCGCCAAAAAAGGAAAATGCTGCTTTTGACACATTGTGCACAGCCCATAAAAGCGGGATAAAGGCAATTCTTATTCCAAGGTCAGAGGCCCTTAAAAGCAGGAACGCATCAGTTGAGTTGCCGAGGGCAAAAATTACAAGAATGCTTAAATAATAGCCGAATTTTCCACCCAGCTTTTTTAAATCCCTGAAATGAAAGGCCGGGGTTAAGGATTTATTGGCTGTTTCTGCTTTGGCCTGAGACGTTATTGTGCAGGAATTTCCATCCTCTTTAGATAAAAAGCCTGTCTCTGCAGTATTTATACTTTCAGCCTGTTTCCCTGCATTTTTACTATCAGAATCTGCAGTGTTTAATTTTTCACTGATCGCTTTTTCTGTTTCTGCGGCAGCAATCTGCTCTCCGCCTTTTAATTCATCTTTTTTCCTAACTTCCCGTACACCGAAAATTATCAAAAGCACTGCAATTATTCCTGGAATTACTGAGAGCAAAAACACTTTTCTGATATCCATTAAAAACACATATAGTAAAAGGCTTGCAACAAGTGAACCTGCTACTGCGCCAAGATTGTCCATTGCCCTGTGAAACCCGAAGGCAAAGCCCCTCCTATTATCCGGTGCGCTTTCACCAATAATTGCATCCCTTGGCGAGGTCCTTACACCTTTGCCTACCCTGTCCGAAAAGCGCAACCCAAGCAAAAAGCCCCAGGAATTGGCTATGCCTATAAGCGGCCTTGTCAGATTTGAAAAAGCATAGCCGCATACAACAAAGATCTTTCTTTTTTTAAACCTGTCGGAATAATAACCTGAGAAAAGTTTTAAAAGGCTGCTCGTCGTTTCAGCGATGCCCTCAATTATCCCAATAAAATATACGCCGACCCCGAGAACTGACTTTATAAATACAGGAATAAGCGGATATATCATCTCAGAAGAGAAGTCATTAAAAAAACTTGCGATGCCAAGAATATATATGTTTCTCCAGTTTTTTTTCATTTCCCGGTTTTCCATTTGATTATTTGACATGTTTTTAAGCTCCAGTTGTTTTTAGAAATTTAATTTTAAAATTATAGCAATATGACAATAATAGTAACAGCTGATAAAATAACAATTAATTTTGAATTTATTTGCTTAAATTTTCTGAAGATTAAAATGACAATAAAAGTCTTTTAATAAACAGGCAGATTCTATGAGCAGAGTTTTAATATTTGCATTTTTATCGGGTTTTGCATTGATATTGGGAACTATTATCGGTACATCCCTTAAGATACCCCAGAAAGTTCTTGCTGCAATAATGGCATTCGGCTCAGGGGTTATGATATGCGCACTGACATTCGGGCTTATGGAGGAAGCCTTCAAACACGGTGGTTTCGATGCTGTGATTATCGGTTTTCTGGTTGGCGGGCTTGTCTTTATTTTAGGAGATTTCCTGATACATAGATTTGGTGGCAGAAGCCATAAAAAGAGGAAACCTTTTAAGATAATAAGGTCCACAAATGGGAAAGCAATAGTCCTTGGTGCCCTGCTTGATGGAATACCTGAGTCTGTTGCCCTTGGAGTATCCCTTTTAAGCAAGAATGGCATAGGATTGTTGATGGCAGCTGCAATTTTCCTGTCCAACTTTCCTGAAAGTATTTCTTCAATTGATGATTTAAAAAAGGAAGGGTTTTCCAAAAAGAAAATATATTTTATCTGGATCATAGTCGGTGTCATCGTTATGGCAACAGCTATTTTAAGCTATCTTTTTCTTGAAAAACTGAATTTGAACACGCTTGGCATTATTGAGTCATTTGCTTCCGGAGCGATCCTTGCAATGTTAGCAGACAGCATGATGCCGGAAGCTTATGAAGA
>PMCC01000089.1 GCA_003155275.1 Actinomycetota bacterium | reverse complement strand
GATTTTTGGTTTGGCAGAGTAAAAGATTCGCAGCTCAAAGACGGCCTTATTGATGCAAAGATGTGGTTTTATTTAATTGGCGCTGTTATGCTTCAATTGAATGTTCTTTCTTTTGCGGCGTATCATATAATGAATGTCGAAAATATAAACTATGGTTTTCTTCTCGGCTGCGCAATGTTAACATGGTTTTGCTTTGATTATCTGATATTCGAAAAAATCCATTTATACACATACGATTTTATTGCTGAACGCGTTGGATTCAAATTAGGATTTGGCTGTCTTGCGTTCTACCCTTATTTCTATTCTGTCTCACTTTGGTTTACCGCTCATCTTCCCAATCCCGGTCATCCCATATGGCTTACAATCCTCTTTGGGGCACTCTTCCTCTGCGGCTGGGTGTTTACACGCGGCGCAAATATGCAGAAGTATTTCTTTAAAATTACGCCTGGTAGAAAATTCCTTTGGATAAAACCTGAAGTACTTAGCGACGGTGAACTCAGCCTGCTTGCTAATGGATTCTGGGGCGCAAGCCGTCACATCAACTATCTTGGAGAAATTATACAGGCTATAGCCGTAGCCCTTGCCATAGGCTATTCTGGGATTTGGATGGTATGGCTATACCCGGCTTACTATATAGGTCTTATGCTAACGCGCCAAGCCGATGACGACAAAGTTTGCAAGGTAAAATACGGAGAGCTTTGGGATCAATACACCAAGAAAGTGAAATACAAGATTATTCCTTTTATATATTGAGTGTGGGTGGGATAACGACTAAAGCTGTATACCCTTTACTGAGATATACATTTTAACGCCTTCAAAGTTTTTTACGGGTGTTGGATACCCATCTTGATGTTCTGGCTTAAAGATTGGCTTTCCTGCTGGCTCGAGTGGACAGGATTGATGTCAGGGTTCGATTTTGCAACCAATTGTCTACGGGAACATGTCAAGGCACTTTTGTGATTTTATACGCACATGGGAAACTGGATAGATTTGATAAATAAAGCTTTTAGTTTTGTTACCACTTAAACGAAATAATTAACTTTAAAAGAATTTTAAATAATTTAATATTTCCTAGTTTCGACAAATAATCTTTTGCAAATTCTGCCAAATTTATCACTAATATGAGCCAAATATAAAGTATTTTAATTGACTAAAGGTATAAAAAAGGTATAATAAATATACTATGGAATTTGAATTTGACCAAAACAAAAGTGATAACAATAAATATAAACATGGTATTGATTTTTATGAAGCTCAAAAGTTATGGGATGATTCAGATTTTATTGAAATTCCGGTAAAAACCAGCGATGAACCAAGATTTCTGGTAATAGGAAAAATTTCAGAAAAACACTGGTCCGGGATTATTACATATAGGAATGAAAAAATTAGACTTATTTCAATACGAAGATCTAGAAAAGAGGAAATTGATATTTATGAAAGTTAGTGATTTTGATAAGAAATTTGATGAAAGTAAAGATATAATAGAACACCTTAACATTTCAAAGGCAAAAAGGCCCAATCAGGAGCAAAAGAGGGTTAACGTAGATTTTCCTTTATGGATGATAGATTTATTGGATAGAGAGGCAAAACGTTTAGGAGTGCCACGACAGTCTATTATTAAAATATGGGTGGCAGATCGTCTTGAAAAGGTATCTTAATTAAAGGTAAGTCTGGCTGGGAAGAGGTTTGAAATTTCGAACCAATTTCTAAAAGAATTGATAAATTTGAAAGGCTTATTCCTGTAATTAATAAGATATCGTTGGGCGTAATATAAATAACACTTTTAATTACTTTTTATAAAAGCGTTCATAAACAAAGCAGGAATTTCACTAACAAGCCTTGGATTTTTATCAAATTTTTCTAAAGCAGAAGGATTATTTAAAAAATAATATTGAATAATTTCTAAATAAGTAGCTATTGCCTGTGTAGAAATTGAATCATTAAAAATTCCTTCTCTCTTTCCTTCATCTATAAGATTAGAAGTTGACTTTTTTAATTCCTGAATCACTTCTTCCGTTTTATGATCTTCTAAAACAGAACCATTCTCAACATTTTTCGAGAAATAATACTTAAAAAAGCTTTTAAAAAAATTAATTTTTAACACCAGTATTTTTTCCAATTTAGTTTTTAAAGAATCTTGACTGGTTAAAATATTTTTTATTTCAAGAAGGTTATCTTTTACATATTTTTTTAATATTTCCTGCATTAAGTTTTCTTTGCTCTGGAAAAAATTATAAATTGATACCTGAGAAACAAAGGCTCTCTTTGCAATTTCTGCAATCGTAACCTTTTTATACCCGTATTGTTTAAACAGCTCTATTGCTGCTTCCAATATTGAATCTTTTTTTTGCTGGCGTCTTCTTTCAAAACCATTCATTTAAAACCTCGAGATATGAAATATATTTATTATTATAATACATAAATATTGTTTTTTCAATTTTTTATAGATATAATATGAAATATTTATACCAAAATATTTCATATATACACAAAACTATAAAACACTTACGATTAGAAAGTTAAATTATGGATAATATTATTAAAACAGACAATATAATAAAACACTATGGAAAAGTACATGCCCTGGATGGAGTTTCCCTTTTTATTAAAAAAGGAGAAATTTATGGTTTTTTGGGGCTCAATGGTGCAGGTAAAACTACAACTATTTTAATACTCCTAGGAATAATTCGTCCAACTTCCGGCACAGCATATTTATTCGGAAAAAGAGTTAGCGCAAGAGATTCCGGCCAGTGGAATAAGGTAGGATACCTTGTAGATAGATCTCACTCGTACCCTGAGCTTACGGTTTTTGAAAATCTTGAGATTATCCGCCGCTTGCGCAACGTCCCGGACATTAAATCAGTAAATAATATAATTGACAGGCTGCAACTCCTTCCTTACAAAGAAATGAAAGCAAAAAATCTTTCTCTGGGCAATGCCCAAAGATTAGCTCTGGCAAAAGCACTGTTGCATAATCCCGATATTCTGATTTTAGATGAACCTGCTAATGGATTGGACCCTGCCGGCATTGTTGAGATAAGGGAAATGCTCATGGGACTTGCTGCAAATCAGGAAATTACAATATTTATATCCAGTCATATTCTGGGAGAAATATCCAAACTTGCCACCCGGATTGGAATTATCCATAAAGGTAAATTGATACAGGAAGTAAACGTCCCTGAACTAAATGCTTTGCGCCAAAAACGCCTTCTGTTTGATGTTCATGATAAAAAGGCTGCACAATCAAAGCTAAATGAGAATGGATTTTTAGTAACCTTGACAAAAGAAGGATTGCTGGAAATAAAAGACGATAAGGCAAT
>PMCC01000008.1 GCA_003155275.1 Actinomycetota bacterium | reverse complement strand
GTAATAAATGAACCGATAACTGCTATGATGTAATATACA
Organism: Actinomycetota bacterium; assembly: GCA_003155275.1. Lineage (GTDB taxonomy): Bacteria > Actinomycetota > Humimicrobiia > Humimicrobiales > Humimicrobiaceae > Fen731. The sequence goes on along the minus strand of PMCC01000008.1, from coordinate 10,984 downwards.
AGACCTCTTTCAAGCGCGCCGTCATAAATCAGTTCTTTTGAAAAGAACCCGTTAAAAGGCGGTATGCCTGATATTGATGCTGCCGTAATAATAAAAACTGCAAAAGTAACCGGCATTTTAGAACCCAGTCCGCCAAGTTTGTTCAAATCCGTGGTCCCCGTCTGTTTTTCAACAGCGCCTGCTGTAAGGAAAAGGCCGCTTTTATATGTTGCATGGTTTATCATGTGGAACAACCCGCCGACTATGCCGACCGGCACAGCCGTACCGATACCCAAAATCATATACCCGACCTGGCTTATTGCATGGTAAGACAGCAATCTCTTATAGTCTTTTTGTATNNCCCAGCAGTTTTTCAAGCGCTGCCGGGAAAAGTGCCATAAAAGGCAGGTATGTATCTATTGCAGCATCAGGTATCCAACTATGGAAAGGCATGGAACCCGCTTTGGAAATTGCCCCTATCATCAAAAATATAAATGCCAGCCCGCCGAGTGAAGTTAAATTAAGATTAATATCTGACATTGTCAGCGTACCTGCCAGGTGTCCGGTAAGCCCTATTCCAACCATCAGGCACAAGTCAGAAACACCGACCAGTACAAGAGCCTTAACAGCTGTCTTGAATGCCCCTTTGCTGCCTATCAGTATCATTGCAAACAAAGTAACCATCAAACCTTCCCAGAAAAACAGCATTAACACAAGATTATCAGCAATGACGGCGCCGCTTGTCATGGCAAGTGAGATTAAAAGGTATGCAAAAAACTGGTTGGAATTATTCTTATCCTTCATGAAGGTTATTGAATACAGCGTAATCAAAAAGCAGAATACGGCAACAGCAAGGATAATGAAACTGCTGAACTGGTCTATCCTTATTGAAAGATTTACTCCAAACCCCATCCAGGGTACTGAAGTCACTATATCTTTCTTAAATAAAAAAACAGCAAAAACAAGGTTTGCCAGGGTTATAAGCAGCGTAAAGTATCCGGTTATTTTCTGTATGGCTTTTGGCAGTACAAAAATCAATAAACCTGCAATAAATGGCAGCAATATTAATGAATAAATCATTTTATAATCCCCAACATTTGTTGAACTGTCAAAGCTACCAAATTAGCGGGGTATTTTATAAAAATACCTCCCGCAAGTGAAAGTACAGCAAGCAACGCTGCACTTGACACCATGGTAGCTGATTTTTCTTTTACCGGACTCATTTTCGAATCACCAAGAAATACCATCATGAAAACCCTTGAAAGATATAATATTGTCAGGATAGCTCCTGCAATAAAGGTAATGGCGATCGCTATCTGACCGTCATTTATAGCGCCAGCAATAACCATGTATTTGCTGAAGAACCCGCCAAATGGCGGTATNNGTATTCTGTTCGACTATTCCGGCGCACAGGAACAAACCGCCTTTTGCCAGGCCATGCATAAGAATATACAGAAGGCCTCCTGCGATGGCCACTTCATTGCCCATTGCGAGCCCAAGAAAAATAAAACTTATCTGGCTTATTGTTGAATATGCCAGTATCCGCTTCAAGTCAGTTTCAATAAATGCCGCCCCGGCTGAGACAAGCATGCTTACTGCTGCAATTATTGGAACGATTGTATGCCATACTGCGCCTAATTGTAATGTCACGATAAATAACCGTGCAAAAACGTACACCCCGATTTTAACCAATACAGCTGCATGCAAAAGTGCAGTAACGGGTGAAGGCGCTATACCGGCATCAGGCAGCCATGTATGGAACGGCAATGTTGCTGATTTTGAAAGTATGCCAAACAAAATCAGCACTACGACTATGTTCGATACAGGGGTTCCTTTCAAGGTATTTTGAATAACTGAAAGGTCAAAAGAACCTGTTTGGCTGTATAAAATTACAAATCCGACAAGCATTATCAATGCGCCAAAAACCGTTATCAAAAATGCTTTATCGGCCCGCAGCACCTGTATCTTCCCTCTGAAAAATCCTATAAGGCGCCAGCATACAATTGTCGTAATTTCCCAGAACAAAAACAGGAAAATCAAATTGCCCGAAAACACAAGGCCCATCATCGAGCCAAGAAACAAAACAACCATCATGTAATACTCATTCTGGTTTTCGTAGTGGCTTATATAGCCAAAGGAATACAAAACTATTATTGCGCCAATCAGCGATGCAACAATTGCCATAAATATGGCAAGCATATCGGCATGGAGAATAAAACTGATGCCGGGTATCAAAGGATAATTAACTGTAATGGCTTGGCCGGATATTATTTTTGGAAGAAGAATAAATGAAAGCACAACAGATACAAGGACAAAAATAAGCGCAAGTATGTTCCTTAACTGTTTTGAAAACCTCCCAATAAGCGGAAGGATAAATGAACCCACTACAGGAACAAAAACTATACAAAACAATAAAATTTCATTTCTCATAATTCTATTTGCCCCGATTTTTTCCCAGCGCTATTTTTTTTCCCAGCTTTATACACCAAAATTATCCAGCATTATAACATTATGATTGAAATTTAAAAGAAAAAAAAATAAAAATTTCTGCAAATTATGATTTGAGGCTAAATTTGTCTTTACTTTAGTAATATAATTATGGATATTTTCTGCTGGTCCTTATGATTAAATAATAGAAACTGAAACAACATTATATTAGAATAGAAAACTATTTATAAAAATATAAAAAATTCATAAAAAATATTAGGCGTGGATAGGAGAAACATGGAATCAAGTGAAAGCAACAGCAGCATTGATATTAAAACATTTATACCCGGAAAAATAATCTGCATCGGGATGAATTATAAATCCCATATCCTGGAGCAGGACGGAAGGTTTCCTGAAAAACCGGTATTGTTTGCAAAATCAAACAGTTCGATAATAAAAAATGGTGAAAATATCATATATCCGGCACAGATAACACAACTTGATTATGAGGTCGAGCTTGCAGTCATTATCGGTAAAAAAATGAAAAACATTGCCGAAAACCAAGTACAGGAATCTATTTATGGCTATACTGTGATGAATGATATCACTGCAAGGGATTGCCAGAAAAGCGATGGCCAGTGGTTCAGGGCAAAGAGTTTTGATACGTTTGCGCCAATCGGGCCTGAAATCATTCTTCAAGAAAACCTGCCAGACGCCCAGAACCTTAATATTAAGTCATATGTCAATGGCGAATTGCGGCAGAATGCAAATACTTCTGATATGATATTTAAAATAAATGAACTTATCTCGTTTATTTCTATGTCCCAGACCCTGGAAAGAGGCGACCTTGTTTCAACCGGGACGCCGGCAGGTGTCGGGATTTTCATGAAGGAAAAAAAGCTTTTGATGCCGGGAGATGAGGTTGTCTGCGAAATTGAAAAAATAGGGACACTTATAAATAAAGTGAAGGCTGAAGAATAATTGGCAGGATTTGAGCTTTAGTTTTATATAAGTTTTAAACTTTTTTGGCATCTGTCAAATAAACATTATCCGGCGCAGATCATTAAAATGATTAACAGATATATATCTTTTTAACAAATTAATGTCTTTTTGACAGATTTATATTTATTATTGGTCCCGGACAATAGTTGCCATCTTCATTAAATTTATAAAATTATTCAGTAATGAATGAAACAGCACAGATATTCTTTGGATCTCTTATGGTAGCTTTTACCGGAGCGTTAATGCCTGGGCCCATGCTGACCCTCGTAATAACAAGTGTCGCTCAAAAGGGATTTAAAACAGCGGTTTTTATTGTCATAGGGCATTCTGTACTTGAGCTTTTAATAGTTGCAAGCTTTTATTTTGGAGTTTTAAAATATCTTGACAATGCGATGGCCGTAAAAATAATCAGCGTAGCCGGCGGAGCTTTTCTCATCTATATGGCTGTAAGCATAATAGTCTCAGTGGCAAGGAAAAAAATAAAACTTGACCTGGATTCTAAAAAGATAACCCAAAATCTCGGGACCAAAGGTGCTTTAGTAATCACAGGTAAAGGGATACTTATAAGCCTTGCCAATCCCTACTGGTATGTTTGGTGGATGACCATTGGCGCCGCATTCATGGTAAAGAGTGTCCAGCACAGCTATGGCGGCGTAGCTTCCTTTTATACGGGACATATCCTTGCTGACTTTATATGGTATTTGTTTGTCGGTTTTTTAATCAGTACAGGCAGAAGGTTCTTTAATCAAAAAGTATATATCGGCATCTTAATCTCCTGCAGCGTGTTTCTACTTTACCTTGGGATCAGGTTTATAGCAGGCTTCATGCTTTCTTAAATCGTTTTACTTACTTAACTGCCTAATTTGGCCATTACTTCTTCGGTAATGCAGGCAACCAGCTTTTTTATATAAGCTTCATTATTGCCGCATGTACATGAAGGATTCTCACATTTAAGACATCCCGTGTTTTGTGTTGCGTCCGGTTCGTTTGCTGCCACTTGCAGTTCCTGCCATTCTATTATAGTTCTTATAAATTATTAAATTACAAATTATCAGGTTACAAATCTGTTAGGTTTAGACTGGGTAACATTTAATTAAAAATATAAATATTTTCCAGACTGCGCCCANNCCTTCAACATATTTGCTTAAATAATAATATAACTGATAAAATTTAAAATCAAATTTTGTTATTTTCATTATATCGCTCATTTTTATTTTTTAAGAATCTTGTCTGTTGTTATTTTCAGCTTATTGATATTGTTATTGTTATTGTTTGTTATTAATAATGTTTTTTAATAGTGAGGGAAAAGTGGAACTTATATTTAACCAAAAAATTATAAAGAAGAAAAACTTTGATGACAGGTGGGTAAAATTTGCCTTCGGCCCGCAGGGGTTTTTAAAAACTGAAAATCTCAACCTTGGAATCGTAAATTTCAAAAAAAGCAGCACTGCTTTAAATCACAGCCATGATGTGGAAGAGGCGCTGTACGTACTGTCCGGAAAAGCTCAAGTAAAAATTGCCGGTAAAATCTTAAATATCAATAAGAATGATTTCATTTATATCCCTGCTCATACTGACCACCAGGTCATCACCGGAGAGAAAAGCATAAAGATATTATTTATATTCGGAGGGGCTATCACTATAACACATTAACGGTCTCAGGATATGATGGATGCTTTTTCTTTATAGTCCCTGTTTGCAAACCGGAAATCAAACCGGGCCAAAACCAGCCCTTTTACAGATTTATCATGAATTTGGTAATTCATGATAAATTTTTAAGGCAGATAGTCCAAGGGGTTCACCTGGGCGTTGTCTTTGATTACTTCATAATGAAGATGGGGTCCGGTGGAATTACCTGTATTGCCGGATGCAGCAATCAGCTGTTCTTTTGTGACTTCATCACCGACAGAAACAAAAATTTTATTAAGGTGGGCATAAACTGTAGTAAAACCGAATCCGTGATGAATTATTACCTCATTGCCAAATCCCTGGTTCCTGCCAGCAAATATGACAACTCCTGCAGCTGAAGCCTTTACCTTTGTTCCCACACCGGTAGCTATGTCAACACCGCCGTGTAGGTGAGAGCCCCGATTTTCATCAAAGACACCGCTTATAACTCCGCTCGTGGGCCAGACTGAAGGTGTGTGGTCTGTAAGGTATATGTGGTCCTCCATGTGTTTCTTATCTTCAGTAAGCTTTGAGGATATTTCCGGCACCTGGGCAATAAGATTATCAAGAATTGAATTTATATTGTTTAAGTCTTCAGCATCTGTATAATCATAATAAAAAATCTCATTAGTATCGTTTGAAAGGTCTACATCGGCGCTTAAGTCCGCAACATAAACTGATACCTGGTTTTCATAACCGCCTTTTCCTGTTATATCCCTTACCATCTTATCCAGGTCTTGGACCTGTGCAAGATAATCTTCCAGGATTTTTGTCTTGGTGACAATTTCGTTGGATTTGGCTTTCAGATTGACGACTTCGATTTCTTTATAACTTATTTTTTCTTTCAGCCTGTTAAGCTCGACCACCCTGTTATCTAACTGGTTGCTGACAAGGTAAACATTGGAAACCAGAGTTACAAGCGCAACGACTACTACTCCTGCAAAAATAAAAACACTTCTCAGCCAATTATAATGTATCTTTATTTGCCTGATCTTGCTGTCAATGCCGGACACAACTATTAGCGTAAAATATTTGTCTTTCTTATTTAGACTCATAGAATATATAATAAAATAGTAATAATTAATAAAAAAATTAATATTGAGATTATAAATTAAATTAAAATAAAATCAAATATATCAGGTTAAATTAAAAATTGGGTATTATTTGACGAAAATTATCATTAAATGTTTTGTTTTTAAATGTATTTATAAAAATTTTTTTAACAGTCCCTGCCGGTTAATCCAGGGTCTTAAAATCTTTATCACAAAATTCTTAAAACTTCAAAGCATTNNATTGTTTATCATCCGGATATGTTTTACAAGGATTATTGGCAAGTAATCCGACAAGTAATTTTGACAAATAAAGAACCGGACCTTTAATTAATGATATTCATTATAAAATAAAAGGGATAATTGCTTTCCTAGCCTTCGGGTAGTCCGGAAAACGGCTAATATACCAATTATGATTTGCAATTGCCCTTGGCGTAAGATTTGCTATTGTAAATACCGCAAAAGCAAGGCCTGCCAGACTCCATGTAAGAATGGCCCATCCTACCCACTCGATTATTTCACCAAAATAGTTAGGGCTGGATAAATACCTGTAAAATCCTCCTGTCGGAATCTTGTAACCGTTTTCGCCTGGTTTTCGCAGCTGCCTTAATATATGGTCAGAATGCAGGTTTATTGCGAAACCCAGAAAAAATATTATTATGCCTATTATAAATCTCGGATCTTTGAACCAGCTTGTCTCATACCAGGAAGCGAAATGAAAAAGGTACCTGCCGTTTAAGTATCCGTTCCAGATATTAAATAAAATTGATAATAAAATGAGCAGGACCGGAAAAGTGTTTTTTTCACTTTTTATTAAAATTGAATAAATAAATGTCCTCTGAAAATAATGAATAATCCATAGTGCAAGAAAAACCAGTGTGACAATACTGTTTTGGTTATCCCTTATGAGAAAGCAAAAAATTATGGTGAAGAAAGCAGGCGACTCCATTACCAGCCAAGCAACTTTTGGATTTATTCTTAGGCCCCAGTTTTTTCTTGTAAACCTGCCGTATGGAGCCTTCAAAAAAAACAGGATCATAAAAACCAGGATGGAAACAGCAAACAGAGCGGCAAGGAGTATATTAAAAATTTCTTTTTCTGAAAACATCATTAAATATTACAGTTTTAGGTTAGAACAGTTTTAAATTAGAACAGTTTTAAACTAGAAATATTAGAAAGATTAGATTCTTAAGATTATAATGTTAAAATATTATAATTGATACAATTATTTTAATCTGTAATAATAGTAAGTTATGAAAGACTCTAAAAATAACATTACAGAGGGCCCTGAAGAAAGCGGGCAAAAAGAAAATTTTTCCCTGGTTGAGAAAGAAGAAATATCCAAACCTCATCCTATTGCCGATCACACCTATTTTGTCTTTGATGACCTTAAAAAAGGGCAGTTCAGGCATGGACATTTTATTTTACGAAATGTCGGCGGCGATTTTAAAGATTTTGAGATTGTAGTGGTTGAATCTGAACCAGCAGCAACAGCCGCCGGGTCTTTTCTTAAAATTATCGATACAACCCCGCTTACAAAAGACCAGGCTGATAAAATGCCATTGAAAATCTGCTTCGAAGTATTTGCCCATGAATGGAGCAGGTTCTATTCAGCCAGCATCATATTAAGGCTTGACGACCAGGAGGAAAAAATCACTGTAGATTTAAATACCCAGAGTAAGCCCGTTAATGATTTTGCAGTGATTTTTAAACCCCAGGAAATAAAAAAAATCACGGGACTTATCAGGACGCTGGAAAAAACTACAGGAGCAGAAATATCTGTTGTATCTATTGAGTCCCTTGAGGGCAGGACAATTGAAGAATATTCAAATGAGCTTTTTAACGAGTGGGGAATCGGTAAACAGGACAGGCATAACGGATTGCTTTTTTTAATAAGCAAGGGCGAAAGCAAGTACAGGATAGAAATCGGGCTGGGATTGGAGAAACTTCTTGCAGCTGATTTTATAAATAATTTATTTGAAAAATATGTAATCCCAAATTTCGCAGCCGGTAAATTTGGCGCCGGGGTGTATAAAACTCTTGCCTGGATAGCGTCAATGATAACTCAGGATTTTAGAAAACAGGCCAAACAATAATGAAGAAGTCAGTTTTAAAAACAGCTCTCATATTGTTGTCGGCAATATTGATAATATCTGTATTGACAAGTTGCACGGATAATAAAAAGTATCTGGTAATTGTAGAAAAAGGTAATGCGGAACAGGTAAGCTTTGCTAAGACCATAACCACAAATGACAATAAAAGTGTCCAGTTTATCGATGAAAATGATCGGGACCAGTATCTGACAGGTGACTATATAACAATCTCCGCAATAAAACCCAAAGATGAAAACCTGATTATTTTAAAAAACAATGGGATATTAAGCCTGATTTTTCCGGCAAAGATCATAGAAAGCACTGACTCCAGTGTAAAATACCTTGATGAAAAGGGTATACAGCAGCAACTTCAGGGAGAGATAACAATAATTAAAATCAGAACGAAAAAATAAACCGCCTCGCATATGATTTTTCACGGAAATAAAGAAAGTAGAAAAACCAATAGAAATGCCTTCCTTAAAAAACTATCTGTGCCGCTTGTCCTGATACTGATCCTGGTTTTTGTATTCTTAAGTTACCTCTTGGAAAGCAGGCTTTTTTTAATCGGGAAAGCAGTCTACCCAGCTTATACTTTTACCGAAAAAGCAGTAAATGGCCTTAAGAAAGATACTGCCGCAATAAGAGATACAATCGTTTATTGCGATTACTATACCTGGCTCGGCCCTCAAAACTGGGGCAGAGGCCATTCGGATATGCCGCTGTTGGGGTTTTATGACAGCCTTGATGAAAAAGTAATAAAAGAACATATCAAGTGGGCCAATGAATATGGTATTGATGTTTTAAAAATCGAATATATTCCCCAGTTTGACAAAACAATCACTTCCGGTATATTAAACCATGATCTTGGAGATACCAGGCTTTGCCTTATGTACGATTCCCGGCTTAGATTTGAAAGTGTGGGATATAGCAAACCTCCATATGATTTTAATGATGAATCCATAAAAAAAACATTTCTTGATGATTTGAACCATATTGCTGATACATACTTTGCCAGCAGCAATTATTTTAAAATAAATGGAAGGCCCGTTTTATGGATATATGTAACTCGGGATTTTACAGGAAACTATAAATCAGTTATCGGGCAGGCAAGGCAAAATCTAAAAAACAAAGGCTTCGATGTTTACCTTGTCGGTGACCAGGTTTTCTACAATTACAAGCTTTGCGCAATAAGCGCTTTTGATGCAGTTTCCTGCTATTCCGCATATGGGGGCCGCCCGCAGAATACTGCTGATTTCGGCCAGAGGTTAAAATTCCTTTACATGGTGTGGAAAACTGCCGCCCAGCTGGCAGGCAAAGACTTTATTCCTTCAGGAATCCCTGCTTATGATGACCGCTGCCTTGAAAATGAACGGGAAAGCCTTCCTGTTCTTTCCGGAACAGCGCAGGATTTTAACTTTCAACTTCAAATACTGTCAAATCTGTTGGACCCTGTTAATATTGACCCTGAATTAAACCAGGTATCAATCGCCACTTTTAATGAACACCAGGAGGGAACTTCCATCGAACCTTCTGAAGATTGGGGATTTTCACGGATTGAACAGATACCCTTGGTCTTTGGCAAAAATTAGAAAATTTATTTTTAAGCGGAATTTTAAAATATTAAGCAGCACAGGGTAAATTAAGTTGCGTATGATAAGGCAAGAATTAATTCAACCTGAAAATTTATTTTTTATCAGAGTGTTAAAATGCCGGTTAGCGCAGAGTGTATCAGCACAGAGTAAAACACTAATTGATGCAATTATAAATTTTTTATTAATGGTAATGCCAAAAAAAGTAAAGGAGCAATACAATGAAAGAAATATTTGAAAGAAGAAGTATTAGAAAATACACCGGTGAAGATGTTTCAGACGAATCCATAAAGGAACTGCTTAAAGCTGCAATGGCTGCGCCATCAGCAGGCAACCAGCAGCCATGGGATTTTATTGTGGTAAAAGATAGAACCGTTTTAAATGAAATACCAAAAGTCCACCAGTATGCCCAGATGCTTAAGGAAGCCTCCGTGGCAATAATCGTCTGCGGTGCGCTTGACAGGGAAAAGCATAAGGGTTACTGGATGCAGGATTGCGCTGCCGCAATAGAAAATATCCTTATTGAAGCGCAGTTTCTTGGACTTGGCGCCGTATGGCTCGGTGTTTATCCAAGAGAAGACAGGGTTGCCGGGCTTAAAAAACTTCTTGAAATTCCCGAAAACGTTATACCTCTTGCAGTTATTTCAATCGGCTACCCTGCTGAAAGCAAAGAAGCATCACAGAGGTATGATGAGAAAAAGATCCATTTAAACAAATGGTAGTTTTATAGGCAGTTTTATACTCAAGGATTCTGATATTACCTGTTTCATACCATTTAAAAAACATTTTAAAAGGCATGCTGGTTTTACAAATATTTTTTTGTTGTAATTATTATTATAATAATTATGCTGGTTCTATATTTTATAATTTTTTTAATAATTTTTAATAAATAATTTTGTAAAAACAGTTAATTTAAATCGGCCACTAACCTATAATGGCATCAGTGCTATTTATTGAGGTGCCGTCTGGGAGCGGTATCATCTTGAAGCACAATCGTTTAGGAAACTTAATATAAATTAGGAGGTTTTTTATGACCATCCATCCTGAACCGTTAAGAAAAGACAGGAAAATAATCAACCGGAAAAATACCAGGGATGGAAAAATATTGTGCGCCATCGATAACATCCCGGTTGATTTACAAAGCGATATTGAATATCATCACATCCGCCCCTATCTT
>PMCC01000112.1 GCA_003155275.1 Actinomycetota bacterium | reverse complement strand
TAGATTGCGAGTCAGAGCCTTGTGTTACTAGAGCGGATGCCCCCGTAATTGGTGAAGAGCCCATAATTGGCGAAGAGCCGCCAAATCCTAATGGTGGGCATATGTGGATTCGAACCACAGACCTCGTCCTTATCAGGGACGCGCTCTAACCAACTGAGCTATATGCCCTTGGGCCAAAAATCATTTGTGGCATATTCTTACAATTAATATAATAAATATGCCACAAATTTAAGCTTACACAAAATAACAACTCTACCGCTTTTTGTCAATATTCGGTTTTCGATTTGACTGCTGCTTAGCCTGGCTCACAATAGAAGCAGCCAACCTTTATCTTTATAATTGCTGAACCCTGCTTTCAATGGAAACAGGGTCTGCAGCTGCCACATTTTTAGCTGGAGCAAATCTCAGTTCGATGCCTCCGATTATTTTCAGAACGACATTTACAATCCATGCCACAACAGCTGCGCCTGCAGCAACAAACACTGAAGCGACAAGACCCAAGACGACAAATAAAACCATTCCAAGCACGCCTCCGCCCAATCCGACTCCCAACCCGCCAAGAATCTTGCTTAAGTTAAGGCCGGGTATCAGGCTGTTTAAAACATCAGTTAAAACAACACCCGAAGAAGCTATCAGCGCCCATCCAATAAGGCCTATTATGGCAAAAACTATTACGAACAATATAAAAAATATCAGGTAAGCGACAAGAACAAACTTAAAAATTGAAAACTCACTGATACTCTTAACTGTCCTTCTTTCAACTTTCATAATTGCCCCTTTTCTTACTTTTTTAATGAGGCTTGAAAAAATACTTTTCAGTTATGATTCTTGTAAACAGACTTACATCTTAAACCATTTGTCAGTAAGACTGGCAATACCCGGAATCCTGAATGTTTTGCCGGAGAATCCCATAATTATTGCTACAATTGCAAGAATCCAGCAAACTGCCGCAATAACATATCCTAACCATGAAAAGAAAAACCATCCAATATAGGGAATCAGGCCAAGAATTACTGAAACTACAATGATAGCAATCATTTCGACTATACCCAGTATCAGTGCCTGCAATGCATTCCATTTTACGAATTTGTTCTCTTTTTCCATGATCCAGATGATAAGTCCTCCGAGCCAGCTGAACAGGTAAGCCAGCAGAACTGCGATTTTTGAATCAAGACCGGTTGAGCTTTTTTTAGCCGCATCTTCATCCACATTAAACATAGGTTTATCAGCCATTGTTCCTCCTTTTGTTGTAATAATTTTTTAAACTTAGTAATTATAATAGAAATTCAAAAAAATTAGTAATATAGATTAAAAAAAATAAAATTCCATAATTTTACCACGTAACTTCCTCCTGTTTTACTGACTTGTGTGCTACTGACTTCTATACTTACTGTCTTTTATACTATAGTTTTCCCATTGGTTTCTGTTTTAACTGACCTATGTATTTACTATCTTCTGCATTACTGTCCTTTAATCCTCCGGATAGGCTATTGAATAAGAGGCCACATAATTTCCTTCTGATACTTTAATTGCCTTTACGCCCTGGGTGTTTCTCCCTGTCCTGTTTATGGATTTTGCAGGAATCCTTATAAGTATACCATTTGTCGTAATTATTATTACATCGTTTTCGTCATTTAATATGCTGGCTCCTGCGACTTTGCCTTTCTTTTCAGTAATATTTACTGTCCTGACTCCGCTTCCGCCTCTTTTTTGCCTGTTATAGTCTGACAGCTTCGTCCTTTTTGCGAAACCGTTTTCAGTCAATATAAATAAATCTCCAAGCAAATCCTTGGCCACTATCATTGCCAGCACATAGTCACTTTTTACAAGTCTCATTCCTTTGACGCCACGAGTGGTCCTTCCCATGGGCCTGCAGTCTTTTTCTGAGAATCTTATAGCCTGGCCATTTCTTGAAACCATTATAACATCTTCACTGCCATTTGATTTTTCAACACTTATAAGTTCATCGCCCTCCATAAGGTTTATGGCAATAAGCCCGTCTTTCCTAGAGTTGTCGTATTCCGAAAGGGACGTCTTCTTTACCATCCCTTTCTTTGTTGCCATTATAAGAAAATCACTCTCCCCATACTCTTTTGTTGCAATAATCGCAGCCACCCTTTCACCGGATTTAAAAGGAAGCAGATTTACAATTGCTTTTCCCTTGGATATCCTGCTGCCCTCCGGTAATTCATAGACTTTTAACCTGTAGACTTTGCCAAAATTTGAAAAGAACATCATGTAATGAAGATTGGACGATATAAATAGATGCTCTACAAAATCATCTTCCTTTAAGTTTAAGCCGGTTACCCCTTTGCCTCCCCTTTTCTGGTTTCTGTAGGTAGCCAGCGGGAGTCTTTTAATATAACCGGAGTGGCTTATGGAAATGACGTTTTCTTCCTCNNCTGACATATTTTTTCTTTATCTCAGCAAGCTCTCCCTTTATAACGCCGTAGATAAGCTCATCGCTTCCTAAAAGTTTTTTAAGATTCTTAATCTTTTCTTCAAGCTCTTTATATTCCTTCTTAACTTTGTCTCTTTCAAGGCCGGTCAGCCTCTGCAGCCTCATGTCAAGTATTGCCTGTGCCTGAATATCGCTAAGCTTGAACTGCTTCATCAGTCTTTCTTTTGCGGTGGGCACATCTTTTGATGAACGGATAGTTTTTATTACTTCATCAAGATGGTCAAGGGCAATAAGCAGGCCTTCCACAATATGCAGCCTGTCCTCTGCAACTTTTAATTCATATTTTGACCTGTTGACAACTATTATGAACCTGTGTTTTACATATTCCTGCATAATGGCTTTAAGTCCAAGTGTCTTTGGAATACCGTCCACAAGTGAAAGCATGATTATACCGAATGTCACTTCAAGCTGTGTGTGCTTATAAAGTGAATTTATAATAATATTGGGAATTGCGTCCTTGCGAAGATCAAGCACTACACGCATTCCGCTTTTATCCGACTCGTCGCGGAGATCGCTTATGCCGTCGAGTTTCTTTTGTTTGACAAGATCAGCTATTGCTATAACAAGATTGGCTTTCTTTACTTCATAGGGCAATTCATCGATTATTACCTGTGTTTTGCCTTTGGGAGACTGCTCAATGTGTACCCTGCCTCTTACTTTAATTTTTCCCTTGCCTGTTTCAAATGCTTCCCTGATGCCTGCGTGCCCCATTATTATCCCGGCGGTGGGAAAATCCGGCCCTTTTATCTTTTTCATAAGATCTTTTATCGTTGAGTCCGGATGATCAATATTATGGATAATGGCATCTATCACTTCCCCAAGATTATGCGGTGGTATATTTGTAGCCATACCAACAGCAATTCCGGATGACCCGTTGATAAGAAGATTGGGAATTTTGGAAGGCAGTACCGAGGGCTCCTTAAGTGAAGCATCGAAGTTATCGACAAAACTTATGGTCTCCTTATCGATATCCATGAGAAGTTCTTCGGCAATCTCCGCAAGCCTTGCTTCCGTATACCTCATTGCTGCAGCGTTATCGCCGTCAACAGAACCAAAGTTGCCATGGCCGCTGACCAGGGGGTAGCGAAGTGAAAAATCCTGCGCCATGCGGACAAGAGACTCATAGACCGCAGTGTCTCCGTGAGGATGGTATTTTCCAAGAACCTCTCCGACAATCCTTGCGCATTTTTTAAAGGGGGTGTTGTGCCTCATGCCCATATCATGCATGGCATAAAGAATTCGTCTGTGTACAGGTTTTAACCCATCCCTGACGTCAGGCAGAGCCCTGCCTATAATTACACTCATGGCATAACTCAGATAAGAATCCTGCATTTCGGATTCTATTTCAATGTTTTTTACCTTTCCCCTGAGCTCAAAAACCATTTAATTCACCAGTTCCTCTAATTTTAAATTTTCTGTCTTATGCATTTTCNNCTTATGCATTTTCTGCCTTATAAATTTTCTGTCTTCTACATTTTCCATCATATACAAATGACTTTAGATCATCTTATGTTCTTAAGATGTTTAAATATCTATAAAGGATACTTCCTTTGCGTTCTTTTCAATAAATATGCGCCTTGGTTCAACCTTCTCCCCCATAAGTGTAGAGAATATATCATCAGCTATAAGTACATCCTCAATCTCCACTCTCAGTAAAATACGTGTTTCAGGGTTCATTGTGGTCTCCCAAAGCTGCTCCGGATCCATCTCTCCAAGTCCTTTATACTGCTGGATTGCAACACCCTTGGTGCCGACTCTTTCTTTTATATTTGTAAGCTCCTTTTCGTTATAAGCATAATATACTTCCTTGCCTTGTCTTACCTGGTAAAGCGGCGGTTGGGCAATATA
>PMCC01000165.1:33611-35961 GCA_003155275.1 Actinomycetota bacterium | reverse complement strand
GAACCCATAAAGTATAAGGATATGCTAATCACAGTAAAAAGCCTTGTAAAAAAACCTTTTAAAATAGTGAGACTGCCACTTCTGGCCAGCAAGTTCCTGGTCGCAGCCTACAGTAAAATTTTCCCCAAATCTAACTTAAAACCTGACATGATTGAGAGGATGCAGGTGGATAAGGCTTATTCTTATGAAGATGCGCAAAAAGACTTCGGTTTTTCGCCAGTACCATTCAGGCAAGGCATTGAAGTCCTTATAAGAAAAATGGGGTTATAATAACTCCAAATTAAAGAATGCTTACTTAAAACAAATCGGGGTTAAAAAATAATTTAAGTTATGAGAATAGCAAAAAAGGTATTAAAACAGGCGATTTAAACAATATTAAAAAAACAATAGATGCCGTCTTGCTAAAAGATTATCTCTAAAAATAGTTTTTTAAAGCGAAAATCATGAAGAGAGATATATTAAAACTTGTGCTTTTAATAATTACAGCCCTGGGCCTGTTTACCCTTTACTTGCTGATTTGTTTCCCGCTGTTAAATACCACAGTTTTCAGGTGGGAGAAGAATAGGGGCGGGCAGGAAATTGAATCACAAAGCCCAGGCAGTAAGAACAGCGGCGCANNCAGGGAGAAAAATAGGGACGGGCAGGAAATTGAATCACAAAGCCCAGGCAGTAAGAACAGCGGCGAAAATATCAGTGATGGTGGCAACAATATTACTATTATTAGCAATGACGGCAGCGTTGGTGGCAGCATCATCGCTAATGGCAGCAGCAACAGTATAAATAATAAAAGCAATGGTGGTGCAGATGATAGCGCTGATATCAGTAAAGGCAAAAACGGTATCCTCACTTTCGATTTTGAAAATCCGGTAAATCCTGAAATTTCTGATTACATCCTTATAAGTATTACTGCAAAAAATTCCGGACTGGCCAAATATCCTTATGGAAGCATTGCAATAAATCTCTCCGAGGAAAAGATTGACCCATTAAACAGCGCCGCTCCCGGCAGTGAGGTTGACAGTGTTAGGGATGGTGAGATTGACAGTGTTAAGGATGACAAGGCTCTGGGTGAAAATATCGCAGCCGACAGCGATGCAGAGATAAATAGTACCACCAGCCCGGGAACATACAAAATACAGGAGAGGGCAAGGATATTTGTTGACGGTATACGGCATAATTATTATATAGCGGTCGGTGAAAATAAATATTGGCGGTATGATTGGAATTTGGACGGACCCACATTGAAAGGACAAATAGGCAACCTTGAAATTGAAATTCCAGAAATAGAAGGGGTAGATATACAACTAAATGGCGTGTCCTTAAATCAAAGGCCTGTTTTTGCCGCAGATTCTCATATAAATTACCTTTTTAAAGATTATTTTCAATTAAGTTATATTGACCGTTACCTGACCCCGGCTTATATTTTTCTAATCCTTTTTACTATTGGTTTTTTTCCATTTAGTTTTTTTCTGAAAAGGACCAGGAGCAGGGATGAGGGTACAAAGACAAATGATTTAGAATCAGTATATTTAAATTCACTAGATTTAAAAGATAGAAATTCAAGAATTAAAGCTGCGAAGGCAAATAATATATATACATGTAATTTGAACTCAAATATCAGAAGAAATGTCGGAAGCGCCCTCAAAAGCAATGAGCTTACTGGTACCAGAATCAGTTTTAAAACTTTGGCCCTGTTGATTCCCCTGCTTCTTCTTATCTTTTTCTCCTTTTATTTTATCAGCAATTATATTTTTACTGTAAAAGGCTATTGGGATTCCTATAAGCAATACATTATGAGCGGGCGGCTTGACGAGACATACTACGGGTTTTCAGACTTTGAAAAATTTGTAACCTGGGTTGGAGAAAAAGTACCGCAAGGCCAAAATGTTATCGTTCTTGTAAAGGGCGAACCTGTATATATAATGGCACAGATGGCATATGGACTTTATCCNNTATAGTTGTTCTTTCTGAAACTGATAAAGAATTTCTCAAATCTGTCAAAGTAAAGCTCGAATATAGTTACCGGGAAAATGCAGGATTTATTTACAAACTAATTGGAAGCGACCACCATTATAAAGACAGATAGTATAATTATCTTTACAAATATTTCTTTTGAAGTAATTTTTTACATAAAGCAAAAATACCACATGTATAAAGCTATATAAAGTTTAATTGTTGAGTTTAGATTGAATTAATTGTCTTCTTTTAAAGTTAGCAGAAATGTTGATTTAATTGGCTCCTTTACCGCCAAGCGCTGCAAAACCTGTAATAAAAAGTATTTTCATGTCATAAAGAAATGACGCTTTTTTTACATATTCGCTGTCGTACTGAACTTTTTGGGGAATTGACAATG
>PMCC01000165.1:26125-33605 GCA_003155275.1 Actinomycetota bacterium | reverse complement strand
ATATTATAAAGCTGTGGGATTTCATCAATGCTAACCCGCCTTATAAATGTGCCGAACTTTGTGTTTAGCTGCTCCTGGTTTTTAACCTCATCTGTGGGTATATCGGGCGTTCCCTCCCTCATTGAACGAAACTTGTATATCGTGAAATAGCCGCTGTAAAGCCCCACCCTTTTCTGGGTGTAAATAACTCGCCCCGGTGAGTCGATTTTTATTAAAACAGGGATCACGACCCATAACGGGATAAACAGGATAAACAGCAGGATTGAAAATATAATATCGAAACTTCTCTTTAAAAACTTATACAGCATGGGGAAATTATAAAACAAAAACTGTCTGAATCAAAATCATTTTATAACTAAAAGAAATATTATTTGGTATAATTTCACATAAGATCAGAATATGCAACTACAAATATTTTTAAAAAAAATTCTGTATATGCTAATCCATGGATCACCATTCGGGATAATGCCAACTACTACAATTTCATGCAGGATTTGTTGGCTAATCCCATCTGTACCAGACTTCATTTTCATCAAAATCCGGGATCACTCTTCGCATATCCTTAAAAAGATTGCTGTAATCATAAGTCTGTATTTCTCTTTCGATGCTAAAAAGGATGTTAATGAGTTCCTCTTTTGTAATATCATGGGCCATACCGTTGTTTTTAGCTTCAAAAATATATGCAAATTCTGTTTTTACCATTACTTCATTGTCTGCAACAAGCTCTTCGTTTAACTTTTCACCGTGTTTGGGACCGGTAAATACTATTTCTATATCTTTTCCAGGCACCATTCCGTAAAGCTCTATCATGTTATTTGCGAGGTCAAGAATGCTTAGTTGTTCACCCATATCCAATACATAGATTTCGCCGCCGCTGCCCATGACACAAGACTGTATAACAAGCTGTGCAGCTTCTGGAATTGTCATGAAATAGCGCTTCATGTCCGGGTGAGTGATCTTTATAGGACCTCCGGCTCTTATCTGCTCCTTAAACAGCGGTACAACGCTTCCCCTGCTGCCAAGCACATTGCCAAACCTGACTATCATAAATTTAGTGCCATCGATCCTGGAAAGCCCCTGCAGATATTTCTCCGCTAAAAGCTTTGATGCGCCCATGATACTTTTAGGATTTACTGCCTTATCTGTTGAAAGCATTACAAAACGGCTGACATTATTATCTATGGCAAGCTTTGCAATGGTCTTTGTCCCCATGAAGTTATTCTGGATAGCTGCCTCCGGATTTAACTGCATAAGAGCAACATGCTTGTAGGCAGCCGCATGAAATACTATAAACGGCTTGTATTTTTTAAAGATGCTTTTCATCGCCTCCTTATCCCTTATATCAGCAACACAGGGGACAATAGATGAAAACCCAAACTCATTGGCAAGTTCCTGTTCAATTAGAAAAAGGTTGTTTTCCGTATTGTCGACCAACACCATTTTACCGGGATTAAACCTGATAACCTGCCTGCATATTTCCGAGCCTATTGAGCCGCCTGCCCCGGTTATTAGGATAACCTTGTCTTTGATTTCGGATAATACTGCCGGTGTCTGGATGTGTATCGGGATACGGCCCAGTATGTCTTCGATATCAATATCCCTGACCTGGTAAAGATAGACCTTGCCGTCGATTACTTCATAGAGACTTGGCAGTGTCTTGCAAGCAACTCCTATTTCTTTGGCCCTGAAAGCTATTTCTTTTCTCAGTTTTCCCGGAGCAGAGGGGATAGCAATGATTATTTCATCAATTGAGTACTTCTGCGCCACTTCCTCAAGTTGTGATATTTTGTCAAGTACTCTTACGCCGTGAATCTGATGCTTCAATTTCGTGACATCATCATCCAAAAATCCTACCGGTATGTACTCGCTGTTTCTCTGCCTTATCATCTCCCTGACTATCATCTCCCCGGCATCGCCTGCGCCGCAGATGAGAACCCTTTTCCTGATTCCGGGACGGCCGAATTTTAATTCATTAAATAATCTTTCAGAAAACCTGGAAATTATTATCAGCAGAAGTGAGATTAAAAAATCTATAACCAAAATACTTCTTGGAAAATATGGCAGGGAAAATGTGCTGCCAAACCATGGGACAGGCTGGCTTAACCCATAAAATACTACCCCCATAATAATATTGCCAAGAGCCGACACCTCCACAATGACAACCATGTCCTTGACGGAAGCATACTTCCACACCCTCCTGTACATACCGAAAATAGCAAACAGAGGAAGCTTTATTATAAAGATTACAATCACATAAAAGACTATGAAGTTTGCATATCTGGAAAACACCTCAGTGTCAGCAGAAACATTGATAACACCCCTTAGGAAAAAGGATATTATAAACGATGAAAAGACAATCAATATGTCAAATATAAATAACCTGATTATTTTTAATGCTGAACTTTTTCTCATAGGGCAATTATAACACAGTTTACTTAATCGGTTGAATTTTAAAGAAAACACGCCTTAAAAGAGAGTAAACGCTGTAAATAATACAAACAGTTAATTAGCTTCTACTGAATAATTAGCTAAAAGAGCCAAGATTAAAAAGTTTTCAAGCTTACCCTTAACAATTAATTTAACAAAATTCTCATTATTCAGCAACAACTAATTAATGACACAACTAATTAATAAAGACAATTATAATACGCCTTTAATAGCGATTTGAAACCATCCCGTCAGAGGCATTACTGCCATTTCATATTTTCCTCTGCATCCTTGCCAAGCACTACAATAATATCAGCTCCGGAGTTGTAGGCCGACCAAGCCTGGCTGTACTCCTCCAGCTGATAACTGTTAAGTATCATTGCAAGCTGTTTTGCATTTAATATTTTATCCGGTTTGTAGATTATAAGGGTCTTTTCAAAATCATATTTTTTTGCATTCGCCTTTCCGTTAATCTTAAAACCGTATTTTGAAAGATAGTCGGCAAATTCTGTTGCTACGCCTTTAATACCGCTTCCGTTATAAACAAAAACATTTGTCTTTTTTACGAGTGATGTGTCGAGGGTAAATCCAACATCTATATTTATTTCCATTGGAATAACACTCTGCTGGGAAAACCACGTGACAGTTTCGTGTACAAGATCATATGCAAGCACGTATCTTCCGGGTTTGGAGGGCGCCGTAATTGTTATATTTACAGTTGCCGACTCTCCATGATTTACATTATTTGGCAGCTCCCCGCTGTCTGCATCATAAATGACTACTTCCCTTGTATCCCTGTTATACCAGTGTACTCCCAAATCAACCCTGTCCTTTGCCTTGTTTATCCACTCCATAAACCCGTTATTTGTAACTTTAACCTGTGTTTTAAATTGCTGTCCGGGTGAAACCTTATTCGGAGTGGTGCCCAAGTCATCATAAGCTGCTGCATAATCAATATTTACGGCCACATACTTTTCAAGTGGCGGAACTCCCTGGTATGAAAACCAGGTCAGCCCCTCATGTACCATATCCACCTGCAAAATATAATTGCCGGGCTTGTCAGGTGCCTTGATTTTTAAATCCATGCCAACTTCTTCACCNNGTTCCTTCCCATGCTGTTGCACCGGTATTTTTCACTTTGATTTTTGCTATGTAAACCTTATCCTTGCTCATGGATTCCGGAATATTTTCTGTACCGCCGGTATACTCAATGCCATAGGTGCTGGTAGGCTGGTTAAATATTATCCTCTGCCACATTGCCCTGGCCTCAACTATATCGGGAATCTGGACGCTTTTTGTCCCGTTTTCTATCCAGTCAGGATGGGATGGTATTATTGCAGAGCTTATATTNNGAGGATGTTAAGATAACTGTTTATATTGGAAATATATTTTATATCCATTTTTTGCTTTACGAGCTCTTTAAAAATAAGCTGCTGGCGCTGAATCCTTCCTATATCTCCAAATTCTGTTGACCTGCTCCTGGTGTAGGAAAGCGCCTGCTCACCGGTAAAATGGTGATTTCCCGCAGCAATATAGGCATTGGTCTTGGGATCAATTATTGGCCGGTCAATCATTACATCTACACCACCAAGCTCATCTACAAGCTTGACAAAACCATCAAAATCTATTGTCGCATAATGGTTTATTACTGCATCCAGAAAAATTGATACAGTCTTTATCGTCAGTTCTTCCCCGCCATAAGCATATGCGGCATTTATTTTATCCTGGCCATGTCCGGGAATATCAACCAGCGTATCCCTTGGAATGGAAAGCAGGGCGGCACTTTTAGTTGCCGGGTCAATATGAAGGAGCATTATGGTGTCTGCCCTTCCCTGCTCAGTCTCTACATCCCTGGTGTCCCTGCCAAGCAGCAATATAGTGACTGGGGCATCTATGGTTTTACCAGCCACAACGGGCGCAAGAACGTTCTGTATCTGGGTGGTGGTGCCTGAGCTTAAAGTCCTGTTGAGAGAGTTCAGATAATAATAGAAGCCGCCTGTTCCGCAGGCTGCAAGAAAGAATATGGCTGAAAAAAATATTATAAGGAATTTCTGGTATGTCCTTAGCCTTGTCCACCTGTTGTTTTTCGGTGGTTTGGGAGAACCTGGTTTGGAAGAACCGGTTTTGGGTTCAGCTGGTTTTGATTCAGTTGTTTTGGGTCTTCCAGATTTAAGTTCAGCCGTCTTTGGAGAACCGGATTCGGGTTCAGATGTTTTTGGAGAATCGGTTTTGGGCTCAACTGGTTTGCCAGCGCCAAGCTTTATTTTACCGGGTTTTTTTTCTTTTTTTATTTTTTTTACAGAAGTGCTGCGGTCAATTTCAGGAAATACTTCTGAGGAATGTTCGATTCTTTCTGACATTTTAAATTACGATTATAAATTTCATATTTTTGCTTTTTTACCGGTAATACCAGGAAATTGATACACTGAATGCTTAAACCCACAACTGGAAAGTTATTTCTATCCCAGCCTATTTAAACCCATACCTGTAGAGTAATCATAATGCCAGGCTTATTCAAACTTATAAATAGAAAGCTATTTCCTGCCCGGATTATATAAATCCATACATGGAAAGCCATTTTTCTGCCTCAACTTATTAGAATTGGCAGAACTTGTTATTATATATTCATTATCCATTAAAATACAATACCGAGATACTTTTCTGACTTTAATACTACCATTGTATCCTGCTCCGGAAATTCCCGCACGGTGATACCCTTATCCGGGAATTTTTGCCGGTTTTTATACAACCGATATATCCGCACCCAGCACTCTTAGTTTTGAATGGAAATTTTCATACCCTCTCTGTATATGTTGGATATCATATACTTCAGTCGTTCCTTCTGCAACAAGGCCGGCAAGCACCATAGCGGCGCCTGCCCGTAAATCAAACGCTTTTACTGGAGCCCCCGAAAGCATTTTTACTCCGTTAATCACGGCATGATGGCCATCGATTTTAATATTTGCCCCCATCCTGTTAAGCTCCTCTACATACATGAACCTGTTTTCAAAAACATTTTCAGTAATTATTGATAACCCTGGTACAACTGAAAGCAAAACTGCAATCACCGGCTGCAAGTCTGTGGGAAAACCGGGATAAGGAAGGGTGCTTATATTCACAGGTTTTAAGACTTTTTTAGGCCGGCTTACAACAACTGTCCTGCCGCCGGCAGGTGAAATATCAATACCGATCTCTTTTATCTTCTGGCAGAAAATCTCTATATTATTCCAGACTGCATCCTGCACCTCTACCTTTTTACCGCACAATGCCGCAGCTGCAATAAATGTGCCTGCCTCTATGCTGTCCGGCATAATCGTGTAATCTGTTGAGCCTGAACCCAATTTAGAGACCCCGGTTATCTTAATGCTGTCTGTACCGCCACCTTCGATTTCTGCGCCCAATGTGCTTAAAAAATTTGCCAGATCAACGATCTCTTTTTCACAAGCTGCATTATTTATTACAGTGTGTCCCTCGGCCATCACTGCCGCCATCATAAGGTTTTCAGTTGCGCCTCTTGAAGGAAAATCAAGGTTAATAATGGCCCCCTTCAGATTAGCTTTACCGGAAGTTTTTATCTTTTTAATGTCTGCACTGCAGTTTATATAGCCATGCTCAATATAGTTTTTAGCACCCAGTTCTTCAAAGCCTTTAAGGTGAATATCTATCTGCCTTGCCCCGATATTACATCCGCCGGGAATTGCAACTTTTACCTTGCCAAATTTTGTGAGCAGAGGTCCGGCAACAAGTACTGAGGCCCTCATTTTCCTGACCAGTTCATAAGGAGCTTCATAACTGTTTATCATGGACGGGTCTATTTCAAGGATATTGTTGTTCTTGTCAAAATCAAGGCGAACATTTAGGGTCCTTAATACCTCAACCATGGTATTTACATCTTCAATATCCGGCACATTGCGAAGAGTAACCAACCCATCAGCCAATATGGCCGCAGCCATAATCTTGAGCGCTGAATTTTTAGCGCCGCTGATTTTTACCCTGCCCGTAAGCGTCTTACGGCCGTTAATAACGTATCCCGGCATAGTTTCCCTAAATAATAATTTTACAATAATTTTATAATGATAAGAGTAATTATAGCAAAAGGGGGAAAAAAATAAACTTCGTATCAAATGATGAGTATCCTCAATGCCTTAAAGCCTTAAACCCTGCAATTGCTTCAACAACTTTTTTTGTCTCTTCGGTTATCTCACTGGTTATATCATGCTTTTTCTTTAAATCTGCAATAACTGCATCCTTATTTTCAGGATCTGTTAAAATTGCGCTCTCAGTCAAAACATATGCCCTGCTGTCAAGCAACTCAAAATATCCCCTGCAGACCCCAATATAGATTGACTTGCCCTCATTGACAAGCTTTAAAGTGCCGGTCTTGAGCTGGGCTATGATGGGAACGTGCCTGGGAAGAATGCCCATGCTGCCGCTTTTGGCGGGAACGCTTATAAAATCAACATCCCCTTCAAAAACTTTTCCTTCAGGAGTTACAACTGTTATNNACTTCCTCTATACTGCCTGCCATGTAGAATGCCTGTTCCGGGATGCTGTCGTACTTTCCTTCAGCTATTGCCTTGAATCCCTTTATGGTATCCTCCACCTTTACATATTTGCCTTCCCGGCCGGTAAATTTCGCCGCAACAAAAAATGGCTGGGATAAAAACTTTTCTATTTTTCTTGCGCGCTGGACTATTGTCTTGTCCTCTTCAGAGAGTTCATCGATTCCAAGAATGGCTATTATATCCTGGAGCTCCTTGTTTCTTTGCAGTACTTCCTGAACTCTCCTTGCAACCTGGTAGTGCTCATCCCCGACATATTGCGGGTCAAGTATACGCGAAGACGAATCAAGGGGGTCAACAGCAGGATAAATGCCCCGCTCCGAAATCTGCCTTGACAAAACTACTGTTGAATCAAGATGTGTAAAAGTCGTAGCCGGAGCCGGATCTGTAAGGTCATCTGCGGGAACATATATGGCCTGTACAGAAGTTATCGAGCCTTTTTTTGTGGAGGTTATCCTTTCCTGGAGCTCGCCCATTTCAGTTGACAGTGT
>PMCC01000165.1:0-26102 GCA_003155275.1 Actinomycetota bacterium | reverse complement strand
GTCTTCTCAATAACTCCTGACTCTTTCATATCAAGCCAGAGGTCATTGCCTTCCCTTGTCCTCTCACCTACACCTGCAAATACAGAAAAACCGCCGTGTTCGGTTGCTACATTATGTATAAGCTCCATTATTATTACGGTCTTTCCTACCCCTGCGCCGCCGAACATCCCGATTTTTCCGCCTCTTACAAATGGGCACAAAAGATCAATGACTTTAACACCTGTTTCAAACAGCTCAGTAGTAGGCTCGATATCCTCAATGTCGGGAGCCTCTCTGTGAATAGGCATGCGCATTACACTCTTTACTTCTTTTTCAATCAAGTCAATCGGCTCACCAAGGACATTAAACAGCCTTCCAAGCGTGTCCCTGCCGACAGGCACATCTATGGATTTTCCGGTGTCAGCCACTTCCATACCTCTTTGAAGGCCATCTGTTGAGGACATTGCAACCGCCCTGACCTGGTTATTGCCTATTGACTGCTGTACTTCCAAAACAATTTTTTCCCCGGACTGGGTTGACTTGTTTTGCAGGTTGACTATTTCAAGGGCGTTATAGATATCAGGCAGTTTACCCGGAGGAAATTCGATATCCAAAACCGGGCCCCTTATGCTGATTACCCTGCCCTTATTTACCGGCATTTCAATCTTACCTGAAATATTTTCAACCATTTATATCCCGCCTTTTTAATTTAAAAAATTTGACTATTATCAACTGACTATTCTTTGAAAATCATCATATATTTAAACTTTAATTATTTAACTATTTCTCATTTCAATATTCTAAAATGCCGGAAGCAGGAACGGCTTTTAAAGCGGATCTGTCCTACACCACGCCTTCACTTAAAGCATTTGCGCCCGACACTATTTCAGATATCTCCATTGTGATCTGCTGCTGCCTTGCCCTGTGATACAGCAGTACCAGTTCCTTTATCATCTCCTCCGCATTATCGCTAGCGCTCTTCATCGCTGTCATCCTTGCCCCGGTTTCGCTAGCAGTCGACTCAAGAAGAGCTCCGTAGACAATTGTATATATATACTCTGGAAGGATAGCGCTTAAAACATCATCCTTGGAAGGATCATATAAAAATTCCGTACCCGCTTTTGAAATCTCTGTGCCCACCTCATCTGTTTTTTCATATAGCCGTGGCTCATCCTCAAGTAGATGGATGCCTTTCCTGATAAACTCTATTGGCAGCAGCTGCAGCCTTGAAGGTATCTGTTCTGCAGGGTTTTTAAATTTTGTATAACATATGATCACCTTGTCAACTTCACCAGAAACATACCTTCTGATAATCTCCCTGGATATTTCCCTGGTATCCAGGAACCTTGGATAATCAGATAGGTTTTCATAGACATTGTCAATTTTGTAACCCATGTACCTGAAATAATTCCTGCCGCGTGTACCGGTGATGTCAATCTTTACATCCTTGCCTTTATCCTGGTTTTGTTTTATCGTCTTCTCAGTCAGCCTTATAATATTTGAGTTATAGCCCCCGCAAAGTCCCCTGTCTGCTGTAATGCCAATAACAAGCACAGTATTGTTCTTGTTATGCACAGTCAGGAGAGGATCTGTTATAGTCTTCGAATGTTGCGCAATATCTATTATCACTCCTTCAATACCAGCTATAAATGCCCTTGCTTCAAGGATCCTCTTCTGGGCCTTCCTGATTTTGGACGAGGCAATCATTTCCATTGCCTTGGTTATTTTTCTTGTGCCGCTTATACTTTTTATCCGGCTTCTTATTTCCTGGGATTTTTCCATAAGATATTTAAGTTACTGATATCTCCTTAACTAAAAGATTTTTTAAAACGTTCGGTAATTGAAACTATCTTTTCCTCAAGTTCCTTGCTTATGTCTTTTGTCTTTTTCAATTCTTCCAGAATATCTGTGCCTGTGCTATGTATGAATTCAAGGTATTCTTTTTCAAATCTTTTCAGTTTGTTTATCTCTATGTCGTCAAGAAAGCCCCTTGTCAGCGTATAAAGGATGAGGACCTGGTCCTCAACATCCATTGGTGCATACTGCCCCTGTTTAAGCACCTCAACTGTACGCTCCCCTCTTGATAGCTGCTTTCTTGTCTCCTTGTCAAGCTCGGTACCGAATTTTGCAAAAGTCTCAAGCTCCCTGTATTGTGCAAGGTCAAGCCTCAACATGCCGGCTACTTTTTTCATTGCGGCTATCTGTGCATTTCCGCCTACCCTTGATACTGAAACTCCCGGATTAACTGCAGGGCGTATGCCTGCATTGAACAGGTCCGTCTCAAGATAAATCTGCCCATCTGTTATTGAAATAACGTTTGTAGGTATATATGCTGAAATATCCCCTGCTTTAGTCTCAATTACAGGAATAGCTGTCAGCGAACCTCCGCCCTTTTCATCAGAAAGTTTTGCTGCCCTTTCAAGCAATCGTGAATGCAGGTAAAAAATATCTCCAGGGTATGCTTCTCTGCCGGGCGGGCGCCTGAGAAGCAGTGAGATCTGCCTGTAGGCAACTGCATGTTTTGAAAGGTCGTCATATACAACGAGCGCATGTTTGCCGCTATACATGAAATATTCACCAACTGCGCATCCGGCATAGGGAGCAATATACTGCAGCGATGCCGGAGTCCGCGCAGTTGCACTTACAATAATCGTATAATCCATTGCCCCGTGTTCTTCCAGTTTTTCCACCAGCCGCGCTATTGTAGATGTCTTTTGCCCTATTGCGACATAAATGCATATTACATCCTTGCCTTTCTGGTTTATGATAGTATCAGTAAGAATTGCAGATTTACCTATGCTTCTATCGCCTATTACAAGCTCCCTCTGTCCCCGGCCTATCGGGATCATTGAATCAATCGCCTTGATGCCTGTCTGCAGGGGCTCTTTTACCGGCTGCCTGTCAACAACACCCGGCGCCATGAATTCCACAGGCCAGAAATCTTTATTTTTTATCGGGCCTTTGTTATCCAGCGGATTGCCCAGCGGGTCAATTATCCTGCCGATAAGCTCCTCGCCGGCAGGTATCTGCAGGATATTGCCTGTGCATTTCACAGGGTCGCCTTCCTCTATCTTCTCGAAATTCCCTAAAATTATTGTCCCGATCTCTCTTCTGTCCAGGTTTAATGCAAGACCAAATATTTTATCGGGAAATTCCAGCATTTCTCCGGCCATTGTCCTTGGAAGCCCGCTAACCCTTGCTATTCCGTCACCGGCTTCAAGGACAGCGCCAACTTCCTCAACTATTACTTCCCTTTTATATTTTTCTATTTCCGAGCTTATTAACGCCGCGATTTTTTCGGATTTAATTTTCAAAGCCAAAGTCTTCTCCTCTGATTTCCAAAGCTTTTAATTTTGATTTCAAATCTTCAATTTTATTTTTAACACTGAGATCAATTATTTTTTCACCGATTTTGATAAGCAAACCTCCGATTATGCTTTTGTCTACAGTATTTTTAACCCGCACATCAAGGCCGGTCTTGCTGTCGACGTCTTTTTTAATTTCCTTGAGCATCTTCTCATCCAGTTCTATTGCACTTATTACCTCAACAGACACCTGTTTTTTATACTGGTTTGTAAGCTCAATATAGTCTTTATATATCTGTTCCGTATAATCCAGGGCATCAAATAATATTATCATTGCAGAAATCGTCTTTATTGACCGGGTAGAGTCATCGCCAAGGATGTTCAGCAGTGATTTGATTTTTTCAGTGCTTGTGATGGCAGTATCTGAAAGATATTTTTTAAGGTCAAGGTTAAAAATAATTTCATCCTTTAACTGGCCCAACTCATTTTCCACCCTGTCAATAGCATTTTCGGCACGTGCAAGATTAAAAATTGCATTGGCATAGTAGTTTGATTTAAATTCCTTTTTCTCAGCAACTTTTTCCAATTTTAAGGACATCTCCTTTTTTAAAGCTTATATTCTCTGAACTTCCTTTAAGCTTTCTTCAATAAGTTTTTTATGCTCTTCTTCGGAAAGGCTTTTACCTATTATTCTCTCAGTCGCATCCATCGCGATTTCAATTATCTGGTTCTTTACTGCAACTACTGACCGGTCGCGCTCGGCCTTTATTTCTTCAAGAGCTGAATCTAAAATGAGCCTGGATTTTTCACTTGCTTTTTCTTCAATCTCATCTTTTATTTTACGGGCGGCAGCCTTGCTGTCTTCGATTATCTGGCGAGCCTCTTTTTTTACCGCTTCCAGCTGCACCTTCTGGCCCTCTATAAATTCCTGCGCATCCAGCTTCTGTTTGTCTGCAATATTTACAGATTCCTGGATCTCTTCCTGCCTCTTTGCAATTATCCTGTTTACAGGTTTTAAAACAAATCTCCACAGGACAACTATGAGGAGTATAAATACTATAACCGACCAGAAGACAGTACTGGTCATTGGATTTATTATATTCAGTACTTCTTCCAAGTTATTTCTCACCTCTTAAAATATAGTTTTATACAAAACAAATAAATTCAAAACTATAAGCGTCAAAAATATATTCACTCATTTACTGCCTTATAGCCATTTGTAGCTCAATTGTCATTAAACAGCTGTTATTTTAAAAAAATTTTATGCAACAAATATCAGCAAAAATGCAACAACCAAAGCATATAATGAGATAGCCTCCGCAAAAGCAATTCCTATAAACATAGCCGTATTTATCTGGCCCCCTGCTTCAGGCTGCCTGGCGATTCCTTCAAGCGCTTTGCCTACAAGGTTGCCTATTGCGATTCCCGGTCCTATGGCCCCAACCCCCATACAAAATCCGGCCGCTATTAATGCTGCTGCTTTTGGATCCATATAAATTCCTCCTAACTATTCCTAAACCTTATTACTTACAAAAAATTTTATTTTTCCAATCAATAAATCGATAAATCAATGCTTGGGATTAACTGCCTCACCGATATAAAGAGCAGTCAAAATTGCAAATACATATGCCTGGACCGCTGATACAAATATTTCAAGTATTGTCATCACAAGGGCGAAGGGTACGGCAGCTATTGATATAAAGTATGACTTGAAATAAATTATCAGTCCAAGTATAACATACAATATGGTATGGCCCGCAAGCATATTGGCCATGAGTCGGATAAACAGTGAAAAAGGTTTGGCTATTGTGCTGATCAGTTCAATTGGCACTACTATCACAAGCATCCACTTCGGAACCGAAGGCGGCGCATATGTTTTAAGATATCCCTTAAAACCATTTTTTATCAGGTTTGCAATATGTACAGTAAAAAATATTATCAGTGCAATTGTAAGGGGAACGACCGGATTGGAAGTCGGGGTATATGTTCCGGGAATAAGGCCTATCATATTATTTGCAAGCACAAAGATAAAAACGCCTGTAACAAACGGCACCCACTTGTCAAATTCTTTTGGGCCTATCATATTAAAGCAGATTCCTTTTCTGATAAAATTTATCAGAAGTTCGACAACTGTCTGCATTTTGCCCGGGACCTTTTTAGGCCTGGCAGCAAAAATGACTAGGAGGATTAAAAAAAACCCTACGCCTGCAAACATGGAAAGGGTAAGATTTGTAAGGGAAATATCAAAAGAACCTATCTTTATGGGTATTATTACCTTCTGGTAAAAATGCTCTAATACTACCAATTAACTCTCCAGCTTATTTAAGTTTATATTATTTATATATAATAACATTTTAACTCCTGGTAAAGAAATCAGAATTTAAAGAAATTTTTTTTTCAAATCAAGTTTAAAATTTTTTTTAAATCAAGCTTAAATTTTGTTTAAATTTTGTTCAAATTAAGTTTGAATTTGCCCAATTTGGCCTGTTTGGATGATTGCCCAACATAAACATTCTAGTTTTTATAAAAAAGCATCCTTTTATATATCAGGAATATTTCGAGATTCAAAAATATTGTAAAAAAAATCAGGAAAGAAATAAGCAAGTACCGCATATCAGCGAATTGAAAACTAAAAACGCCATAAAAAACTGCCGCAGCCACAGCCATTTTCGCAAACAAAATAAACATCAAATACTTTAATTTACTTTGCGGCTGGGCCTTTGCCGCTTTTAAATAAACCAGTAGAGTAGCCATAAAGAAAAGTAAAGTCATCAGCCCGCTGATAAGAATACCCATGAAACCGGGGAGATTGTCCCTTAAAACAAAAAAGCACACGGCTTCCAGCCCCGAAGTGGCTATAAGTGAGATTATTGCAATATTTCTAATTCGGGAAATATCCTGGTTCATCTTTAAAATATTTTACAAAATCCTGTTTTGAAAAAATCTATTGCAGGAGCATATCGTAAATCTCATGCTTTAAAAAAATCCCCGGCCTTCATATAATCTGCAGTGTATTCAGGAGTTGTTATACAGATATCAATACCCGTGGCTATCTCAAATCCAGCCTTAATGCTTAATTTTGGTTCAAGTTCCAAATGCCAGTGGTAGTGGCTGTTGTCTTTAGTGCCGTCCAATGTGCCGGTATGTATATAATAATTAAAGGGAGGATTATTCAGGTCGATATAAAAAAAATCCACCAGTACTTTAAGGCATTGGGCAAATGAATTAGCTTCCTGTGCAGAAATATTTTCAAAATTTGAATCATGGCGCTTGGGCACTATCCATGTTTCAAATGGATTTCTTGATGCATAAGGTTGGAGCATAACAAATTCTTTATTCTCGTAAACTACCCTTTTGTCTTCTTTCGTTTCAAAATTGATTATATCGCACATAGCGCACCTGTGATTTTGATTAAAATAATTTCTGGTTCTGGAGATTTCGTTCATCAGGTTAGGTGGTGTAAGGGGAAGTGCAAAAATCTGGGAATGCGAATGTTCGAGCGATGCTCCTGCTTCTTTCCCCTGGTTTAACATTATGATAACACTTTCAATCCTATTGTCTTTCTTAATTGCAATAAGTCTTCTTATATAAACTGAAATAATTAGTTCCACTTGCCAGCGGGAGAGCTCGCTGATATTGGTTATATGCTCAGGGCTCTGGACAACAACCTCATGGAGCCCAAATCCGTCCATCACCATATACGGTCCGTATTGCTGTGAAAAAGGCTGTGCATTTGGAACCAGTGCAGGGAATTTGTTCGGCACGACTCTTACCTGCCACGGACTGTCTTTGCCAACTTCATTTCCCCGGTTGTCTATTCTCAAACTTTCAGGCGGCGTCATGGACTCATTGCCCCTATCAAAAGGGCAAACATTCAATGCTTTATTATCCACTTTGATAATCTGTTCCTTAAAATTTTCAGGTCTCTTTGCACGCTCAGTTGCAATTATCACCCACTCATCCAAAATTATGTCTTTTCTGTATTCAGGCAATTTTTTCTCCTAAAAATATTTAACCGGTCGGCAAGTTTGTAAAATAAAGTTGTTATTTTTGTAAAAGTTCACTTACCCTTTTTTTAAATTCAGTTAAATCCGAT
This sequence comes from Actinomycetota bacterium, assembly GCA_003155275.1. Classification (GTDB taxonomy): domain Bacteria; phylum Actinomycetota; class Humimicrobiia; order Humimicrobiales; family Humimicrobiaceae; genus Fen731. The sequence goes on along the minus strand of PMCC01000165.1, from coordinate 18,722 downwards.
GATTTCACTAGATATTCATCTGCTGCCCATGTAGAAAAATTTTGGGTAAATTCGCCATAAGCGGAATAAATAATAATCGGGATTTCCTTATCTTCTTTTCTTATCTTGTCAAGCAGCTCAAGCCCATTCATGTCTGGCATCTTAATGTCAATGGTTATAAGGTCCGGATTTTGGCTTTTAAACATTTCATACCCTGCCACTCCNNGGCATGTCATCTTCAACAACCAGAATCTTTTTCATTTAAACCCCCAAAATATAAAAAGCTTTTCATCAACATTCTATACATTAATTATTTTAATTCAATTAAATTAATTAATCACTGTTTTCAGCCTGATTACAAATTAATTTTTTATTTATTGTGGTTGATTTGACTGCAACACCGGTAACTTTATGGTAAATGTTGTTCCGTTCTCAGCATTACTTATCACATCAATCGTACCATTATGCTGTTTTATTATTCTTTTTGTTATGCTAAGACCAAGCCCGGTACCCTTTGACTTTGTAGTGTAAAATGGGAGAAAAATATTATTAATATCCACTTCATTTGCCAGTTTTGCTTTGTTGCTGACTTTTATAACAAGGACGCTGTTTTCATTTTCATTTTCAAGAAAAATCTCAATACTTACTACATCCCTGGTCTCACTCGCTTCAATTGCATTATTGAAAACATTTATAAATGCCTGCTTTAAACTGTCATAAGAACCGTTAATAAAGATATCATTGTTTTCAATAAGTTCTGAGCCTGATTTGATATTTATGCTTATTTTGCCTTGTTCGGCAGCAGTTCTTGTAAGGTTTATACAATCGAGGAGCAGTCCACAAATATTGAAATCTTTAAATTCTATTTTTCTTTCTATTGCAAAATTAAGTATCTCATTTACGATTTTTTCAAGTCTTGCGACTTCATTTATAATGACTTCGATGTTCTCAGGGTTTATCTCCTGCCTTTCAAGGTACTTCTTCTTTATCCTGTTTGCATATCCGCCGATTGCAATAAGTGGATTCCTGATCTCGTGCGCGACCATAGCAGAAAGTTTGCCAAGCTCCGAGAGCCTTTTTGCTTCATTTAATGACTGCTCAAGCTTTACTGTTTTTGTGACATCTTCTATTATTATTAAGACACCTTCAGGTGTTTCCTCTGAAAACTTAAACGGGACTAGCATTACGTCAAAGACATTTTTATTTTTATTGCTTTTGAATTTGACCTTTACCTTATAAAAACCCTCAGCCCTTTTATTGGCCAGAATAAATGAGACTTCTTCTGTCAGGTCGATGCTGTCTATATAAATCATCCCAGCATCGATCTTCTTTCCGACTATCGACGCTTTATCCATGCCCATGATCCCTGCGATGTTTTCATTGCACATCGTAATTGTCATATTATGGTCAAGGACAATTATGCTTACAGGTATGCTTTCAAGTATTTTCTCATTATATTCTTTAAGGTATTTATGCTTGAGGTTTAGCTTTGCAAGCGCGCTTAAGCTGTTCTTAAGGTCATTATAGATTATCGTATTTCTTATCGAAGATGCTGCAAACTGGCTTAGCATCAGCAGGAAATTTGTATCTTCGTTTGTAATTTGGCGTTGGTTATACTTATTGTCAACGATAAGTATACCGACTTTTTTTGTTCGGCTTATCAAAGGTATGATGCAGAATTTGGGATAATCAAGATAATCCAGCAGGGTTTGCTCAAAAAGATTGATATCAGATACTAAATCATTATTTTCTGAAGCAGGGGCGTTCTGTGTCAGATCGACATTTCTGGGTATACCGTCCTGGAGACACATTAAAAGGACTTTGTCCGGGTCAATATCAATCTTGATTTTCTTGATTTCTTCATCCAGCTTTGAGCTTTCATTTTGCGTCTCTAGTTTTTCAGACATTAAAAACTCCTCAAGCGGTACACTCTTATGCAGGATATCATTCCAGATTTTCCAGGCTTCTTCAGGAGTTGCAGGGCCAATAGCCATTCTGCCAAAAAGGTGCTTTGCCTGCCTGTCTATTAAAAACAAAAAAGCCCTATTAAAACCGAAACCATCCCCAAAAGTAACCCCTGTCAGTATTATCCTTAATATCTTATTCAGATCAAGAGTTGAAGAGACAGTCTTTGCCATCAGGGTTAAAATACTGTATTTCCTTAAGATATCCTGATAATTTTTTATCTGGTCATCGCTGTTCAAATTTTTCTCCCTCTACGTACTGCCGGTTTTAAAAAAGCCCTGGACAAAAAGGGTCTTCAATCCGGTCTTTCATATATAGGGCATCAGGCTTACTTTGTCCTGTTTAATGCCCTATACTATCATACAGTTCCTTATATTTTCCTGCAGAATAATCCCAGGAAAAATCTGAAGTCATTCCGTTTTCAACTATTTTGCTCCATGAGCCTTTATCATCATAAAAGTCAAGCGCTGTTTTTAAGGCTTTATAAAATGCTTCAGTATCATATTCATTAAATTTAAAACCCTGTCCGCCATTATTTATATTTACTGCATTTTTTATATCAATAATCGTATCGGCAAGGCCCCCGGTATTTCTTACCACAGGAATAGTGCCGTATTTAAGGCTTATTAGCTGTCCCAGACCGCAAGGCTCATAATTTGACGGCATAAGGAAAATGTCAGAGCCTGAATATATCTCCCTTGATAATTTATCAGAATATCCGATGGTCAGGTTGAACCTATCTTTATGTCTCGCCTGCATTTCCAACAGGATATTATGGTATTTTTCATCGCCGGTTCCAAGTATTACAAAATAAAGATCATTTTTCATGATAGATTCCATCCCGTTTGTAATCAGGTCTATCCCTTTTTGCTCCGAAAGCCTTGAGACCATACCGATCAATGGTTTATCCAGCTTGCCGTACTTAACGGATTTATCAAACCTGCCCTGGATATCATTATTATTTGCCTGGCCAAAAGCCCACGAAATCAGGCTATCCTTGCATTTTTTCTTCCCTGTCAGATCATTAAGGCCATAATTGGCAAATATTGCCTTATCTGAAGCAGGATCCCAGACTGAGTAGTCTATGCCGTTTATTATTCCCGACAGGTCCTTTACCCTGCTTTTTAAGACATTCTCAAGGCGGTAGCCATACCGGGCTGTCAGGATTTCCCTGGCGTATGTCGGGCTTACCGTTGTGATCTTGTNNTAAAATATTTCCTGCTTAAACCGCATAATTGGAGTGTTTCGCTGCCATAGACTCCCTGATAAGCAATATTATGTATAGTAAAAACTGTCTTTGTATCTTTATAAGGTGTTGCCTTGTCATGTTTTTTAATATCATGCAGGAGCAACGCAGCCAGACCAAAATGGTGATCATGCAGATGGATTATGTCCGGAATAGCTGATATAAGTTCCAGAGCCTTAAAAATTGCTTTAGAAAAAAAGCCGAATCTTAAGTTATTATCAGTATAATCACCCTGCGACGTACCATACAGGTTTGCCCTCCCAAAAAGGCTGTCATTTCTTATAAAATAAAAATCAACATTGTTTAAAGTGGTCTTATAGAGGTCAAACTCTATGCTACAGCTGTCGTTCATTTGCAACTTTACACCGGCAGACACTAATTGCATCGGGTAATTAATCTCAAATATGGATTTATAGCCAGGCATTATAACAAATACATCAACGTCCTTTTTTCTCAATGCGGCGGGCAGAGCGCCTGCAACATCGGCAAGACCTCCAGTTTTTGCAAAAGGTACTGCTTCCGACACGCACATTGCGACCTTCATTTTTAATCCCCTTTTTTATTATTATCCTGATTATGGTACCGGAAAAATTTTTTTATATAATTTTATATTATAATAAAATATAATTCTATGCTAACAGATGGGTTGGCATGGCTCATTTTAAACAAATTAAAGATTTTTATTTAAATGAAAATGATAAAATCCGCTTCTAATTATTTCCTAAACCACTTCAGTAATAACGATATATCCCTGTTCAAAGAAGGCAGGCATTTTAAGCTTTATGAAAAATTTGGTTCCCGGATGAAAACTATCCACGGGGTCCGGGGGACTTATTTTTCTGTCTGGGCACCAGCAGCAAAAAACGTCTCTGTTGTAGGAGATTTTAATGACTGGAACCCACACACATTCCCGATGAATGTACGGCGGGATAACTCTGGTATTTGGGAAGTCTTTATTCCAGGCGTTGGGGACGGAGCATTATATAAATTCCATATAACTGCATCCAGGTCAAAGTTTTCAGTTGATAAAAGTGATCCTTTTGCATATTTTTCTGAAGTTTCCCCTGACACTTCATCGATTGTTCACAGCATCGATGGGTACTGCTGGAATGATGAAGAATGGATGAAAAACCGGCACTTAAAAAACAGTCTGGATAACCCGATTTCCATATATGAGCTTCATCTTGGTTCATGGAAAAGCCCTTCTGACTGTAACTCTATAGTACCCGTAGAATTCCACGCATCAAAAATGTCCGGAGTGTCCAGTGTATCTGGAGTATCCGGCACATTAAAAAGATTTGCCGGCTACCGTGAAATTGCGCCCTGCCTTGCGGAATATACGAAAAGGATGGGGTTTACCCACGTAGAACTTATGCCGGTCATGGAACATCCTTTCTATGGTTCCTGGGGATACCAGATTACAGGATATTTTGCCTCAACATCACGCTATGGAACGCCGCAGGATCTGATGTATTTGATTGACCTGCTTCACCAGAACGATATAGGAGTAATACTTGACTGGGTGCCCTCGCATTTTCCCAGTGATGCACACGGGTTGGCTAATTTTGATGGAACTTGCCTGTATGAGTATGAAGACCCTAAAAAAGGTTTTCACCCGGACTGGAAAAGCCTGATTTTTAACTATGGCAGGACCGAAGTAAAAGAGTTCCTTATAAGCAGTGCAATGTTCTGGCTTGATAAATACCATGCTGACGGACTGAGAGTCGATGGAGTCTCATCAATGCTATATCTTGATTTTTCACGAAAAAAAGGAGAGTGGGTACCAAACAAGTATGGCGGAAGGGAAAACCTGGAGGCAGTTGATTTTATAAAAGATTTAAATGAAGCTCTCTACGGAAGTTTTCCGGATGTACAGATAATAGCAGAGGAAGCAACTGCTTGGCCTTCAGTTACAAAGCCAAAATATGCTGGCGGACTCGGGTTCGGAATGAAGTGGAACATGGGTTGGATGCACGATACCCTTGAATATTTTTCCAAAGACCCTACTTATTGGAAGCTTCACAAAAATGGCCTGATTTTTGCTTTCTTTTATGCCTTTTTTGAAAATTTCTTACTTCCTTTATCACATGATGAAGTCGTTTATGGCAAAAGATCCCTTCTTGAAAAAATGCCGGGAGACATCCGGCAGCAATTTACAAACTTAAGGCTTTTACTAGGCTACATGTATTCTTTTCCCGGTAAAAAACTGCTTTTTATGGGAAACGAATTTGCTCAGAGGAAGGAATGGGATCACGAGAGTTTTCTTGATTGGTCCGAGACTAAATATGAATCACACTGCGGCATACAGCGGATCGTTGCTGACTTGAATAAGATATATTTTAACGAAACCGCTCTTTATAAAAATGATTTTAAACCGGAGAATTTCGAATGGATAGACTCAAGTGATGCACGTAAGAACATAATAATTTTTTTAAGGAAAACCGGTATTGGCGGTAATACTGAAAGCCCGGATAGAAAAATTGAAAACATCATTGTCATTGTCCACAACTTTACGCCAACCATAAGATATAAGTACGAGATAGGTGTACCGTATGACGGGGAGTGGGTTGAAATATTTAATAGCGATTCAGTAGCCTATGGCGGAAGCGACTATAGGAATTCAGGTAAAATCATCGCCTCAAAAAAGAGCACCCACGGCAGACCATTTACGATTTCTGTCACTCTGCCCCCACTTTCGGCGCTTTACTTTAAAAAAGATATTATTTATTGATTTTAGGCTTAAAGCAGGAAAAGACGTAGGGGAAAAAGATATTTCAGGAAAAAGCAATATGTAAAAAAACTGTACAATATATGTAGCAGTTTATTTAATAAATGAAGTGATGATATTAGAAGCAGGCAGTTAATGAATAGATATTTATGCATTCATGGTCATTTTTATCAGCCCCAAAGGGCAAATCCCTGGCTTGAGACAATCGAGATGCAGGTGGAAGCCTTTCCGTGGCATGATTGGAATGAAAAAATAAATGCCGAATGTTATATGGTAAATGGCGGCGCCCATTTGCTTGACAGCCAAAACAAGCTTATAAAAATAATTAACAACTATTCAAAAATAAGCTTTAACTTCGGGCCGACCCTGCTTTCCTGGATAAAGATGCATGACAGGAAAACTTTTACCTCTATCATCAATGCAGATATCACCGGCAGGTCCGTCTTTTCCGGCCATGGCAATGCGATTGCACAGATTTATAACCATGTTATAATGCCGCTTGCAAGCAGGCAGGATAAAATAATTGAGGTTGCATGGGCAGTAAGTGACTTTGAAGCAAATTTTGGCAGGAAACCTGAGGGTATCTGGCTTTCTGAAACAGCGGTTGATACAGATACTCTTGAGATTCTTGCTGATTTTGGAATTAAATTTACTATTCTTTCTCCGAACCAGGCAAAACAAATAAGGAAAATCTCTAAAAGCCCTGAAAGTGCCTCGTGGTTTGATGTTTCAGACGGCTCGATCAATACCAGAATGCCATATATCTGCAAACTGCCAAATGACAGTTCAATCAGCATATTCTTTTATGATGATTCTCTTTCAAATAAAGTCTCGTTTGGCGACCTTTTAAAGGATGGCGAGACTTTTGCAAAAAACATCACCGGGCTTCCGGAAAACAAACAGGAGCTGCCGGAAATAATCAGCATAGCAAGCGATGGTGAGACATACGGGCACCATCACCATTTTGGAGAAATGGCTCTTTCTTACTGCCTGAATTATATCGAGTCAAAAAAACTTGCAAAAATCACTGTTTTTGGAGAATACCTTGAAAAATATCCTCCGCTGTATGAAGTCCGGATAATTGAAAATTCATCCTGGAGCTGCGACCACGGAATTTGCAGATGGAAACAAGATTGCGGATGTTCTACAGGTTCAGAACAGCATCCTGACTGGAAACAGAAATGGCGCACACCCTTAAGGGAATCAATTGACTGGCTCGCCCGGATGAATTCATCCATTTATATTGATGAGGCCCAAAAATATTTAAAACCGGGCATCGGCAATTCTGATAAAGCGGTAAGTTCATTTATCTCTATTATGGATAATCGCACAAGTAAATCGGCAGAAAAATTCTTCAGCATTTTTTTAAAGAATCCCCTGGAAAAAACAGAGGGCATAATTTTCTTAAAACTGCTTGAAGCATACCGCCAGTGCCTTTTTATGCAGTCAAGCGACGGTTGGTTTTTTGATGATATTTCAAGGGTAGAAGCAATACAGATACTGCAGCATGCGTGCAGGGCAATGGAAATTTTAAAAGATGTAACAGGTAGGGATCTTGAGCCTCAGTTTCTTAAAATTTTAAAAAAAGCCAAAAGCAATCTTCCTGAATACGGGGATGGAGAAAGTGTCTATTGGTTGTATGTTAAAAAAGCTTCCAGTGATTTTATAAAAATATCAGCGTGCCTTGCGCTTGAAATACTGGTTTCTGATAAAAAGGAAATACCAGGTGTTTATAATATTTATAACTTTGAAGCAAGCGAAATAACTTATGATAGAATACAGATGCATGAGTACACTTTTATTACAGGCAGCGCGGCTGTCATCTCAAAGCTCACCCTTGAATTAAAAAACGTTATTTTTGCAGCATATAGATATAAAAACAAAAATATTTTAAACAGTACAAATATGGCGGCATTTGGTAAAACAGTAGCAGATGATGATATCAATGAAATATTATCAATCGGTGAGCAATTAAGAAAGCTTCTTGAATCAGCAGATAAACAAAATAATGCTGATGATTTTTTGGACTGTGATAGCGCCAGCGGGGGTTTATCCGCAATTAAAGATTACCTGGCAAAAAGATTTTCCGGAAAATTATTCACGATAAGTGATTTCTTAAAAGACGAGCAGGTCGATACAGTAGAAAAAATGATTGCCGTTTATAACAGCAGTATTTATCCCCAAATGGCAAATATTTTAAATGAATATAAAGAAGCTCTTAACGATTTCAAAGAAAATAAGGCGCTTAATTATTTTATGGATGGAATTTTTCCAAATGTTTATGAATTTTTCGTGGAATATAAGCTCTACAATATTATAAAAAAACCGGGACTTTCAAAAAAGGATATATTTGAAATGGACTGGATCTCAGAAAAAATCGATATCTTAAACCTGATTAACACCGGTAGTCTGGGAATCATTTTAGAAAAGAAACTTAATGAGACAATTGAGTCATTTTCCATGGAAACTGAAAATATGGAATTATTAAAAAACCTGGCAGATTTTTTTAATATTATTGCAAAGCTTAATATACCCATAAATATGTGGAGATCCCAGAATATGATATTTGAAATAAAAGAAAATATTTATCCCTTAAAGGTAATTGAAGCAAGGACTAGCAATAAGTCAAAAGCATGGTTGTCATATTTTGAAAAAGTGCTGGATCACCTGAACGTTTCCAGGTGAAATTAAATTAACAAAGATAAATTCTTAAATAACTCTCTGTTTTTTATGTTACAAATATTTTAATAATGGAATTTTTATACAGCAGTATGAATTTCTCAGGGTAAAAATTATATCATTATTATCACCCTAAAAAATGATTTGCAGGTGCATTAATGGATATATTAAATAAAAGGGCAAGCGGTGTTTTGCTTCATATTACTTCCCTTCCGTCAGAGTTTGGTATCGGTGATCTGGGAAGCGCCGCTTTTAACTTTGCAGAATTTTTAAAAAAGGCAGGACAACAATACTGGCAGATACTTCCATTAAATCCAACAGGCGCTTCAAAAAATTTCTCACCTTACGCCTGTTATTCGGCATTTGCCGGAAATCCTCTTCTTATCAGCCCTGTTTTGCTTTGCGAGGACGGCCTTATTAAAAAGGCCGATCTTGCAGAAATCCAGGCAACTACTGCCATTGCAAAAGAGATTAAGAAACCTGGTCAAGTAATTGAAGATTTTGATCTTCTGGGAAAACATGCTAATTATAATGACGTTTGTAATAAACAAGTTCACCATGTGGTTTTAGATGATAAACAGCCCAAATATATGGATGTAGATTATAAATATGTTGATTCTATAGGTGTGAATTATAAAAGAGCATCAGCAGTGAAAAATAAAATATTTAATTATGCTTACAATAATTTCAGGAAAACCGGTAGAAGATCCAGGGATGACTTTGATGATTTCTGTATTGAGAATGATGAAAAATGGCTTGATGACTTTGCCTGTTTTGTTGCATTTAAGAAATATTTTAAACGACGCTTAAACATGGCAAGCTGGAGCATGTGGCCTAAACCAATAAGAGACAGGAATGCTTCAGATGTCAAAGAGCTTAAAAAAATCGTTTATAAAGAAGTTGAACTGCAAAAATTCCTGCAATTCTTATTTTTTAAGCAATGGAGTAACCTTAAGAGATATGCAAATGCAAATGGCATAAATATTTTTGGGGATATCCCCATATATGTTGACTACGAGAGTTCTGATGTATGGTCATTTCCCTCTATTTTTAAGCTGGACAATGAAAAAATGCCTGAATTTATAGCAGGTGTCCCTCCTGATTATTACAGCAAAACAGGCCAGCTCTGGAAAAACCCGGTCTATAACTGGAAAGTGCTTAAAAAAAATGGATTTTCTTGGTGGGTTGAGAGACTGGAATTTAACTTTAATATATTTGATTTGGTAAGACTCGACCACTTTAGGGGTTTTATTGCATACTGGGAGGTACCCGCCAAAGAAAAAGAGGCAACTAACGGCCGGTGGGTAAACGCATATCCCGAAGAATTCTTTGATGTGCTTAGTAGGATGCCGAAACGTCTTGCTATAGTTGCTGAAAATCTTGGTACTATAACCCCTGAAGTAGATGAAGTAATGAAAAAGTTTGGCTTTCCGGGTCTTCGGGTGCTTCAGTTTGCCTTCGGCAGGGATTTTCCATTCAGCAGCAACCTTCCTTATAATTATATAAAAAATACCGTTGCCTGTACGGGCACCCACGATAATAATACTTTAAGGGGATGGCTCGAAAATGAGGTCAGACCTTTTGAGATAAAAAACCTGCTTAAGTATCTGGGGGAAGACGTTTTGCCAGGCATGGGATTTGAAGGCATAATAAATAAACTCATCATGCTGCTAATGGCTTCGGCTGCCAATCTTGTAATAATGCCTTTGCAGGATATCCTTGGTTTGGGGAAAAAAACTAGGATGAACCGTCCCGCTACAAGCCGCGGAAACTGGAAATGGCAGATGAGCAGTGATATGATTTCAGAAAGGGCCGCAGAAAAACTTCTTACAATTACCCGTAATTTTAAAAGATTATAAAGTCATTAACTTAATAATTTTTCTACAACATAAAAGCAATATGGTATAAAATAATCGCACAACTTAAATATTTTTTAATTCTTATTAAAATTATGAGAGTAGAAGTAGTAGCGTTTGTTCTCGGGGGCGGAGTTGGCAAGAGACTTTTCCCCTTAACAAAAGACAGGGCAAAGCCCGCACTGCCCTTTGGCGGAAGTTACCGCGTGATTGATTTTGTCTTAAGCAATCTCATACATTCAAGGATTAGAAAAATATATGTACTTACACAATATGAACCCCGTTCACTCGAACAGCATATTCTTGAGGGCTGGTCTCCTATCTTTGGAGCGGGACGCTACAACATGATAAGGCTGCTGCCTGCCAAAGAGGGTAAGGGCAGTGGGTGGTATACAGGAACAACTGATGCCATTAACCAGAACAAAAGGTATGCCTGGGAAGCCAGGCCCGATATAGTGAATATATTCGGTGGTGACCATATATATCTCATGGATATATCCCAGATGAATGATTTCCACATGGCCAACAACTCTGATCTTACAATCTCCGCCATTCCGGTTGACACCAGGCTTGCTGCAGGAAAATACGGAGTTCTTGTGATTGACGATAACTCAAAGCTTATAGGTTTTGAGGAAAAACCGGAAATCCCCACTCCAATGCCTGATAATCCCGAGTTCTGCCTTTCTTCAATGGGTAATTACACTTTTAATATGCAGATACTAATCGAGGAACTGGTAATAGACCAGCATAAAAAAACAACTCATGATAAAAAGCTTATATCATCTGATCCGGAACATTTTTCATCGCACGATTTTGGATATGATGTAATACCGTCAATGCTTAGAAGGCAGCGAAACATTTATATCTATAATTTCAATGAAAATACCATTTTGGGAGCGCAGAATTACGAAAAATCTTACTGGCGGGATATAGGTGATCTGGACGAATACTATAAGGCCAACATGGACCTTATTGGCAAGAATCCTTCAATTAACCTGTATAATCCGCGCTGGGAAATTTTTACAAGAGCAGATTCAATGCAACCCGTAAAGTATTTAGAAAATGCCAAAGTCAATGAGTCACTTATCTCGAACGGCTGTATAATCGAAAATGCTAATATTGACCGCTGTATATTGTCTTACGCTGTAAAGGTTGGCAACGGCGCCTCTATCAGCGATTCCATACTGATGGGAGGCAATACAATCGGAAGCAATGCAATAATAAAAAAGGTTATTATAGACCGCGGTATAATAATTCCAGATAATGCAATTATAGGGTTTGACAGGGAGCTGGATTTAAAAAGAGGATTTACCATTTCTCCGGAAGGCGTTACAATCATTCCAAGAAAATACAGATTTTAAATCCCTGTTTTTTGTATCCTTATATAATAACCCCACTTTTATAATGTCACTGATAAATGAAGCAAGAGAATCTGATCTTTCTTATTAAAGCCTAATGAGTTCGACCCCGGCTTCAGTTAAGAGCTCCAGGGAAAGCTCATCCGGATAATCAACAAAATAATATATTTTTTTTATTCCACTGTTAATTATCATCTTGGCGCATTGCACGCATGGCTGCGTTGTACTGTAAAGTATGCTGTCCTGGATATTTACACCATGGTAGGCTGCCTGGATTATCGCATTCTGTTCGGCATGCAGTCCCCTGCATATTTCATGCCTCTGGCCGGACGGCACACCCATTTCTTCCCTAAGGCATTTGCCTATTTCAAGACAGTTTTTAACACCTTTTGGCGCTCCATTATAGCCTGTGGTAAGCATTCTTTTATCTTTGACTATTATCGCGCCGACTTTTCGCCGCAGGCAGGTAGAACGAGTCGCAACCTGTTTTGTTATGGAGCCGAAGTATTCATCCCATGTGGGCCTGGCAATAATATTTTCCATACCCTTATTTTCCTTCTCTAAAGTTTTGATTTCCTTATTTTCCCTGTGCTTTCGATCCGTATAAAATATTTAAAAAAATCCTTTTATATCTTATCATATAATTGAAAGGTTTATGGTTATTTTTAAGCAGGGATTATAGGATTTTAAAGGCTGGTAAATTATAAACGCTTTGGTTCAAATATGATATATGGTAAAAAACTGTCAGGGAGGAAAGAAATGTACGGTTCACTGGATGAAAGCTCAAAGTATGTGGCGCTTAAGCGGCAGCGATGAATAAACCGGACCGGAAATATCTGGAAATTGAGTCAGGATTTAAATACAGCAGGGAAACCGTAATAACAATTGCTGATGCAATGGCTGAAGGCAAAACAGCAATACTGCCNNGATTTATGAAATAAAGCAGAGGCCAAAAGTGATGCCGTTTATAATCCTGATTGCAGATATTGCTGATATAGATATTCTTGCAGACAGGAAAAATGCATTTGCGGAGGCTCTTATTGAGAAATACTGGCTGTCTTTAAATCCGCAGCCTGTAACCATTATATTTGAAAAAAACAGAAATCTGCCGGATTTTATCACCGGCAGCAGCGGCGGCATAGCATTAAGGCTTGAATGCCTCCAGATTATAAAAGATGTAATAAAAATAAGCGGGCCTATTGTGTCTACAAGCGCAACAGTTTCAGGTGCCGGGGGGTCGCCGGTCAGCATTGCCGGAATTCCGGAGATAATCAGGAATAATGTGGATATAATAACCGCAGTAAAAGAAAACCTGGGAGGGTCAGCTTCGACAATTGTGGATATAACCCGGGATATGCCGGTTATTGTAAGGGAAGGAAAAGTCTGCGGGCAGGAGATTATGGAACTTTTTAATCAACTTCAATGAGGCAATGAAGGCCTGTCCTTAAAAAGAGATTGTCTGCCGAGCCATTTTAAACTATGAGATGTGGTAAAATATAAAAATATATGCAACTGCTGCGAAAATTCGGGAGGTTGCTGAAAAAATATGTGCAAGATTATGCATTTAATAAATTTTTATAAAAAAGGATAAAGGAAAATAAGGCAGGACGATACTTAAAATATATGGAAGAAATTAAAAAAACGGAAAAAAAAATTATAATGCCCCGAGTAATAAATCTAAATTTTATCTGCACCGGAAATACCTGCAGAAGTTATATTGCTGAAGCTTTTGCCGCAAATCTTTTAAAGACGGTTTACTTCAAAAAAAAACCGGAATTAAAAGAGATTTTAAGTATAGGAAGCGCAGGAACGGATGTATTATTAACTAATGTTCCTCAAAATACTTATCGTGTACTGGATTTATTTGAAGTACCAAAAATTTATTTTAAACCCAAAGCGCTGGACATTAAAACAATACTGAACTCTGATGCGCTTATCACCATGGCAACCACACATAAAAGAAACATACTCTCAAACTTTGCAGACGCCGACCCAAAAAAAATATTTAATCTTCTTGAATTGTCAAATCTAGTGCTGTACCTGCAATCTGAAGATATATTTAAACGGGATTGTTTGGAAAGAGACATAAATAATGAAATAGGTAATCCCCATGTAAAAAATATATTGACAGATTTATTAAAAACTCAAAAAGCCGAAACCGGTTTAAGCTTCCAGGCAAAAATATTTCACCGGATACTTGTCTTAAAAAATACAGCATCAATGGAAATCGTTAAACCACCAATTATCGATATTGAGGACCCATATGGAAGGTCGGTTGATATTTATATCCAGGTTGCAAAGATAATAAAAGAAAGTATAATAACTATTTTTGACTATTTGTTCAGTTAACTGTTTTTTGTTAATTATTTTAATCAGGGTTTGCACTCAAATATTATCTTTTTGTTAAATATTTTAAGCAGAGTCTGCTCACACTTGTTGTCTTTATGCTAAGGATTTTAAGCAGGTTTTGCACTCATATATTGTCTAAATAACGGGATATTAAATATTTTATAGTCTTTTATTTTTTTTAAAAGGGGGAAAGCTTTGATTAAGAATAAAGATAATCCTGCTCAGGCTGAAATTCCGGATATCCAGATTCAAAAATTAATCGCAAAAGAGCTTGACAGACAGAGGAACCAGATCGTCCTGATCGCATCAGAAAACTATACTTCTATGGAAGTAATGCGAGCAACAGGGTCAGTATTGACAAATAAATATGCTGAAGGCTATCCGGGGGACAGATATTATGAGGGCTGCCAGATTTATGATGAAATTGAGGACCTGGCAATAAAAAGATGCAATGAACTTTTTAATTCCAACTTCTGCAATGTTCAGCCGCACAGCGGAGTGCAGGCAAATACTGCTGTATTTTTGGGGACCTTAAATTGCAATGACCATATTTTAAGCATGAACCTTCGTGATGGCGGACATCTCTCGCATGGCCATAAACAGAACCTGACCGGAAAATATTTTGAAGTATTTACTTACAGCGTTGACCCAGAGACAGAAATGATAGATTATGAAAATGTTAAAAAGATTGCATGGATAGCAAGGCCAAAACTTATAATTGCCGGCGCGAGCTCCTATTCAAGAATAATCGATTATACGAAATTCAGGGAAATAGCAGATGAGGTCGGGGCTTTCCTAATGGCTGATATTGCCCATGTTGCAGGTCTCATTGCGGGAGGCGTACATCCTACATCAGTAGGCATTGCAGACTTTACGACTGCAACAACCCATAAAACTTTGAGAGGTCCGAGAGGCGGTCTTATTATTGCGGACAAGAAATATTCGGGAATGATAAATAAATCGGTATTCCCCGGGATTCAGGGAGGGCCGCTAATGAATACAGTTGCCGCAAAAGCAGTCTGCTTCAATGAAGCATTACAGCCTTTATTTAAAGAATATGCAAGAAGAGTTGTAGAAAATTCCAAAGTTCTATGCGCTAATCTTAAAGACCGTGGATTTAGGATTGTCTCCGGCGGAACCGACAACCACCTTTTCCTTGTTGACCTGACCAACATGGGAATGACCGGCTATGAGGCATCGGACACGCTGGCATCAGCAGGTATAATACTCAATAAAAATGTAATACCTTATGACACATTAAATCCCAACATAACAAGCGGGATAAGAATAGGCACTCCGGCTGCAACAACACGCGGTATGGGTGTAAAAGAAATGCATAAGATAGGTGAATTTATAACCTTTGCCTTAAAGAACAGGGAAGACAAAACGGCAATTGCAGATCTTGCCAATAGAGTCAAAAAACTCGCACAAGATTTCCCGGTTTATGCTGATATGTAATATACATTATTATGGAGTTGAATGAGTATTTGTGCAGGTAAATTTGTGCTTCTGTAAATGAATGTGTTCTGCTGAAGTGCTGCACATGTTGACTGACGGATTGCAACAATGATATGTTATTGATTGCATGGTGATGACCGCAGATACCGTATGAAGCGGATTCTCTATAAAATTTACAGTGCTAAAGTGACAGCCAATGTATCAATAAAATCCTATCGCATATTTTACCCATAATGCAAGGTTACAGATTATCAGTGAAATAAAAGTCGCCGGTACGGCAAGCTTTAACCATCTTCCCCACCCGATAACATGTCCCTTTCGTTCCATTGTGCTATATGCAACTACATTTGCAGAGGCTCCTATTGGGGTGAAATTGCCTCCAATATCCGTACCAAGCGATGTGGCCCAAACCATGATTGCAAGTGCAGGCACTCCTGCAAACTTAACAATATTATCAAGCACATATGCCATGGAGAGCGCAAATGGCACATTATCTATTATTCCGCTTGCAAAACCGGAGGTCCAGAGAAGCGTACTTATAAGCCCCATATGATTATTCCGGAATGCATCCGTTACAAACTGCGCAAATATTTTTATTGCCCCGGTATGCTCAAGCCCTCCTACCACCACAAAAAGCCCGATAAAAAATAATATTACTTCATAGTCCACCTTGATTATTACTTCCCCGCTTTTTTTGCCCAAAAATATCAGCATAATAAATGCAGGTACCATTGCGGCAAGTGGAACAGTCAGCGGATAATGAAAAAATCTTTCAATGTATGTATGTATGATAAGAAGCAGGACTGCAACCCCAAAAGCGCAAAGCCCTGCAATAAGCTGCCTTTTGTCTGTTATGGCTTCTTCGGGTTTCATTTTCTTAAGCTCCCGTTTGGAGATGCCGACTTTGGGTATCAGGGATTTTCGCGAAACGGCAAAACAGTAAAACAGGCAGGCTGCTCCCGCAAGAAGCGCTATTGGGCCGTTATGAATGACAAAATCGTTAAAATAGAATCCAAGTTTTAAGCCAAGAATGACATTTGGCGGGTCACCTACCAGAGTTGCAGAGCCTCCGATGTTTGCCATACAGACTTCAGTTATAACAAGCGGTGCAGCATCGATTTCAAGCATCCTGCAAAGTTCAAAAGTAAGGGCAGTAAAAAACAGCATTACGGTTATGCTGTCCATAAATGCGGCCAGAAAGAAGGTGACTATCGGGAAAAAAATAAATATGCGTGTAGGCGAATATTTGAGCCACTTTGCTATTTTAAGCGCAAGATATGTAAAGAATCCGGCAAGTGAAAGTGCGGTTACTATTATAAACATCCCGAACAACAGTCCGATGGTTTCCCAACTTACAAATGATATGGCATCATTTAATGTGAAGATCTTGAAAAGTATTAAAGCCAGGCCGCCTGCAAATGCAACTACTGTCCTGTTGACTTTTTCGGTGATTATAGCAATATAAGTCAGGACAAAAATCACCAGGGCAACTATCGTGTTGTTCATTTTTACCCCTCCCGCGGATTAAAAACTTGTTAGCATAGTAGCATTATTGAAAATAAAACTCAAACACATAAACCTTTAGATTTTTATGACCATTATCCTGTCCAGCTGATTATAATCTTTATATATTTCTATATTTCCAGGGCCTTTTTCCGGACCTGTCCCTATGCTTTCTTTAATGTATTTTTGCAGGATGGGGCTTACATGCGGATCGATCTCAAAGACAAAAAAGGAGTTGCCGCCGGCACAAAGGCCAAGCGTCTCTTCCAGTATTTTTTTGTATATCTCAAGGCCGGTTTTACCGGCAAGAAGGGCACACTTTGGCTCATAATCCCGCACCTCTTCGGGCAGGCTGCTATAATTCTTTTCAGATATGTATGGTGGATTTGAAACAACAATATTTATTTTTCCTTTAAATTCACTTATATAGGGGGAATTTTCGGAAGGGATTATATCAGCCTCAATAAAATCTGCATCGTGCATTTCTTCTTCCGTCAGCAGATCCTTTGCATTTCTCAGCGCCACTTTAAGAGCTGCCTGGCTTTTTTCTGTTGCAGTTAACTTTAATTTTAGAAAAGATGAGATCTCAGTTGCCTGCAAGGCATTAAAAGACCTGATGCAGCCTGGCTTGGATCCATCAGCGGGGCCGCTTGGCCGGAGGCCATCGGAACCGGCAGAAGAACCATCCTCATCCAGTTGACTGCCAGCCGGCTCATTTTCCAGGCTTGATAATTTATTTAATCCACTTTTTTGCGCATCGACTAATGACTTGGCTATAAATGGTTTGGCTTCTTTGATCAAACTAAGCGCAATAGCTCCGCTGCCTGTGCCTATCTCCAGAATATTCAACCCTATCTCCGGAATATCTTTGCCGGAAAAATCTCCAAACCCGGCCGCATTCTCCCTGACAATATCTGCCATGATGTTTAAAACCCTGTCAACCAAAAGCTCGGTTTCAGGCCTGGGTATCAAAACATTTTCATCAACATAAAGTTCCAGGTTCCTGAAGAATGCCTTCTGAAGTATATATTGGATAGGCATACCCCCGACCCGTTTTAAGATATATCCCTTAAATTTCGCGAGTTCTTTTTCTGTGGGCCTGTGGTTAAAATTAAGATATATCTGCATCCTTGTAAAATTTAAAGCATCAGCAAGAAGCAGTTCGGAAGATAATTTAGGCTGATTTATACCTTTTGCAGTCAGATACTCCAATGACCAATTGAGGAGGCTTTTAACGTCCCATATTTTTTTGATGTCCTGCAATAAAAAAGCTCCTAAATTTCCAGCTTTTCCAATTTTTTCTCTTCGTCAGCGGTCCTTAACGAATCAATCAGCTCTTCCAGGCCGCCTTCAAGAATATCATCAAACTTATAAAGAGTTAAGTTTATTCTGTGGTCGGTTATCCTTACCTGTGGATAGTTATAGGTCCTTATCCTCTCACTTCTGTCTCCGGTACCTATCTGCAGCCGCCTGTTTTTTGTCTGCTCGTCTGACTGCTTCTGTTCTTCAATTTCTTTAATGCGCGCACGCAGTATTTTGAAAGCTTTTTCCTTGTTTTGCAGCTGGGATTTTTCATCCTGGCAGGAAACCACGAGCCCGGT
>PMCC01000162.1:376-11909 GCA_003155275.1 Actinomycetota bacterium | reverse complement strand
GTCTTGGCAGTTCAAAGATTGCTTTGTATACGGTTATTGTTGCCACTCTATGGCAATTTACAGGCTATGATATGCTTTTATATTATGCCGGTCTTCAGGGCATAGAAAATCATCTGCTTGAAGCGGCAAGGATTGATGGCGCAAATGAATTTAAGGTTACAACGAGAATAATTATCCCGACTCTAAGCCCGGTTATAACTATAACGATGCTCCTGAATATAATCGGTGGCTTCAAAGTATTTGAGATAGTGTATGTAATGACTGCTGGCGGCCCAAACCATGGAAGCGAAGTGTTAGCCACTTATCTTTTCCAGCAGGCTTTCAGGTTTAACAACATGGGTTTTTCCTCGGTCATAGCAATGGTCATTGTTTTTATTTCACTTATAGTGTCTGTTATAAGGCTGAGGGTTACAAACAGGGAAATATAAAATGGAAATCCATAATTGACTTATTGTATCTGTTATACGATTGAGAGTAACAAGCAGGCAAATGTAATAAGCTAAAGTTTTTAAAAATAATTATTCACAAAATAAATTAATAATATAAATGAATATATAAATGTAGATATTGATTATTTCTAATATAGGCTGGAGATTAAATGGCTAAAAAAATTGTAAAAAGCTTTTTTATTTATCTGTTGGGAATAATATTTCTGATTCCGGTAATATGGGTTTTTTCCTTGTCTTTAAGAAGCAAAAAAGAAGCATTGTCTGCAATGTTTTTTACAAAGGATCTGCATTTTGAAAATTATGTAATTGCCTGGAAAACATTTGGGTTCACCAATTTATTTTTGAATTCTGCAATTGTTACAATATTTTCAGTAGTCCTTACACTGATAATAGCCGCACTTGCCGCATATTCTTTTTCAAGGCTTCAATACAAAGGATCAAATATAGTTTTTTATACTGTACTGCTGGGAATAATGATTCCGCCTGCAGCAGTGATTATCCCTCTTTTTGTTATTATGAAAAGTCTTGGTCTTTATAACACGCATTTTTCCCTTATTGTTTCTTATGTTGCGTTTGGTCTTCCAATTGCAGTTTTGATTCTGCGAGGATTTTTCATGTCAATTCCAAAAGAACTTATAGAAGCGGCCCGTATTGACGGCAGTTCAGAGATGGGGACATTTTTTAAGATAATACTTCCGCTATCCAAGCCGGCTATTGCAACTGTTACAATATTTTTATTCATGCAGAATTGGAATGAATTCATTCTTGCCCTGGTACTTCTTAAAGACAAGGTTTTATATACACTACCGGTCGGGATGGCAAATTTTGTAGGCCAATGGGATTCCCCATGGCAGCTTGTGGCGGCAGGTGTAATCATAGCATCAATTCCGGTATTTATAATTTACCTTGCTATACAGGACCAGTTTGNNCGTGAAGGGTTAAATGCCTTAGAGTAGTCCATCAATTGGCCAATAAGATAAATTGGGCTGACTGCAGGAGCTGTTACAGATTAAACAGCTTTTAGTTTTATAATATAGCATGGTTCAAGTAGTTGGAAATTTTATAACTAAGAAAAATTTAAATAATTTTTAATTTTAAAATAATATATAGTCTAAATTTTAGTTAACGGAGGTCATATGAATTCAAGGGAAAGAATACTTACAACTTTAAATCATGAGGAACCTGATAAAGTGCCGATTGACAGCTGGATGGCTCCCGAGGCTGCAGAGGTTATATTGGAAGGTCTTAACATCGACAATTCTAAAGATGCATTCGCATTTTCAAAAGTTATGGGAAATGATCTTTTGTATTCTACAATAGGTTTTTGTGATGGCTTCAGCTCCATATTAAAAGAGGAAAGAAAAATTGGAGAAAATCTTTACCAGGATGACTTTAAAATAAAATGGCGTAAAAAGCCTTTTAAATATGGCAGCTATTGTGAGTTTGTTGAGCATCCGCTTTCAGATATGAATGCTTATGATAAATATGTATGGCCGGACCCTTATGAAATTTATAAAGATGGTTTTAAGCTATATGATGATTTGATTGCTGCTGACTCAAAGGAATATGCAATACTTGGGGGATGCGCGTGCACAATGTTTGAGGCGTGCTGGTATTTAAGGGGGCTGGAAAACTTCCTGACTGATCTTTATTTAAATAAAGACTTTGCAATTGAGTTGTTAGACAGGACAATGGAAATATCACTAAAAATATCAAAGAAGCTTGTTTCGCAGGGCGTTGATATAATCTGGTGGGGTGATGATGTAGCCAATGAAAGAGGTCCATATATAAACCCTAAATTGTTTAAAGAACTGATAAAACCAAGATACGCAAAAATGGTGGATGAAGTTAAAAAGATTAACAAAAACATTAAGATTGCTTTTCATTGTGATGGAAAAATAGACTGGGTGATTGAAGATTTTATTGATGTTGGTTTTGATATTTTAAATCCCCTTCAGCCTGACGTTAATGATATTGCAGAGATAAAGAAGAAATATGGCAAAGACCTGGTTTTTTGGGGAAATGTAGACACCAGGAGGGTAATGAATAAAGGCACATTTAAAGATGTTGCTGAAGAAGTAAGGCATGTAATAGAGGTACTTTCTCCCGGTGGTGGGCATATTCTGTGTACGAACCACACGGTTCAGGCTTCTGAAAGGGCGGTGGATAATATTGTGGCATATTATTGGGCCGCAGAGAAATACCGAAATTACCCCATTAATGTCGCAAAGCTTAAAGAAACGAAAAAACTGGATGTCTATTTTACATAAACTTATTAAGGAGATTTAAATGTCTGCCATTAGAAGAAATTCAGGATGCAGGATAACTGACGAAATAAGATATAAAGGCTTAAAAGCAATTATTATGGAAAATGAGCTGCTAAAGGTTTTTATCCTGGTCGATAAAGGCACTGATATTATTGAATTGCTTTATAAGCCCAAAGATATTGATTTTATGTGGAAATCTCCAAAGACTTTCAAGGAGGGTGACATTGACCGCAAAGACTTTCTTGAAAGCTATCTTGGAGGATGGCAGGAAATAATACCTAATGGTGGTTCACCATGTATTTATAAAGGGGCAAGTCTTGGGCTCCATGACGAAACATCCATGGTCTCATGGGATTATGATATTTTGGAAGACAGCCAATTCAAAATAATAGTCAAATTCTATACAAAACTTGCCAAGGTCCCTTTAAGCATTGAAAAAGTTTTATCGCTGAGCAGCAATTCTTCTGTCCTTTCAATTGAAGAAAAAGTAATGAATAATGGAAATGAAGTTCTGGATTTTATGTGGGGCCACCACCCATGTTTCGGGAGCCCTTTTCTTTCCTCCGAATGTGTAATAAATTTTAATGCAAAAGAAATATTATCTAATCCGGGCTCAATTTCAAGTTTCCCGTTGGTAATGTCCGGTGCTTCAGGAAAGCTTAAGGCCTTTCCGGGAAAAAATGGTGAAATGATAGATCTTTCGAAAGTATTGGATAAAAATGCGAAAGTTGCTGATTTATTGTATGCAAAAGGCTTAAATGAGAACTGGTTTTCTGTAACCAACATAGGGAAAAAAGTGGGTATAGGCTATGTTTTTGATCCGAAAGTTTTCAGGTATCTTTACTTGTGGATGGTGTATGGAGGCGGCGATAATTATCCATGGTATTCCAATACCTACAGCCTTGCCGTTGAGCCCTGGTCTTCTTATCCCGGACTTGGCTTGCTTGAGTGCATAAAAAATAGTACCGCCTTAAAAATCTCCCCGGGTGAAGTTAAATCCGCCTGGTTAAAAACAGTTGTATATGAGAAAGAAAATGATGTTGAAAAAATTGATAATACCAGCTCAGTCCATTAATTAGTTTATCAATAATCAATTGTAATAAATCAATTATTATTTATATGAGGTAAGACGTGGATAATTTAAAACCTAAAATTGCAATAGTGACTTTTACGGACGATAGGGATGTTGGCGTTTCAAACCCCCAGGTAGAGAAAATGTTAAAAGCCAGGCAGGAAGACTTAAAAGATTTTCTTGGCAAAAACTCCATAGAGGCAATCGACTTGCTTTCTAAAGGAAAGGATGTTGACGATGGCTGGTATGGGATAAGAAACATCAAAGATATTCAAAGAATTGTCAAGATTTCAAATGATGCTGAGGTAGAAGCAGTGATAATCGGCGCGTGGACCTGGTCGCCGCCAATGCTTATTATGGAATTTGTAAGGCGCATCAATAAGCCATTTATGTATTACACAGAAAATGACCCAATGTCCGGCAATCTTTCCCAGTTCAGCGCAGCCTGCTCAAGCCTTATGGAGTGGGGCGTAAACAGGTATGCTCTTCTTAATGAAAGAAACTTTGGCAACAGAAGTGAAATGCTAAAATGGGTAAGGGCGGTATCTGCAATCTCAAGGATGAGGGAAAGCGCAATGATGCTTTGGGGTGGAACTTATGCAGTAAAAATGGAGCAGCTTCAGGATGATGTGCCAAAGCTTAAAAGTTTTCTGATAAGAGATATTCTCTCTGAGGACCAGTATATATTGGTCAACAGGGCTGAAAAAATGATTAAAAATAATCCCTCCAGGATAAAAGGATTTAAAGACTGGCTGCAAAAAAATGGAATGAAAATAACTTATGATGAGAGGATGCTGACAAACGAGGCTTTTATAAAACAAACGGCCCTGCTCCTTGCAGCAAGAGACAGGCTGAAGGAATATGAAGCTGAGAATATTTGCGGTGTTTCTATCAAATGCCAGCCGGAAATATACTCCGAATATGGGGTAAATGCATGCACATTGCCTGCTTTTCTTCCATTTCCTGTAAATGAAGAAGGCCCTCAAAAAGTATACCCGACGGTTTGTGAAGGTGACATAAAAGGCCTTTTGACTTCAATGATGTTAAATTTTCTCAATCCGGGTGTACCGCCTGCATTTGGCGATTTGGTATCTGCTGAAGATGACTATATAGAATTTGCAAATTGCGGCGCAGGTTCCCTATTTTGGGCGGCAAATTCCATACAGGCAAAAGACGCGCTGAAAAATACGGCAGCTGTTGCCAACATTCACGGCTGCTCAGGCGCTGCTTTCAGTTACTGCGGAAAAGCTTCTCCTGAAATCACTGTTGCAAGGCTTACCCGTATCCATGGAGAATATTACATGCAGTTTGGAAAAGGTAAAGCGCTTGACAGTGAAGAATTTCTTAAGAAAAAACTGGGCAGTGACTTTGGCGGTCATCTTGGAAGCACATGGGGCAAGGTAACTGTCGACCTCGGGGTAAGGGCTGAAAATTTTGTAAAAGTAATCGGCGCCAACCACTTAAGCGCGACTCTTGGCGATTTTACATCTGAGATTGAAATATTTTGCAGATATGCCGGAATAGATACATTAAGGCTAGATTCTGATATGGAAATGGAAAATTTTTATAAGAGTATCAGGAGGAGCAGGGTTTAATGAAATACTTAATAGGAATGGATTTGGGGACCACTCTTGCAAAATGCGTCATATATGACCAGGAGGGCAATGCAGTTTCTGAGGCGAGCAGGGAAATGGATATAAAATACCCGGCAGCCGGAATGGCAGAGCAGGATGCGCAGGATTTTTACATAGTGAGCTGCTCAATGCTTCTGGAAGTACTGGCAACATCAGGAATAAATAAAAATGACATTTCCGGAATATCAATAGACAGCCAGATGGGCGGGATAATGGCCATCGATAAAAGCTATGATCCTGTAACATATTACGATACTCCGCTTGATTCAAGAAGCGGTGCTGAAAATGATTATATGCACAAAAATTTCGGAGATTTAATAATTGAAAAGAATGGTTCTTATTCCACTTATGGAAACAAGATACTCTATTGGAAAAAGAAGAATGAATGGCAGGATATCCATAAATTCATACAACCTTCAGCCTTTGTATCAGGCAGGCTTGCCGGCCTGTCAGGTGACGATGCATATATGGATGAAAGTTTTATTTGTTTTTCGGGGCTTGCTGATTTAAAAAATTCACAATGGTCCTATGAACTTTGTAAAAAACTTGATGTTGATATTGAAAAACTTCCCAGAATAGTAAAATCAACAGATATTATCGGCCAGGTGACAAAAAAAGCATCTTCTGATACAGGCCTTCCTGAGGGCCTTCCTGTTTGCGCCGGATGCGGCGATCAGTCAGCTGGTTTTATAGGAGCAGGAATCATAAAGAGCGGCCAGATGGTTGACGTTTCAGGCACTGCCTGTGTTTTGGGTGCATGTATAAATGAATTTAAATTTGACGGCAAACATAAGACTTTGGCTTGCATGAAATCTGCGCTTGGAAGCAATTATTATCTTATTTCAGTTGTGCTTGCCGGCAGGACGCATAAGTGGTTTGTCGATGAGTTTTTTGCCGATGAAAAAGAGAAGATAAAAAATAAGGGTTTAAATATTTATGATTATCTTGATGAAATGGCTGCAGAGCTGCCGCCTGGTTCAGATGGGCTTGTGGCGATAGATTACCTGCAGGGAAGATTTTTCCCTCCAAACCCTTCTGTAAGGGGCTTGTTTATCGGCCACACCTGGGCGCATAAGAAAATACATTTTTACCGGGCCATACTTGAATCCATAGCTTATGACCATTATCTTACTAAAGAAATCATAAAAGAGCTTGTACCGGACTTGGGGCTTGATGTTATTACAGCTATAGGAAGTGCTGCAAAAAGCAAAGTATGGATGCAGATGAAATCTGATATTCTACAGATCCCTTACCAAAGCCTGTTTCGAAGCGACCTTTCAACGCTTGGTTCTGCAATAATAGCAGGCTTCTCCACGGGTTTGTTCAAAGATTTTACATCAGATCTAAAAAGAATAGTAAAAAGTGACTTGACAATATTTCCGAAAAAAGATGGGCATAAGAAATACCTGAAATACATTGAAATATATAACGATTTGTTTTTTGCGCTTAAGGATATTTATAAAAAACTGGCAGATGCCGGAGATTGATCCTTTTTTAAACAGGATATTAATTTATATTTCTCTTACAGTAATCAATAAGTTAAANNATGGTATTTAATCTAAAAGGTAAAAACAGGTTAAGGGATTGATAACTAAAATATTATTATTATATAACAGCGGGAGTTAAATACAGGTAAATTATGATGAGTTCAAGGGAAAAGTTTAATGCATTAATGAATTTTGAGGATAATATACCCAATATTAAGCTGGAATATGGATATTGGGCCGGACTTATAAAAAATTGGAACAAAGATAAAGCCCCGGTTTTTGAAGGGATAGAGACTAGCCAGTCCGACATAGACCTCGTGAGGATGTCAACGCCGCTGACCCCGGCATTAACTGAACCCGGCCTTGATGAAAGGTTGATGAAATATTTTGAGCTTGAGCCGTATCCAGTCAAATTTCCATGTAATTTCAGTCCGATGTTTGAAAAGAAAGTATTGGAAAAAAACAATGAATATACAATATTTGTTGATGAATACGGGCTGACTCAAAAAGTCCTTGCCAAAGGGTCCTCAGTCCCGCTGACTCTGGATTATCCGGTAAAGAATGTTAAAGATTTTGAGAATTATAAGGCTCTTTACAATAAAGGCTTAAAATCCAGGCTTCCAAACGATTTTGAAAACCTGGCTAAAAATTTAAGGAACAGGAATTTTGCAATAAGGCTGGGCGGGCATCCATTTGGTTTCAGTGGAACAGCAAGACATATTATGGGCGAATTTAACTATATGCTCGGCTTGTATGACAGCCCCGGCCTGATTAAAGACATTAATGAATTCTACCTGAATTTTGTCATGGAATACTGGGGCGAGATATTGAAAATGATAGAAATCGACTGGGTAATGATCTGGGAAGATATGGCTTTTAAAACCGGTTCCATAATATCGAAAGAAGCTTTTAAGGAATTCATGTCACCATATTATGTAAGGTTTATTGATTTTTTAAAGAAGTCCGGTGTAAAAAACATTATTGTGGATAGCGATGGTTTGATTGATGAGCTTGTCCCGCTGTGGGTCGATCTTGGTGTTACCGGAATATTTCCAATGGAAGCCGTAAGCGACGCCCTGAAAATAAGAGAGGAATTTCCAAAGCTACAGATGCTGGGAGCAGTAGATAAAAAGATTCTTTTTACTGCCAACAATAAGAATATGGATGATGAGTTTAAAAAAATCAGCATCCTGATGAAAAAAGGAGGATACATTCCTCATATCGATCATTCTATTCCAATGGATGCAGATTTTTCTAAATTTAAAGAATACAGGACAAGGCTAAACCTGCTTATAGATACTTTATGATTTAATTATGTTTTAATATTTTTTGTGGAGGGTTAAATGTCATTAGTTGATTTTAAAGACCTTATGGGGCATGCAGAAAAAAATAATTATGCAGTCGGATATTTTGAAAGCTGGAATCTTGAATCACTGCTTGCTGCATACGATGCTGCAGAGAGGCTGCGCTCGCCGATTATTCTGGGATTTAGCGGAATGTTTTTAACACACAGCAACAGGGTTTTTAATGAACCCCTGGAATTGTATGCAAAGCTTGCAGATGAAGCTTGCAGGCAGATTTCTGTGCCTGCCTGTTCGATTTTTAATGAATCTCCAAATCTGGGCGCAGTGCTTGATGCAATTGACATGGGCTATAAAATGGTAATGTTCACCGATGAAAAAATTACCTTTGATGAGCAGGTAAAAAAAGTTGCATCCGTAGTCAGTAAGGCGCATAAAAAAAATGTTGCTGTAGAGGGGGAACTTGTATCGCTTCAGGGGATCGGAAGCGAACTCACTGAACTTCCTGATGATCTCAAATTTACAACCCCGGAATCTGCTTTAAATTTTGTCGGCCAGACAGGAGTAGACTCACTGGCTATAAATATTGGCCAGGCCCATATGCATGGAAAAACAGAAATACACCTTAACCTCGATGCTTTGGTGGAAATCAAAAAAAAGGTAAAAACACCGCTTGTCCTCCATGGAGGCAGCTATATAAACCCTCAAGATATGAAGAAGGCGATTGAAATAGGCATCAGAAAGATAAATGTCGGCAGTATCCTAAAGAAGGTNNAGAAGGTTTATTTCCAGAAAATCAAGGATACGACAGAGCATTTAAGCGCCGGCAGCAATCCTTATGAGATTGTGGGCTCCGGTTTTGAAAAAGATATCAATACTCAGGCAAGAATAGCATTGCAGCAAACCATTGAAGGTTTCATAATGCAATACGGAAGCAATAATAAAGCATAATTAAAAGTAGGAGACATTAATGACTGTAGAAATAAAAATGGTGCAGCTCGGGCAGACATCTGATGAAGTAAGGCTCGTAAAGTGGCTTGTGAAAGAAGGAGATGCTGTTAAAAGAGGCCAGCCTCTCTGTGAAGTCGAGACCGATAAAGTGGTAATGGAGTTTGAAAGCGTGCAGAGCGGAACCGTTGCAAAGCTTGTATCAGCAATTGATTCACAGATAAAAACCGGTGAAACAATCGCATTGATCGAACCTCTCTCAAAAACGCAGGCGCCTGCAGCTGATGAGGTAAAACCGGGTTTGCCTGTTGAAATTGGGGCAGATGTTATCAAAAAAGGCGAATTTGCCGGGATTATCGAAACTACTTCCATAAATGAAAAAGAAATTGAAGAAACAGAGGGCGGCACGGCCTATAAGACTTCTTTTGATGAGGCGCGCCGGCTGGCAACTGCAAAGGTCCATCTGCTTGGTTTGAGTGAAAAGAAAAAAATACTTTCAGAGATAGGGTCGCAAAAAGCAATCGCGATGCATAAGAAAATGCTTGAGATAA
Organism: Actinomycetota bacterium; assembly: GCA_003155275.1. Lineage (GTDB taxonomy): Bacteria > Actinomycetota > Humimicrobiia > Humimicrobiales > Humimicrobiaceae > Fen731. Next base: position 2,200 of record PMCC01000162.1, on the reverse strand, counting down.
GGGAGTTTGAAGAAAGAATAAAACTACTTTTCCTTGAAGGCAAAATGCCCGGCACGATACACCAGTATATAGGCCAGGAAGCCTGCGCAGTAGGTGTATGCTCTGCGCTTGAAAGCCATGACATTATCGCATCCACACACCGTCCCCATGGGCATGCCATTGCAAGAGGGATCGGCTTAAATGAGATTATGGCTGAACTTTATGGAAAGACAACCGGCTGCTGCAAGGGGAAAGGCGGGTCAATGCATGTCGGCGATCTTAGCAAAGGCGTACTTCCGGCAATTGCCATCGTCGGAGGCAACATTCCGATTATCGGCGGTATGGCACTGGCATTTAAGATGAGGGGCGAACCAAGAGTTGCCGTAAGCTTTTTTGGCGATGGAGCGTCCAATGAGGGTGCGTTCCATGAAGCATTGAATATGGCTGCTATGTACCAGGTGCCTGCAGTCTTTGTCTGTGAAAATAACCTTTACGGCGCGTCCACTCCAATAAAACTTACATTAAGGCTTGAAAACATCGCGCAAAGGGTATGCTCTTATGGCATGAGAGGGGATATAGGCGACGGTATGGACGTGCTTGATGTTTACAGCAGGGCAAAAAAATCGCTTGATATTGCCAGAAGCGGCAAAGGCCCTACGCTTCTTGAACTTAAGACCTTCAGGCTTTGCGGTCATTCAAGACGCGATCCCTGCAACTATATGACAAAAGAAGAAAGACAGTACTGGGCAGCGAGGGACCCGATAGGATTGTTTGAACAATTCCTTCTAACAGAGGGTGTCTTTAACGAGAGTTCGCTGGCTGAAGTAAAAAATGCTGTCGGGATCCAAATAGATGAAGCTGTTTTGTTCGGCCAGAACGGTCCTGACCCTAAGCCTGAAGATACATATGAAGACCTTTACGTTAACATGGAGGTGCCCAGATGAGATTAAGTGTTGCTGAAGCGTTAAGAAAAGCCATATATGATGAGATGAAAAGAGATAAAGACGTATTTTGCATTGGTGAAGATATTTCGATACCCGGTGGATTTGGCGGCGCATTTACTGTTACGCTGGGGCTGGAAAAAGAGTTCAGGGACAGGATGATAGACACCCCCATATCGGAAATAGCCATATTTGGATATGCCTGCGGAGCAGCAATAATGGGGCTTCGCCCCATTGCAGATGTACAGTATGGAGATTTTCTTTTATGCGCAGCAGACCAGATCATAAACCAGATTGCAAAAATGAGATATATGTCCGGCGGAAAAATCAAAGTGCCGATAACAATGAGGGCTCCAGTGGGAGTCACCGGGCGAGGTTCTCAGCATGCACAAAACCTGGAACCCTATTTTTTAAGCTGTCCGGGAATAAAGATCGTCGCTCCGTCAACTGCTTACGATGCCTGCGGCCTTTTAAGAGCTGCAGTAAGAGATGATGACCCGGTCCTTATCTTCGAACACAAGTTGTTGTACGGTTCAAAAGGCATGCGCGCAGAATCAGGGTCATTTGACGCTTCAAGCGAAATACCTGACGAGGATTACATTGTTCCGATTGGCAAGGGCATAATAAGGCGCGAAGGAAAAGACGTGACGATTGTAGGAAGCCTTCTAATGATGCATTTTTCAATGATGGCTGCAGCCTTGCTTGAAAAGGAAGGAATCAGCTGCGAAGTGATAGACCCCCGGACTTTGTGGCCGCTTGATATCGAACTTATTATAAATTCAGTAAAAAAGACGGGCCGTATTGTAATAGTTGAGGAATCACCAAAACAGGGAGGTGTAGGAGCAGAAATAGGGGCGCAAATTGCAGAAAAGATCCCGGATTACCTTATTGCTCCGCTTACAAG
>PMCC01000162.1:0-301 GCA_003155275.1 Actinomycetota bacterium | reverse complement strand
TATCGATAGGATTTTGTGATGGTTACAGTTCGACATTAAAACCGGAAAGACAAATAGGCCCGAATCTTTTTCAGGACCAGTTTGGCATTAAATGGAAACAGCATTCGCAGCAATTTGGAAGTTATTGTGAATTCGTTGAGCACCCGCTGGCCAATATTAAAAATTATGATACCTATAAATTACCGGACCCGTTAATAGCGCATGAAAAAGACATAAAGCTCTATGAAAGCCTGGTAAAAAATGAAGGCAAAGAATACGCCATCCTGGGTGGCTGTGCCTGCACTATGTTTGAAGCCTGCTG
>PMCC01000046.1 GCA_003155275.1 Actinomycetota bacterium | reverse complement strand
TAAAATTCTTTAACTTAGTTTTTAAAAGTCTCGGCTGGAAAAGGCGTTTCAGGCGCTCCCGTACCAGAGCCTGAAAGCTTCAAAAGCATCCCTTATCTGCCTATTGAAGACCAGGAGCAGGATTGCTGCAATAAGTAAAATTATCACTATAATGGCCACTTTTTCACTGAGAGTCAGGCTTCTTTTGGGTTTTTTATCTTCAATAAACTGCACTGGAACCGCTCCTGCTTGTTATGAATTCTTCCAGGCTTTCTGCGGGAATCCTCCATGAACTTCTTCCGTCACGTATTTTAAAACCTTTCAGCCGGCCCTTCTGTAAAAGCAGCCATACATTATCAATTGAAAGCTGCAGTATCTTTGCGACCTGCTCCGCAGTATATAAAACACGTTCTTTCAATTGACCCTCAGCTGCTCCCCTGACATGTTCATTTTCAACAGCGTCACAAAGCCTTTTTGAGAATATCTCGAATTCCATTTCGCTTATCCTGATATTTCTCCCGATTTTTACAGCTTTTAATTCCTTAATCATGATAAGCCTGATTATTTCCTGCTCACTAATACCGGCAAGATTTGATACCTCCCGGATCGTAAATAATTCCTGCAAATCAGTTTTTTTTATTTCTTCCATAAAGTACTGTATTTTCAACAACCAATGTCTATCTCAAATTATTGCTGAGTGTCTTCAACTTTCGCTATTTATCTTATATTGTCGATATATATCTTCAACTATCGCTGTGGGTATTAAGCTTTCGCTGAAAATTTTTAATTATTATGGTGAATCCTCATTTATCTTCGGCTATATAGCATTGCTGCTGAGTCTTTTAAATTATTTTATATCTTAAAACTTTACAGGTTTTCATGTCAATAACATCCGGCCTGCCAAATCCACCATATATTGCTGCAAGTCAGGAATAATTGTTGTATAACCCCCGACTGTTAGGTAACGGCTATTTTTAGGCTCCTGTCTCTTAACCACAGAATAAAGAGGGATCCCTGCAATGCTTTCCATCGTACTGACGAAACAAATAATTGTTGAAATATTAAGCATTTCCATACAAATATTAGCATATCCGGATGGAAGATCCGCTATAATAAAATCATAATCATTCCTGGCCAGATAAATAAGCTCATTAAGCATATCGATGCTAAATTTGTCGCTTTGAAGCAGTGATAAGGGCGGCTGGATAAAATGCGCCTTAAAATCTTTAAAAGATAAAATCGATTCTTTATAAGCAATGTAGGGATTCTCTATTTTTTCAACAAAAGAACATAAATTCGGGCATGCAGGGAAATTCATTTTCATCGCAGTATCAGATTGGCCTACAGAAAAATTAAAATCCACAAAAAGTACTTTGGCTTTTGGAAGACCCTGTAAAAACCACGCAAGATTTAAAGCAGCTGTTGTCCTGCCGGCTCCCCCCTGCATGGAATAAAAAGATATTATCTGCTGTTTTAAATAAATATTGGTCATTGATTGCCAAGAAGAATAGCATAAATGTCTGTGCCGGGTTTTTTTATTATTTCAATTTCTTTAAGGTTTGATTTTTCGCCTGACACAATACGAATATTTTTTTTTGAAACTCCGGTTTTTTTTGAAATAAAATCTATCAGCTCCTTATTGGCCTTGCCATCCCGAGGGGGGCTGCAGATTTTTATCCTTATCCTGTCGTTATAAAAACCTTCAACAGAGTTTTTGCCGGAATTAGGCTTTACATAAATTTTTATTCTTTCCGGGTCCATTAAAAAACAGATTAATCTTCAGATGCCCTGAAAAAATTCTCAATTATATCCGGGTTGGCAATATCTATTTTTTTTCGCTCTCTTTTTAAACTTGAATCACTCTCATCAGTCTTTTTTACTTCTTCTATCTGCACATCAGAGGATTTACCGCTGTAATCCGGCTCCTCCGAAGACTCCCTTTCCGGCTGCAAGTTCTGTTTTTGTATTCTTTCAAAGTAGGATCCGCTGTCTCTTTCAGTATTAAGGTTGTAATTATCAAATACTGACATAGACTGCCTGGAATCAGTTGTGGGTCGCTCAATTCTATTTAGTTTTTGAGTCAGCTGATTATCCGGTACAAAATCTCCAGGTTTCTCATCAGCTTCAGACTGGACCTCGTCCGCAATGGTTCCTTGTGCAGGTTCATCAGTCATGTTATGAGCTTTATCTTCGTCAGCCTCATATTTTACATCTGCAAAGTCTGTTTCAGCATAATCATTTGCATCCAAGTCTGTAGTTGCCTCATCAATAAACTGTGTCATATCTAAAATAGTCTTCTTTATCCTGTTCTTAAAATCGTCATATTTGCCTTGCAGGACTATCAGTGATTCATCCATCGCCAGCTTCTTCATCTGGAGATCGTGCAATGACCTGTCTTCTACAACTTTTCTCTGTTCAATAATTGAATCAGCTTCTCTTTTAGCCTGGGCCTTTATGTCTTCAGCAACTTTATGGGCAGATATCAAAGCATCCTGTATGACTTTTTTAATATCAGTATCCTCTTCAGTATCTTCAAATTTAAGTTTATCAAGGCTATCCTGCAATTCCCTGTTTCTTTTTAAAAGTCTGTCAAATTCCACTGACAATATGTCTAAAAATTTATCGACTTCCTCTGGTTTATAACCCTTAAAAACTATATGAAACTCTTTCTTCCTGATAAAATCTGCACTTTTTTCCATTTTAACCCTCCAAAAAAATAATTTGAAATTACTTATATTGTAACATTATCATAATATTAATTCCTGAAAGTATGCTATCTTTCCAAAACTGCTTTAATTAATTTTAAATTTTTGCTTCAATCGCTGCCTGTATTTCTTTTGCTCTTTTCTGTGCGCAGCCAACCGCTTCATCAATAATACTTTCAAGATGGTTTTCATCGAAACTCAAAAGAGCAGCCTGTGTCGTGCCGCCCGGAGAGGCCACCATTTTTATCAAAAAATCTGCATCCGGATTATAACTTTTCAGCAACTCTCCCGAACCTGCAAGGGTGCCAATGACAAGTTTCCCTGCAATATCACTGTCTATTCCCCTCTTTTCTGCGGCCCTGATAAGAAACTTGCAGAAAAGGAAAAAATATGCGGGGCCGCTGCCGCTTATAGCTGTTACGGCATTTTGCAAATCTTCCTCAATAATAATATATTCACCAAGACTTTTAATTACCGCAGCTGCAAATTCCATATCATCGTCACTTGCATATTTTCCCCTGCTGATTGCCGCCATGCATTTATTCACCAGCGCGGGCGTATTAGGCATTATTCTTATAACTGCCGGCTCATTTTCAAGGACTTGCTCAATAAAACTGGAGGGGACACCGGCAGCTATACTTATTATGGAATTAAAACCGGACTTAAAAGATTTTTTTATATCAGTTAATACTTCAAGTATATTTCCCGGCTTTACAGCTATTAAGATACGTTTTGAACCAAGAGCAACTTGTGAAATCTCATCTGCAAATGATACATGATAATTATCTTCAATGTATTTGGCTCTTTGGGGTTTTATCTCATAGCAAATAATATCCCCGGGTGACAAAAAACCGGATGCAAAAACTCCCTTTATAATAGCTTCGGCCATATTGCCGCAGCCTATTATTCCAAGTTTGTAACCCTTATCACTATTCAATAGTTCCCGGGACCTCCTGCTTACTTTACAATTGGTTGTAAAGGCCTCTTTCCCTGAGCATTTCCTTTTCATTTGAAGTCACAATGGTATTTTTCGGAGTCAGTAAAAATACCCTGTCTGCAACTTTTTTAATGTTTCCTTCGAGCGCATACGTCAGACCGCTGCAAAAATCTATGATTCTTTTGGCAAGGTCAGAATTTGTGTTTTGGAGATTTATAATTACAGGAATGCTTGCCTTCAGGTCATCGCCTATTAATTGCACTTCTTCAAATTCATGCGGCTCTTCGACGGATACCCGGGCGCTTTTGGAATCCCTGATGCTGTCTACAGACACAAGCCTGTGTGTCGGCTTGCCGGCGGCCATGGGTTTTTTTGTATTTTCTTCCCTGTGCAGAAAGCTTTTAAACTTATTGCCGCTGCTTTCCTCATAATCTGCCGAATAGGTATTTCTTCCTGGTTCTATTCTGTCCCGGCTGGAATCATACCTGAGGTCTTCGTCGATCTCATCACCACTGTCATCTTCCGCAAGGCCAAGGAAGGATAGTGTTTTTTTAAAAAATGCTGCCATTTTTTACCCCTTTTACTTTTTTGCTTTAATGATTGCTACAATATTTCAACGATTACTAACTAGAATTATAATGATAGTTATAATAAAAGTCTATTTTTATTTATAAAAAAATTAAACTGCCTATTCTTACCATTGTGGCGCCCTCTTCAATTGCTATTTTATAGTCATTGCTCATGCCCATTGAAAGCTCGCTTAAGGTTAAATTATCGGTATAATCCCTAATTTCTTTTACCGTTTTATCCCTTAACAGCCGCAAATTCTTAAAAATCTGCCTGATAAGTATTTCATCCTCACACAGCGGAGCCATAGTCATGAGACCGCAAACCCTGATATTTTTAAATCCCAAAGCGCTCTTGACCAAACCNNATATCCAGGCTGTCACAGGAATGTATATATTCCGCAATGGAAACGACAGCTTTTGCTTTCCTGCTCTGCAGGTGCCCTATAAAATGCCATGTTGCTTTATTTCCAACAAGAGCGAATTTTTCCGTAAGCGCATCTGCCCTGTTCTCCCCGAAATTATTTATCCCCAACTCCAGGGCTTCAGTAATCCCCTTTGCATCGGTGTACTTTGAAGCAGCAATTATAGTTACATCATTTGAATTCCGGCCGGACTTGCTGCAGATATCTTTTATATCTGATTTTAAATTTTCAATACCTGATTTTTGCATCCTTTACTTTTTGGCTATTTTTGGCCTGAGTGCATTTTCTTTGCTATATCCGATAAACAATATCTGTTACCCACCAATGTGAAAAGCCAAAGCTAATCACTATGGCCAAATAATCAGTATTTGGACTGGTTATTTTTCCTTAAGAATGTAGGGATATCCAGGTAATCCTCCTCTTCCATTGATTTCAGGACATCAGGAATGACTTTTTTTTGCAACGTTTCCCTGTATTCCTTTTTTTCCTGTTCAATAAGGGGCTTTTCATCAAAAGTATCACTCGATTTTTTTTCTTCCACAAACTCTTTAATTTTACTCTCCGGAATAAGAGGCTTTTCAATAACAATTTCCCTTTCTTTAGTGGACCTGTCCCTTTCCTTAAAACCGGCTGCGATTATTGTGACTTTTATTTTTTCGTTCAGGCTTTCATCAATCACCGCGCCAAATATTATATTGGCCTCAGAACTTGCAGCATTCCTGACTACTTCAGCAGCTTCGTTTACTTCATACAACTTCAAATCGGGCCCACCCGATATATTAAGCAGAATCCCCATTGCGCCGTCTATGGAATTATCGATAAGGGGGTTATTTATGGCAAGCTGCGCCGCTTTTATTGCCCTGTTTTCTCCTGAAGCAATTCCGTCTCCAAGGATTGCAGTTCCCGCATCTTTTATTATCGTCTCTATATCCCTAAAATCAAGGTTTATAAGTCCCGGGAGTGTTATGAGGTCCGTTACCCCCCTTACCCCCGCTTTCAGGACATTATCAGCGAGCCTGAATGCGGTTATAAGTGTCGTATTTTCATCAGCTACTTCCAGAAGTTTGTCGTTGGGTATTATTATTAGTGTATCGACTTTGCCTTTAAGGCTTTTTATTCCCTCTTCCGCCTGCAGGATTCGCGTTCGGCCTTCAAAAGAAAAAGGTCTTGTAATCACGGCAACCGTCAGGCAGCCGCATTCCTTTGCAACTGCGGCAATAACAGGCGCAGCGCCCGTACCGGTGCCGCCGCCTTCACCACAAGTAATAAATACCATATCAGAATTTTTTACAACTTCTTTTATTACATCTATGGATTTTTCAGCAGAAATCCTCCCAATTTCAGGATTGGAACCGGCGCCTAATCCTGAGTCTCCGATAAGTATTTTCTTGTCTGCACTGGACATCATCAATGCCTGCGCATCGGTATTTATGGCAATAAACTCACAGCCGGAAATATTATCCTCCATCATTCTGTTTACTGCATTACAGCCGCCGCCGCCCACTCCAATTACGCTTATTACAGCATAATGACTTTTGCCAAAATCGTCTTTCAAAGCAAAATCCTCCTGCTAAAATTATTCATTTCTTAAAATCCTGGAAATAAAATCTCTGAACCTTGTGAAAAATCCTTTATTTTTCTGCCTTCTGTCATCGAACTGCCCAAGATCCATAAAGTTCCTGATCTGATTGGCATATTTTAAAATACCAATTGCTGTAGAATAAATAGGGTTGTTGACAGCTTCAGACGGGCCTTCCACATCTATCGGGGTACCTATCCTTACAGGCATATTAAACACCGAACTCGCCAGCGCTGCCAGGCCTTTTAAGTTTGCCGCACCCCCCGTGATAACTACTCCGCATGGGACTGAATGAATGAAACCATATGCTTCAAACTTTTCTTTTACAATATTTAACATCTCTTTCACCCTGTCATTTACAATACCATAAAGCCTGATATTTAATGCAGCCTTATTTTTGTCAAGTTTCAAATCTCCCACATTCAACTTATTTAAAGTTTCATAAAAATTGTAATCCACATTGGCAAATTTCTTTTTTATCTCCTCAGCTTTTGCATAGGAGATATTAAGCCCTATCGATATATCATTTGTAATAAGGTCNNGTTCCTCCGCCAATATCAAGCATGATTACTCCGCTTTCCTTTTCCTCCTGGGTAAGCACTGCCTCACTGGAAGCAAGTGCTTCAAGTATTATATCTTCTATTTCCACATTTGCAGCCTTTACGCTGTTTATCACATTTTTGATTGGAGTTATGGAACCATAGATTACGAGGAGCTCCACTGCCAGTTTGTCAGTGGAAAGACCGACCGGGTCGATGATTTCTTTTTCTCCATCGACAGCGAACTGTTTTATGAGAGTATGGATTACATAATGTTCAGATGAAAGATTGATTTTGTTTGCAAGCCCGATAAGTTTATCAACATCTGCTTTTCTTATTACTTTGCCGGGGGAGCTTATGTTTATTTCAGTCCAATTATTTACAAAAGTCACATGCTTGCCTGTGACTCCAATGTATGCGGAATCAATAAACATATTAGTTGCTTTTTCAGCCATTCCAATAGAGCTGAGTATTGATTTTGTGGCCTCATTTATATCAACAACAAGGCCTTTTTTGATGCCTTTGCACTCGGCAGTACCAAAACCCTTAATTTCTATCAGGTTATTCTTTTTTACACTTCCTATAAAAGTGCACACTTTTGTTGTGCCTATATCTATTGCGGCTATAAACTCATCTCTTTTAGGCAAGCAACCCTCCAGGCTTTTAATTCTGTGATAAAATTTTTGCTTTTCTTATATTCTACTAGTTTTTTAATTATTTTATTACAGGATTTTCAATATTTCTCAAATCAATGACTGAGTATGCAATCCCATCTTTATGAATCTGAATTAATATTTGTCTAAGTATAGCATTTTTGTCAATAATTTTATCACTTGTTCCAAAAATAATCTGTTTATTATCAAAAGTTACTAAAATAATATCTGAGCTTGTGCCGCTGCTTATAGTAGCTTCCTTAATTATATTTTTAAGCTCGGCATCAAGGGCATCATAGATTTCGGCTGCACTCAGAATACTCTTTTTTGCAATTTTTTCCCCTATTTCCGGGTAAAATTTTATTCCGTTTTTTACAAGAAGGTAACCTGAATAAAGAGGCGACTCCTCATCAGATATCTCATCTAAAACAACTGCCTCCCTGTCAAGAATAAAATATTTCCCGCCATATACAAGCCTTATATATGGTTTCCTTTCTGTAATGCTTATCTCAATTTTGTCCGGAAACACTTTCCTTAAGGAACTGCTGCTGACCCAGGTCAGCTCAGCAGCCAGCCTATCCTCTATATTTTTTTTGTTTATTTCAAATATGTTTGCTCCAATCGCCACATCCGCAACTTTTTTTACCTGTTCGCTGCTGTAATGGCTGTTTCCGGTTACCATAACGGTCTTTATCTTAAAATATTTGCTGTTATACAGGTAATTAAAACTAAAAACAAGCGCACCCAGCAGTAAAAGGATTGCAGTTATTTTTACAAACAGGACAAATTTTCTTTTTACATTCCTCCTTTTCCTGCTTGAAAGCGCTCTGTCAAAATTTTTATCCATTCTAAAGTTTAAGGCTTGCACAATTTAATATAATCTCTGTAAGCATTTCATAGCTTATCCCGCATATAGCCGCCGCTTTCGGCACCAGGCTTGTCGGTGTCATTCCGGGAATGGTATTGACTTCAAGGACATTTATGCTCCCATCATTTCCATAGATAAAGTCCACTCTTGATATGGCGCTGCAATCCAGCGCATTATGGCATCTTATAGCAAAACTGCTGACTTTCTCTGCCAAATCTTTTTCTATGGGAGCAGGAACAATATATTCTGTAAAACCCGGGGTATACTTTGACCGGTAATCATAAAAACCCCCTTTTGGCCTGATCTCAATTATTGGAAGCGCCTGAGGCTGCATACCTATTATACTTACTGTAAGCAATTTTCCAGGAATGAATTTCTCAATTAAAACTCTGCCATCCTGCAGGGATGCATCCTTAAGGGCTATGTCGAGGCCTTCCGGACTTTGTACGATTGTGACACCGATACTGGAGCCTCCCCTGCCAGGTTTGACAATAAGCGGATAGCCAACACTGCCAACGATTTTATCAGCTATTTTATCGGTAATTTTTTCAGTGATTTTTAGGACCGTTCCATCCATTTGCTCCACATTTTTTAAATCAACTGCAAGGTACGGCGGAGTCGGGAAATTTTCAAATTCAAATATTTTTTTTGAATAAATCTTATCCATCGCAATAGCGCTTGCAAGCACTCCTGAGCCGGTATAAGGAATCTTTAAGAGTTCAAGCAAACCCTGCATAGTCCCATCCTCCCCGTACTTTCCGTGAAGCGCAAGAAAGGCAATATCCATATTGTCAAGCATCGCTTTAATGTCGCCGGTAAAATCAATGAATTTAACCCTGTAACCAAGACTTAAAAGCGCTTCATATATTCCTTTGCCAGTTGAGAGAGAAACTTCTCTTTCTGACGAGATTCCGCCTGCAATGACGCCTATTTTAAGTCTGCCCTTGATTTTCCTCGTAGGAAAATCCTGGAAATTTTCAGATATATTTTTTTTCATTTTAAAATCCCACCAGCTTTACCTCATACTCCAAATCAATTTTAAACCTTTTTTTTACGAAATCTTTCACTATTTTAGACAGAATGTAAATATCTTCTCCTGAGGCGTTGTCATAGTTTTCAAGGAAATTCGCATGCTTTAATGATACTCTTGCACCGCCATATTTAAATCCTTTTAATCCGCAAATATCAATCATTTCGCCTGAACTGTATTCTGCTTCTGCGGAAGGGTTTTTAAAAAAACAACCGGCATTTTTTGTGTTTAAAGGCTGCGCTGATTTTTTTATTTTAATGTTATTGCGTATTTTTTTAAATATTTCAGTCCTGTCGGAGCTATCAGCTGTTAAGTGAATGTCTGTAATCACCGGGAAAATATCAAGTTTAAAAGACCTGTAAGCATAGTCATCCCCTGAAATTTTAGCATCCAGGCTTGAGAAAGAATGCTCTTTTAGGCCGGCATACCTGATGCTTTTTAAATACCGGCATATCCCGGATTGCAGACTGCCCGCATTTCCGGCAACAGCCCCGCCTACTGTCCCGGGAATTCCTGCAAGAAACGAAAAATCAAATCCGTTTTTTGCAGTCTCAACAACAAAACGTTCAAGGCTGTAGGCAGCGCCGGCAGAAATAATATTACCACTTTTTTTATTTTCCGCGGCGATTTTGACGTAATCAAAGTCTCCGGTTAATTTGATAACTACAGCATCAATAGAATCATCAGCAAACAGAGTATTGGTGCCGCCGCCAATTACATAAAAACTAATATCAGCCTTCTTTAAAAAATTCAGGATTCTACATAACTCTTTAATATTAATTACAAAAAATATACATATACACTTTCCCCCGGCTTTTAAAGATGAAAACCCTGAAGTCTCCTGAAAAAACTTTACCTCTGACTCCAAAGTGGTGTCCCGCAAAAACTTTTTGATTTTCTTTGTATTTAAATCAAACATCAGACAGGTCCCCGATTTTATTCTTCTTTAGCCTTTTAACAAGTCTTCAGTCACTCTTGTTATGTCTCCAGCACCCATAATAAGGACGATATCATCTTTTTTTATTTTCCTGCTTAAATAATCCCCAACATCCGGGAGTTTCGGAATGTAAGCAAGTTGTCCTGCAAAACCATTTTCTGCCAGGCTGTCTATAAGCAGTTTGCCAGTGACCCCCGGTATCGGCTGTTCTCCGGAACCGAAAACGTCTGTTATCACAAGAATATCTGCATTATTAAAACAATTATTGAACTTGTTATGCATATTCATAAGCCTGCTATACCTGTGAGGCTGGAAAACTGATATTATCCTTCCCTTTTTTTCATAAACCGCCGCATCCAGGGTGGCTTTTATCTCTGTGGGGTGATGTGCGTAGTCATCATAAATAACAGCGCCATACTTAACTCCTCTTTTTTCAAATCTCCTCTTTGCTCCAGTGAAATACTGCAGGATACTTACAGCTTTCTTTATATCCAGCTTTAGTCCGCTGCACACCGCCAGCGCCGCCAGGCTGTCTTTTATATTGTGCATGCCGGGAACATTCAGCCTGACATCATATTTATTTATTTCATTGTTTTCTTTGTTTTTTATAATGAGACAAAAAGATGAGCCGAAATTTGAAAAAGTGATATCCTTTGCATAAATATCATTGTTACCGGTTATGCCATAAGTAAGTACCGGCTGTAGTCTGGCCCCTTCCGCAAAATCCAAACCAATTTCATCACCGTCTATTACAATAAAACCACCGGCCTTTGTATTACTTAGAAATTCCCGGAAACTCCTTTTCAGCAAATCAAAATCTTTCCAGTAATCCATGTGGTCTTCTTCAATATTTGTAATGACACTCACAAAAGGCTTATATTTTAAAAATGTGCCATCACTCTCGCAGGCTTCAGCAACTATATATTCCCCATTTCCAAATCTGGCATTGGAGCCCAACTCATTTAACTCACCGCCTATTATTATAGTGGGATCAAGGTCAAGACCCCTGAAAATCAGTGATATCATTGAAGTCGTGGTGGTTTTTCCATGTGTGCCCGTTATGGCAATGCCTTTGCTGCTGTTAAGTATCCAGGAAAGTACCTCGCCCCTGGTAAAAATCGGCAGCTCCCTTTTTTTTGCTTCAATCAATTCCACATTTGAAAGTGAGATTGCCGTGGAATATATTACAGCATCGGCATTTTTTAAGTTTTTTGCTTCATGGCCGATAACCACCTCAATCCCATCGTTTTTTAGCAGATTTGTGTACCTTGATTCCTTCAAATCAGAGCCGCTCACATTAAAACCCATGCCCTTAAGAACTATTGCAATAGCGCTCATACCTGCACCGCCGATACCTATTAAAAAATAGTTTTTATACCTGTTTAGTTTGAAGTTTTTATTTATCACCTAAAATCCTGACTGCCTTTAAATCCCTAAAATTTTTTCTGAAATAATCTTTGCGCCATTAATTTCCCTGGTACCAAGCCTCGAATTTTTTATTTCAATATATTTTTTCTTATCATGTTCCAGCAGGGATATGATAGTCGAAATTAAAATACCGGAACCCAATTCCTTGTCTTCTATAAGGATGGCTTTGTTGTTTTTTGATAAAAACTCTGCATTATAATACTGGTGGTTTTCAATCGCCTGGGGATATGGGATAAGAATCGCCGGTATGTTGACTATTGCAAGCTCTGCCACAGTGGTGGCTCCCGACCTGGCTATAACCAAATCAGTTATTCTGTAAAGCTTCTCCATCTGGTCAACATATTCCAATATTTCAAAAATCACCTTATCTGATGGCTTTGAAATCAGGTTATACTTTTCCTTCAAACCTGCAAAAAACCTTGTACCACATATTAGCGCTATTTGAATGCTTTCATTATCACGGAAGTATTCATAAAGCGAAAAAATTGCGTTATTTATCTTTTCAGCACCAAGACTACCGCCAAATGCAGTAATTGTAAACCTCCCGCTTTTTAAATGCCATTTTTCATATCCGGGAACGGCCAGTTTAAAATCCCTTATTTTTTTTCTCACAGGATCTCCGGTAAAAATGAACCTTGGTTTGATTTTATCATTTTTTTGATTGAAAAGAGCCGCTGACTGTTCAAAGCTTAAGAAAACATATCTTGCATACTTTGCAAATAACTTATTTAATCTTCCGGGTATATAATTCTGTTCATGGATGGCTATGGGCCTGTGGCAAACCAATGCAGCAATAAAGACCGGCGCACAGACATAGCCTCCCATTCCAATAATAAAATCTGGTTTGAACCTTATAATCACTGCAAGGGCACCGAAAAATCCCGCCACAAGGTTTAAAAAGAACTTCATATATATCAGGGTTTTTTTAAAATAACTGCGGCTTAAAGAAAAGCCAGAAGCCGATAGCGCTGTAAAATCAATACCAAGCTGTTGGATAATCCTGCTTTCCATACCATTTTTTGTTCCAAGATAAAGAATTTCCACATCTTTGTGAAATTCTTGCAGATACTCTATTATTGCCACTGCAGGATAAATGTGGCCCGCTGTTCCCCCTGCCGTAATTATGACCCTTTTTATGCTCCTCATTTATCATCTTCCTTTGACGGACCGGCAAATTCATTACTACTTTTTTTAAGAAGCGTAAAATTCTGTCTTGCAATGTTAAGTATTATCCCTGCTGATGCCATACAGACCAGCAAAGAGGTACCGCCGGAACTTATAAATGGAAGCGTCAACCCGGTAACAGGCAGAACCCCAATTACAACACATATATTAATTATTGTCTGGGCGGCTATCATACCTGTTATAGCGGCTGCCAACGTTCTTCCGAAATAATCCTTTGTTTTCAGGCATACCCTTATTCCAAAAAACACAAATGCAAGAAATAGCACTATCAACACTAGCGTGCCGACCAAGCCTGTTTCCTCACCAAGAATTGCAAAAATAAAATCAGTATGAGCTTCAGGCAGATATGAATACTTCTGTATGCTGTTACCCAAACCAAGTCCAAATAAATGGCCCGAACCTAATGCTATAAGTGACTGATTAATCTGGAAATTAGCCGTGGAGGCCGCTCCGGTTGTTCTGCTGAGGAATGCAAATATGCGCTCACGGCGGTATTCCTCCATAAGCATGTATGCGACCAGGGTCACCAGCCCTATGGCTCCCAAACTAATCATATGTGGAAACCTGGTATTTCCTATAAAAAGGAGTATAAAAACTGATACCCAAATGATTATTACTGTTCCAAAATCAGGTTCCAGAAAAATCAGCAGCGTGACAACGGCAAGAGCAGTAAAAGATGGCCATAAAATATTTTTCAATACAGGTTTGTCATTATATCTTTTATTGAGGGAATCACAGATAAATATTATCAGGGCAAGTTTGGCAACCTCTGAAGGCTGGAAATTAAAAAAGAACAGATTGATCCATCTTGTTGATTCACCTATTACCGGAGAAACACCCGGTATAAGCACAAGCGCCAATAACCCGATTGAAATAAGTAAAAAAATAACTGAAATCTTTGAATAAAATCTGTAATTTATCTTTGAAGTTATTAGAAATATAACGAAAGAAATCACCCACCACACTACCTGTCTTCTGATAAACCAGTAAGGGTCATTAAAATACTTGTCACCAACCGCAACAGAAGCGCTTGAAACCATTATAATACCGATAATTGACAGGATTAGAATAATAATAAATAAAAAATAGTATTCCAGGTTTAACCTGAAAATATTATATCTCTGAAAATTTTCCTCTTCCATTTACCCTGTTTCTTTTATTTGGCTTTATCAAGAACTGACTTTTTGAATTTTTTTCCCCTGTCCTTATAATCCGTAAACATATCAAAACTTGCACAGGCTGGTGAGAGCAGGAAGATATTCCCGCTTTCAGTCATTTCAAGTCCTTTGTCTACCGCTTCCTGCAAGGTGTCGCAAACAATCACCTTATATTTTAGTTTTTCTTTAGCTGTTTTTTTGCATGCTGTTTTTTCGCAATTCTGCGCATTTTGGTGTCCGGCAGTTAAAATATTTAATATCTTTTGCTTTGTTTCTCCAATAAGAATGAGATTTAAGACTTTTGCTTCCAATACCGGCAAAAGAACTGTAAAATCCATATCTTTATCTTTACCGCCGAGTATCAAAGTGACTTGCCGCCCAAAACTTTCAAGCGCCTTAATTGTTGCATCCGGGTTTGTTGCTTTTGAGTCATTATAGATTTTGACACCTTTTATCTCTGCAACAAATTCTATCCTGTGTTCCAGCGGTGTAAACCGGTTTAAGGAGTTTTCAATTTCCCTGTCTTTCAAGCCATATATTTTTGCCGCGCCGATAACAGACATTATATTTGAAATATTGTGAGGTCCTATTAGCCGGATTCCGGAAATATCAATGGAGCCCTGGGCAGTATTTATATCATACAATATTTTGCTGTTTCTTAAAAAAACCTGCGCATCCGGATTATCGTAAAGACTGTATTTTAATATGTTTAGCCCGCTGCCCCTGAAATTATTTCTTTGCTTTAGCCCCTCTTTTATATATTCGTCGTCAATATTCAAAATGCTCCAATCTCCCGCTGAAGCATTGAGGAAAATCTTAAATTTTAAATCTGCATATCTTTTCATAGAAAAATGCCTGTCAATGTGGTCGCTTGTTATATTGAGAATAATAGAAATAAAAGGCTTAAAACCCTTAATTTTTTCAAGCTGAAAACTGCTTACTTCTATTATTCTGATAAGCTTTTCCGAATAATCTCTCTGCCCGGACATGCCTTCCGCATCGATTGTGTCTGTTAAGGGGTTTCCGATATTTCCGCATACAATACTTTCAAGCCTGCAGCCATGAAAAACTTTTTGAATAAGCGAAACAACCGTTGTTTTGCCGTTAGTACCCGTGACAGCAACCGTATTCTTCTTTTGAGTTTTACTTAGAAGCTGCCAGCCAAACTCAAGTTCACTCCACACAGGTATGTTTCTTTCTTCAGCACCTGCAATAATGCCAACATTGGCGGACACTCCGGGACTTAATATTACAAGCGCCGCATCGTCAAGGATTTTTGTGTTTTCATTTACTTTTTCATCAAGGATAAGATTAAGCTTAAAGTTTTTTAGTTCCTCTAAAAATCTAAAATGCGATTCAACATCTATGAGGGGATTGTTGTCAATTGCAGTGACCTCACCGGCGATCAGGGAAAGTTTTCTTATTACTGAAATGCCGCTTTTACCAAGCCCGGCAACAATAACCTTTTTGCCTTTAAAAAAATTTGTATTATTAGTTTGCATTCCTTTTTAAAATTTCTTTTTTAAACTTTCTTTAAACCAACAGCAAAGTTTGTGCTGCCGGCAAACTCTGAAGCATCGTTAAATCCTTCGCTTCCGGCAAATTTTATATTACTGGTG
Organism: Actinomycetota bacterium; assembly: GCA_003155275.1. GTDB lineage: Bacteria > Actinomycetota > Humimicrobiia > Humimicrobiales > Humimicrobiaceae > Fen731. Next base: position 21,250 of record PMCC01000046.1, on the reverse strand, counting down.
AGTGACAGGCAACCGTCAAATTCTTAAATACCGGCGACTTCCGGGCTGTTGGCAAAATAATTCAGTTTCAATAAATCAATCAATGAATTTAAGATAATAAATAAAGAAGCCCAGTCCCGCAAACAAAGCGGCTATTATCCAGAACCTGATAATCACCTTTATTTCCGGCCAACCTAAAAGCTCAAAATGATGATGAAGAGGCGCCATTTTAAACACACGCTTTTTTTTAAGTTTAAACCCTAAAACCTGGATGATAACCGATAAGGTTTCAAGCGCAAACAATCCACCTATAACTACAAGGAGGATCTCTTGCTTTAAGATTATTGCAACTGCAGCAATCAGTCCCCCAAGGCCGAAGGAACCCGTATCTCCCATAAATATCTCTGCAGGAGCGGTGTTCCACCACAAAAACCCCGCGCAGGCAGCCAGCGCAGCGCCGCATATAACCGCAATATCTATACTGTATGATACCTGCAGAACCGACCACTCAAGAAAAGCGATAAAACAAAATGCAAAGAGCACTATTGCAGAAGACCCCCCGGCAAGACCGTCAAGGCCGTCTGTAAGGTTAACTGCATTAGTGCTTGAAATGATTATTATAACGGGGAAAAAATAATACCAGTTCCCAAGCTGAAACTGCAGACTGGTAAACGGTATGCCTATAAAAGTACCAAGTTTTAACACAAACTTTGCTATCAGGACAAAATAGACACACACCGCAACAAGGAGCCAGATTTTAACCCATCCACGAAGCCCCAGATTCCTTTTTTTCTTCAGGGCAATATAATCATCAACAAACCCTATGAGCCCGCAAAAAAGAAGCATGGATGCGGCAAACGCTCCTTCATAAGAAAAATCCCCATACCTGAAATACTTTATCAATATCACTGCAGTATATGAAATGAGTGCCGCAGATATGAAGACCACTCCACCCATCGTGGGAGTACCTGCCTTTATGCTATGTGACTGCGGTCCATCTGTACGTATCCTCTGCCCCATATGCCGATTTTTCTGAAACCTGATAAAGAGCGGAGTCAGGGCAAGAGAGATTAGACCCCCAATAGCAATTGCTGTAAAAACCCAGTTCATTTCTTAAGCCTTTAATAAATAATTAATTACATCTTCAAGTTTGTTTGCCCTGGAGCCTTTGAACAACACTGCATCATCTTTTTTTAATATATCGCCCAAACTCTCACAAAGCTGTTTTTTATCTTTAAAATAATAGCAATTTTTATCCTTAACAGTATTATTTTCCACTGGTAATTCTTTCAAGCCGCNNACTGTCATGCCCAAGCTCAAGCATATCAGCAAGAATTGCTACACTTCTTGCACTATTTAGGCGCGACACAGTTTTTAAAGTATCAATGGCTCTTTTCATGGAAAGCGGATTGGCATTATAACAGTCATTTATTATTATCATTTCCTTATGCCTGATTATTCTCATGCGGTTCTTTTGGAGTTGTGCATTTTCCAGGCCGGTTTTTATCATTTCCGGATTCAGCCCCAGGTGCGAGCATATTGCAGCAGCACAGCATGAGTTATAGACGTTATGAAGCCCGGGAAGCGGCATATTTATATCAGTTAATTTTTTACCTTTTTTATTAAAATCAAATGGATAAACCCCCATATTGTCCGGGGGGCCTTCAATAAAATTATAGTCTAGGGAGTTGTTCCTGCCAAACCTTATTATTCTGCAGGATATATTCCTGGAAATGAGCTCCGCCCAGTCATCATCGTTGTTTAAAAAGAGTACACCTTTCTTTTTTGCCAAAAATCCCGCCATTTCAGCTTTTGCCATGGCAATTTCTTCAACATTATTAAAAAATTCGAGATGGGAGGGACCGACTGCTGTAATAGCTCCGATATCCAGGTTAATAACCTCTGAAAGCATGCCTATCTGGCCTTTGGCTCGCATACCAAGTTCAGCAATAAAAAACTGTGTCATTTTATCGATTTCCAGTATGGAAACAGCAATCCCAAGTTCAGTATTGTAGTTTTTTGCAGTGAACTTGATATTAAAACTGCCTTTAAAAATATTTACCAAAAAATCCTTGGTTGTGGTTTTCCCAACACTGCCGGTAATGCCGATTACAATGGGATTAAATTGCCTGATATANNGAATGCGGTCCGTCGATTACAAACCCGATGGCTCCTTTTAAAATAGATTCCTCTATAAAATCATGGCCATCAAAGTTTGGACCAGAAACAGGTATAAAAAAATCCCCTTTTTCAAGAGTCCTTGAATCGGTAGAAATCGAACTGATAAATTTTTCCTGCCCTGAACTGTTTATAAAATCATGGACCGATTGGCAGCCGGACCATTCAATCAGTTTTTTTATGCTTATTTTTTTACCTGTCTTCAATTATTGCCCCAGTCCCTTATTACTTCCCTGTCACTGAAATGAATCTTTTTATCCGCAAATTCCTGGTAATCTTCATGCCCCTTACCTGCAACAAGTACAATATCTTTTTCTCCTGACATTTCGAGAGCTTTAAAGATTGCCTGCTTTCTATCCGGAATTCTTTCATAAGTATCTAATCCGTTTTCAGCAAAACCCTCTTCAATCATAGAAATTATCAAATCCGGGTCCTCACTTCTCGGATTATCAGAAGTGATAATTGTAAAATCTGCAAGCCTGGCAGAAATGCTGCCCATTATTTTCCTTTTCTTTTTATCCCTGTCACCTCCGCACCCGAATACTGATATAAGTTTCCCACCATTGAGTTTTAAAGAGTTTGCAGTTTTTAATACATTTTCAAGTCCGTCCGGCGTATGCGCATAATCCACGATTACATTTAACTTTTTTGCGGCAGGAACTTTTTCAAACCTGCCGTTTATACCTGTCATAGATAATATCCCGCTGCAGATAACATCAATATCAATACCAGCCATTATACTCAATCCAATGGACCCCAAAATATTAGAAATATTGAAATATCCGCAAAGCAAAGATTTTACAGGAAAACCGGATAAATTTTTAGTGTTTTTAGAATTAATACCGGAAAGTCTTACTGTCATTTCAATACCGTTTATTGAATTTCGTATATTTTCCGCAGAAATATTTGCGTGAGAATTATTTATACCAAATGTAATTGTGTTTAAATCAGTTATTCTGCTGATATTGAGCCCGTGAGGGTCATCAATATTTATTACAGCACCTTTACCTCCAAAAATATTCCTCCATTTTTTTATAAAAAGCCTGCTTTTTACTTCAAAATAATTTTCCATGCTTTCGTGGTAATCCAAATGGTCCTGGGTCAGGTTTGTGAAAACAAAATAGTCAAAATCCAGCCGGTCCACCCTGTGAAGATCTATTGAATGAGATGAGACTTCCATGCAGACCGCCTCAACATTTGCATTCCTGCTTTTTTGGAAAAATTCATTTAATTGCAGGGTATCCGGAGTGGTTCGGTCAAAATCAAGCTTTGAAGTCCCGATTTGAGCCTGCACCGTACTTATGTATGATGTCTTAAAACCGGCAGCCCGGAAAATAGAATCAATTAAAAATACAGATGTCGTCTTTCCGTTTGTACCGGTAATGCCTGTCAGGATAAGGTTTTTTGAAGGGTTATTAAAAAAATTTCTGCATAAAATAGCTAACTCTTTCCTGGAATCTTTTACAATTACCTGGGTTACATGCGGTGGAAGTTCCAAAATTTTTTGCGCCATTATTGCACAAGCGCCATTATTTACTGCTTCAGCCGCAAATTCATGGCCGTCTTTTTTAAAACCGGGTATTGCTGCAAATAAAAAATCCTTGCCCGTTTTTTTAGAGTTGATGGCAATACCTCTTATATCTGTCTCTTTTCCTCTAACAAGATTTACAGTATTTACATTTTTTATCAAAGCATCCAGCTTCATTTTGCAACTACTCCTGTGTTAACTTCTTTACCGGAATCTATCCTCAGCCTTTGCAATGAAAAATTCATTATGTCCTTAAACACAGGCGCAGCAACAGTGCTGCCCCAAATAAGATCTTCCGGCCCCTGCGGTTCATCTACAACTACTATAATTGCAATTTTCGGATCCTCATATGGCGCGAAACCTACAAAGGAAGTTATTACCCTGCCCTCAGTATAACCTATGCCTGTTTTATTGACTTTCTGGGCAGTACCTGTTTTTCCGCATACATTCACTCCTTCGATTTGTGCTGCAGTTCCGGTGCCGTCTTGTACACAGGAAAGCATCATATCCTTAACTGCAGCAGCCGTCTCCTTTCCAATAATACTTGTACTTTCTTGCATCACAGGTTGTTCTATCTTGTCATTTGTGAGCCTGATTTCCTTTACAATGTATGGAGTCACAAGATATCCGCCATTTGCAATAACGCATGCAGCCCTGACAATCTGCAGCGGAGTAGCGGCAATGCTCTGCCCAATGGCTAAGGCTCCTATCGTGGAGCCGGACCAGTTCTTGTAATTATATATCAGTCCGGGTTCTTCACCAGGTATGTCTATTCCCGTTTTTTCACCAAAGCCATATTTTTTAATATATTCATAAAACAGTTGCTTTCCCATGGCAAGCGCAGAAGTCACGGCGCCTATGTTGCTGGAATACTTTATTATTTCACCGGTTGTGTATTTAATATTATAATTCCTGTGTATCTCTTTTATCACCTTATCCCCAACCAGGATTGAGGGAGGCAGGTTAAAGACCTGATCAGGTTTTATGCTCCCGGTATCGATGGAGGATGAAATGTTTACAATTTTAAATGTCGACCCTGGNNAGATCAAATCCCGGATAACTGCCCATTGCATATATTTCACCTGTTTTGGGGTTCATGACCACTGCAATCGCAGTGTTGGCCTTATAAGCCTTGGCGACTTCTTCAAGTTTTTCCTGCATTGTATACTGGATCTGTGAATCTATGGTAAGGATCACTTCTCCGCCATCAACGGGTGCAATGTAATTATTGTTGCTCCCCGGGATCATCTTTCCATATACATCTTTTTCAATAATATATTTTCCGTCTACACCGCGCAGGATCTTTTCATACTGAAGCTCTATTCCGCTAAGCCCGTTATTGTCGAGCCCGGTAAAACCAATTATAGAAGCAGCCAGGTCCCCCTGGGGGTAATACCTTTTATTTTCATTTTGTATATATATGCCCGGAAGATTAAGCTGGCTTATGAGATCAGCAGTTTCAGAGCTTATCTGCCTTTTGATATAAGCAAAACCAAGATCCTTATTATTAAGCTTTTCTTTGATTTCATCAGGATTTAACTCCAGTATTTCTGCCAGCGCTTCCGCTTCCTTGTCCGGACTTAATACAAGCTTGGGGTTTGCATAAACTGTTTTTTCAATCAGGCTTGTTGCAAGCTCCACCTGATTGCGGTCAAGTATTTTTCCCCTTTTTGAGTTGACGACATATTCCTCTTTGTGCTGGAAATCTGCTTCGCTCTTGTACTTTGATGCATAAATATACTGGATGGATATGAGCCTGTATGTTATAAGGGCAAAAGCTGCCACAAATAAAATAAACAGGAAATAAACTCTCTTCCTGTTAATTCTGTTATTTGCCTCTCTGACCATTTTTTAATTTTTAATTCTGTTTTATGGTATAAAAAAAGTTAACACCCCTTCTGAAACTACCATTACAATATCTTTCAAGCTGTTTATAGTACCCAGGAAACTATCGTATCCTTTTAAACCACTGGAAGAAGCAGGTTTGTTTGCGATATAATCAAGGACTTTTTCCTGTACGCCTAAACCCGAACCGGATATTTCCATGACCTTAATTTTATCCGATATCTGCATCCCCAGCTCCTCCTTAGCTGACGTAACTATCCTTGCGGGGCTTGTAAGCTCTGAAACCTTCAAAGCAAGCCTGTCTGACCTTTCCTTCTCTACAGATATCAATTCATTAACATTGATTATTTTTCTTTCATAGTTGATTGCCTGGATTTTCAGGCCAATGTTCAACAGAATTGCCATGCTTAAAAAAAATACTATTATTACCATCACATAGAAGAAGCCTGAGCGGGTTTGAATGATTTTTTCTCTGCCGTTTTCTTCTTCCCTATTTACCAGATAAAGCAGGGGCTGGTTTTTTTTATAAAATATTTCTTCTTCTGCCCGTTTTAAGTTTGCTGCTGACATTTTACTACTTTTATGTTCTCTGTTTATAATTTCAAAATAAATTTATACTTTCTCAAGTACCCTCATTTTTGCACTTTTTGATCTCGGGTTTCTGAGAACCTCATCCTGCGAAGCTGTTATGGCTTTTTTAGTTATTATCTTAACCTTCACTGTAGCGCCGCATCTGCACTCCGGAAAACCCCGGGGACATGTGCACTTTCCTGATAGTTTCTCAAAGCTTTTCTTAACAATCCTGTCCTCGAGGGAATGATAAGAAATTATTACCATCCTGGCTCCGCTCTCCAAGGCTTCCGCCCCGTCTTCGAGCGCTTTTTTTAAATTATCAAGTTCGCCGTTTATTTCTATCCTTAGGGCCTGGAAAATCCTTTTTGAAGGATCCCCTTTCCTGGAAAACCTGAATTTTGCAGGAATGGAACGTTTGATTATGTCAACAAGTTCACCGGTTTGCTCTATCGGAGCAATGGCCCTTTGCTTTACAATATTTCTTGCAATATTTCCTGACCATCTTTCCTCGCCAAACTTAAAAAAAATATTTTTCAATTCTTCTTCAGAATATTCATTTATAATATCTGATGCCTTAATGGTTTCGCTCAAATCAAACCTCATATCCAGAGCCTCGTTTTTGAGATACGAAAACCCTCTTTCGGACATTTCTATCTGCATAGAGGAAAGTCCAAGATCCAATAAAAAACCGTTTATTTTCTCCAGAGAAAGTTTCTTTAAAATCCCTGTTACATTGGAAAAATTATCCTTTACAATTAAGACTGAATCTAACAGTCCGCTTTCTTTCAAATTTATGGTGGCGGTGCTTATAGCCTGGCTATCAAGTTCAACTCCAATGACTTTGCCTGTGGGGGCAATGGCTTTGATTATTTCTACGGTATGGCCTGCACCGCCAAGTGTTCCTTCAAATACTGTGTCGCCCGGTTTTAAATTAAGGTAATTTACAACCTCCTTTCCTAAAACAGGTGTATGTATATCCTCATATTCCATGATACTAATTGTTATACTGATCTGTTAATTATTGGCTTCATTTAATTTTCAATGTTCTTCTTATGACTAAAATCCCAGTTCATCAAATGTAGCATTTGAACCCATAAACTGTGATTCAGCCTGGCTGTAATACTGTTCCCAGCTTTCTTTGGACCAGATTTCAACCCTGTCCGATATTCCTACAAGTACTATATCCTTAATAAGCCCGGCGTAATCTGACAAATCCTGGGGTATTTTTATCCTCCCCTGCGGATCAAGCTCCGCTTCTTTTGCCGATGAAAAGAACCATCGTGAAAAAACCTGGGTGTTCTTTTTGGCTATCGGCCCTGAAAGTATTTTTGACTGAAGGCCCTGCCATCCCGGTTTTGAGAATAAAAAAAGGCACTTTTCATCAAAACCTTTTGCTATAATTATGCCGGCAATCAGTTCCTCCCTGAAATTTGTAGGAACGAAAACCCTTCCCTTATTATCTCTTGTCCGGAAATATTCACCTAAAAACATTGTTTTTCTAAATTCTTCTTAATTCTGGTTAACCAATATTGTTAAAAAATTAGGGTTCAGACAGTACATTTTCACCACTTCTCCCCACTTTTAACCAAAAGATAACACAAAAAAGGGAATTTGTAAACATTTTTCTTAATCTTTTTTATATTGTTATATATATTTATTTAGATAAATATATATAATTATTTAAGGGTCAGGCAGACTACCTAAAAAATAGAATACAATANNAAACCCTGCAATTATAAATCATCAAGCTTTAATTCCCTGGCAACCAGTTTGCCGTCCTGGTTTCTTGTAAGCTCCTCTATTTTCTTTTCAGCCTCATCAAGCTTTGCAAGACAATGTGAAGACAGCCTTACGCCAAGCTCAAACCTCTTAATGGATTCTTCAAGTGCAATTTTTTCATCTTCCAGTTCATTTACTATCGTCTCAAGCTTTAAAAGCGCTTCTTCAAAAGTCATTTCTTTAATTTCTTTTTCCATTTTAATCAACCGCCTTGGTGTTTTTACTAATTTTTTCTAAAATCTTTGACAATAAAATACCGTCTCTTAATAAAATCTGCAACTGCTCATCCACAGAAGCGTCATCGATGCTTCTTATTATCTTTTCGTTATCTTTTTTTAAAACCAGCGCAAAGCCTTTTTGAAGGACTGAAACGGGGCTTTTTGAATCCATGTCTTTAAGCAGGACACCAACCCTGTTCTTTAAAGATTCAAGCTTATTTTTTTCCCCGGAGGACAGTCTGAACAAATCATTATTTACAGACATTTTATTTAATGCGATCCTGCCGGCAATGGGTTTTTCATCTAAAAGAATCTGCAGTGAACCAAAAGCTGCTTTTTTGCTTTGTATTTTAGATTTGGCCTCATCAGCCAGTTTCTTCCCGGCAGTATCATGGCTCTGCCAAAAATTGAGCAATATGGTTTGCGGCTTCTTAAAAATCCTTCTGTCTGACAGATATCTTAAATCCTGCCTTGATTTTGAAAGATTTTTTTCCAGGTTATTTTTAATCCTGCCCAGGAGGCTGTTGATTTTCTTTATTGTCTCATTTTTATCACAAATCACTATTTGCGCCGCTACCGATGGTGTGGCTGCCCTTATATCTGCAACAAAATCACATATTGTAAAATCTGTTTCATGGCCAATGGCTGAAATCACTGGAATACTGCATTCAAAAACCTTTTGGGCGACTTCCTGTGTATTAAACGCCCAAAGGTCCTCAAGTGAGCCACCGCCTCTTGCAAGAATAATAACGTCCACACCTGCGCCAGAGCCTGAGCCTGCGCCAGCGCTAGCACCTGTACCTTCGCCTGAACCTACGACTGTGCCTCCTGCGCCTGCACCACCATCAAACTCGCACAAGTCATCAATTGCCTCACATATTTCCCTGCTTGCCGAAAGTCCCTGCACACTGACGTTTCTTACTATAAGGTGAAAATTTTCAAACCTTTTGGAAAGCACCGTTATTATATCCCTGATAACGGCGCCACCAGTTGATGTTACAAGGCCTATGGCCTTTGGAATTGTCGGGATTGCTTTTTTGGATATTTCTTCAAAATACCCTTTTTCTTTAAGTTTTAGCTTTAACTGTTCATAAGCAAGAGCAAGTGATCCTTTTCCCACAGGCTCCGCATCCAAAGCAATTAACTGGTAATCTCCCCTTTTTTCATAGACTGAAATATATCCTGAAAGCAAAATATGAAGCCCGTCTTCAATTTCAAAGCCAAGCTTTTTTTTGGCTTCATAGAACATGACGACTTTTATTTTTGAATTATCGTCTTTTAAGTCAAAATATAAGTGACGGTTATTATGGCAATAGAAATTACTGACTTCTCCTTCGACACCGAGATTGGAAAATCCTGACTCAAGACTGTTTTTTATCTTTAAATTCAGGCTGCTGACTGTATATATTTTGGAATCCATGATATTTTTTTAAAATCTTTTATTTTACCGCGCATTATTTTACTTAATAATATTAATTACCTGATAACATTTTTTACAGCCGGCTCTTAAAAAATTCTTAATTTTAATGAAATCAGAATAACCCCAAATCCAATATGACCCTGATAAATATATAGACACAGAATAATATTTCAAAGGATGTCATTACAATACTGACTATATTTTCCACTCCTTTGGTTTTTTCCTTCAAATATTCTGACGGTTTAATATAGAATCTTTTTACGTTAGGCAGAAATTTAAACAATGAATAAAAAGTATATCCTGCCAAGATGGAACTGCTGATTATTACTATTAGATTGTTAAAATTATAGACGCAGGCAACAAAATACCCAACTTCAATTAAATTTAAAAGTATTATTACAAAAAGAGACAGGATACCCGGGCCGGATCTTAAACTAATATCTTTTTCTTCATCGGGAACGGACTGTTCGAGCATTTCCACTTCCTCTATCACAGCATTGCCCTGGTTGGTCCTGATAATAAACCGCAAGCTTGAAATATGCAGCCATATTAATATTGTGGAGAATATTAAAATAAAAATCATCAATTCTTATCTTTGCATCAATTCTTATCTTTGTTTTTATTTGTGTCTTTATCCTTATCCTGAGTTTTGGATTCCAAAGGTTTTGAGGCTGCCTGCTCCGTTTTTTTGTCCTCTTTTTTTTCTCCCGTGTTTTCTTTACGGTTTTCTTCCCGTTTTTCTTCTTTATTTTCTCTGTTATCTTCTCTTTTTCCCTTGGTTTCTTCCCTGCTTTCGCCCCGTTTTTCTCCGTCAGGAGAGCTACTGTTTAAATTCGCCTTACTTGTGCCCGATTTATAGTCAGTAGAATAGAAACCGGAACCTTTAAAAATTATCCCGGTAGGTAAAAATACCCTGAGTGTATCTGCACCGCAATCCTCACATTTTTCAGCGCCATTGGCGCTCATTTTATGGAATTTTTCGACAACTTTCCCACAATTTTTGCACTTATAAGTATAAAGCGGCATGAAATTTCCCTTTCAAAAAAATCTTCAAAAATATAGATTAAGAATAAAATAAATAATATTCAAAAAAAACGATAAAAGCAATTATAACAGATATTTAAAAAAATATTGACTTTGGATTATTTAATATATTAGAATATATTTATATAATAATAGACTATATGTTTAAAAACAATGTTTTTATAATAGTCAGGCCATCAAAATTAAAAAGTCCTTAAAATATTTTTTAAAAGATTAAAAAATAAAGATCCGGTTTAAAATAATAAATTCTGAGCCGGGTTTTTATTTTGCCGGGTTTTTATTTTGCCAGGTTTTTATTTTGCCAGGTTTTTATTTTGCCGGGTTTTTATTTTGACGGGTTTTTACTTTGACGGATTGTTACTTTGCCAGAATTTTTTATTCTTTTATTGAATATATGCCGGTAATGTTATAATTTATCTTCAATGAACAAAAAGACCGTAATAATCTTAATCTTGTTGGCTGCAATTTTTGCCGCAGCAATCTATACCCTGCTTATAAAAGAACCCCTGATAGAGAAAGTGATAATCACTGAAAAAAAAAGTCTCTCTGAAGCAGAAATGCAAAGCCTGCCTTCCGATAAAACGAATGATTTTGTTCTAAGCAGCGGTTCCGCTATTTATGCTATATTTATTGTAAAAGACTTAAAAACCGGAAACACCATAAATATAAAGTGGTTTAAAATTAAGGATTCAAAAGAAGAACTTATACAGGATGATTCGGTGTCGACAAAAAAAGAAGGCTCCGGCCAGATTGCTGCCGGCCTTATAATGAAAGATGACACTTACGAACCAGGCAATTACAGGATGGAGTATGATCTAAATGGCGGCACACCGATCTCTGTAAATTTTACAGTAAAATAAACCGCCTTTTCAGGCCCTTATTTTGCTGAATTCAGCCCTTACCCTTTTAAACAAAATTTCCAGTATTTCGCTCACAGTATTGTCAATNNCTCCTTGTCAGGTACAGAGATAACCATTTCCTGGATAATCGCCTTTTTTGCATATTTCTTCAAATCCATATAGCCCGGAACCACATGCGCGCCTTCGATAATAAGGTCGTTTTTTTCTTCTATGCCTCTTTTGACGATAGCTTCTATGCCGACAATTACTGCAATGGCCTGTTCCCTGAAGCCCAGGATGACCGGCTCCACCCCAACCGGCGGCAATGTCAGATTCTGGTAGGCATTAAACGAGGAGCCTCTAAGCGGCCTTATCAACTTATCAGATACAGTTGCGCGCATCACTTCCCTGATTGCGTCTGATGAAGCCACCCTGGTAATATTGAGCCTGTTTGCAAGAATCGTAGCTACCGTTGACTTGCCTACTCCTGTTGCCCCTCCTATTAAAAGGATTATGGGTTTTTTCAACTTGCCGACTGACTGCCACATAAGATATTTCTCCGCATAAAGAATACTTACAGTGTCCTTTATAAACCTGAAAACAGTGGACCTTAAGTCGTCCATTGCAATCTTGGATATTTTATTGGTTACAAGGTACTGTTCTATCTCATAAGCTATTTTATGGCACAATCCTATCTCCAAGCCTGTCACCGATATTGAGGAAGCAAGAATACCTTTAGAAAATGGAAGGCCGCTTTTATTATCGCTTAATACAATCACCTGGTTTGGGGGATTACTTTGCCTTATATCGGTATCTGTCATCTTGTCTGCCATTCTTATTTGCTCTTTTATTTTTACTTATTTTAAATAATTATTTGTTATTTGCTAGTAATTTAATTTTTATAAAAATTATCTGTTGAAATTTAACCTGAATTTTTTTAAAAGTGAACATAAACTTTTTTAACTTAAGTTTTTACATATAATTATCCACCGGTCCCTGACTAATTCACTAAATCTTTAATAAAATCCTTAAGTTCCACTGCGCCTTCAATAATTACAGGGATATTGTTCATATAATTTATTTCCTTGCCGATCCTATACGCATGCTCGGTAACCATGTCGACTGATGCAGCTTTCAGCTCCGTAAGCAATACATCATAATCATCAAATCCCTCAAGCTCGACCTTAAGCTTTTGCCTGTTGGCAAGATTAAAAGACGCTTTTACAACTTTGCAGCCATATTCTTTTTCCAAGTATCTGCTGATCTTTTCTTCAATCAGGCTGCTTGCAGTAAGGACCAGGAATACTTTTTTATTCTTTATACTGTATAAAGGCTCAGGCCTGAAAACAGATTTAATTATCTTTACTGACGGTTTTGCTTTCCTGATTTCCTGCACAAGAAAATCAATCTTTTGGGAATCTGCAAATGGCTCTTCACACATTGTCAGAAAAATCATGTCTGATGTCAATATCCTGTAAAGCCCAAGATATCCGACAATACTTTCCCAGCCCTGGTTTGCGCCGATAACGCAAACCTGCCGGTCAGTCAGTACCGGCGGCACGGAGGCTCCGCTTCCTTCCACCAGCGTAATTTCAGGATTTAGGCTTTCGCAAAGCTTCACTCCTGCGGCTATATTTGATAAAAAGAACTTTCCCCCAAAACCTCCACCACATCTTCTGGCGCCTACCGTATCCACCCTGGAAAAAAGGGCATCCTCAATATAATCAGAGCTGGCATGCATGCCGTTTCTTGAAATAGTAAGCAGGTATTCGGGAGTAATCATGATTTCACTGCCTTTAATGACCCGGGGCACTAAGGGCCCGCCCCTGCCCATTGCAAGGATGCATGTTTTTCTTTTTAAAGAAAAAGCCTTTGCAAGATATGAACTGACTGCAGTTTTACCTATTCTTTTAGCAGTGCCGATTACAAGAAGGCTGCGATTTTTAAATTTCAGCGTTTTAGGCTCATATTCAAAATAAAAATCGGGTCCCATGTACGAACATTTTCTTGCAAAACTATAGGAAGCAATCTTCATTCTTGCCATGTAATTTACGACAGGTTCATCGCTTAAATCATAGACTAGGTCAGGCTTTAAAACATCAAGCGCCTTTAAAAAATCCCGGTCCAGATCCCCTATTTTTATGACTTTGTGTCCATAAAATTGCTCAAGGTCCTCACTTATAAGTTTTTCTGTGCCTCCAAGAAAAATAATGCCGCAAAAACTGCCTTTAAAATTTTTTTTCAAAAGTTTTATGGCGTCAAGATTTATCTGCGGGTAATGCTCTCCGTCGATTAATGCAGCCAGCTTCTTATCAGAATTTGACTTTTTCTTTAACAAACCTATCATTTAATTTACTCTTGGAAGTCTTTCTTTCAAGCCCTATTATTTTTTCTATCTTGTCAAAAGGATATCTTCTGTAAATATCTATGGCATCATCTCTAATATAAACAATATTATAATTAGGTTCTATTTTTCCCCTGAGCCTTAAGCTCGATACCGTTCCCGCAGTTATGATATATATATCCTCCATGCGCCATATGTAAGGAACATGTTTATGCCCGCATAAAACAATATCAACACCTGAATCCACAAGAACTTCAAGAACATCCCCTGCATCATGGACAATATTTCTTTCGCGTCCGGTCTCTGGGATAGGGATAAGATGGTGGTGCATGGCAAATATCTTTAAGTCATTGGGTTTGGCATTTTTGAACTCATTTTTAATCCAGCTATAGTATTCCCTGCCTATATGGCCGTTATCAAGATCGGGCTCGCTCGAGTCAGCTGAAACAATTATTAATTCCTCTGTCTTAAAACTTGAATATCTCTCTCCAAAAAGATCTTCAAAATGCATATACCCTACATTTCTTGAATCGTGATTGCCGGGCATTATCAAAATGTTTTTGCACTTAATGGGAGAAATATAATTTTTAACGGTATCATATTCCCTTCTGTAACCCATACCAGTCAGATCTCCAGTTATCATCACAATGTCCGGTTTTAATTCATTTATCTCATCCACACACCTCGTAAGCAGGCTGGGTACAAATTCAGATTCTCCGACGTGCAAGTCAGAAATCTGGACTATTACTGTTTCATTTTTACTTTCAGGCATTTTCCCCTCTTTATTTAAGGCTTTAGCTTAAATATTTTTGTTTAAATTCTTAAAATTCATATGCCGACTTAACTTAATGCTGTCTGCACTATTAGTACTGTATATACTATTCTACTATTAAAACTTTATGAATTTAAGCTTTTCCACAATTTCTTTATAGGTCCTTTCCCCCCTTAAGATTCTGCAGCAAGCATGAAAATAATTATCGTTCTTTTTTAAAAGGTTGTAAAACAAAAAAACCGAGCTGTAAAAAACTTTAGTGAGCATCAGTGAGATTTTTATGTCCCTGCAGATATCAGCTTCGATAAGCTTAAAATAATCAGAAAACGAAAAATCAGAATTTTTTAAGGAATTTTTTATGCAATCGGCTGCAATAATAGAGCTTTTTATTGCATTATAAAGCCCTTCTCCGGTAAATCCGTCACCAAAGCAAGCGGCATCTCCGACAGCAATCACCCTATACCCGCAGTAAGGAGTGTCCTTTTTTCTAACAGGTATTCCATGGGCCATAATTTTAAGACCGCCATGTGCAGGCAAAGGTAAGCTGATTCCAGATACAGGTTCTGTCAATGATTTCGATATAGTTTCAGTTTTCAGCCCTTGTAATGATTCCNNACTGATTCCGGTACGTTAATTAATGATTTTCCCAGGGCATAAAATTCCGAGAGAAACAGTTTAAAATACTTTTTGGCTTTAGGAGCATTGGCCGCCGGCGCCCCAACTCCGCAGGACATTCTGTTATTTTTAGGAAATACCCAGCCATAACCCTTCTTTACTCCGTTAAAATCAAGCCTTACTGAATCTTTAAAATCAAAGATATTGCCGGTGCGGTCTTTAACCATAAAACCACCGTCACCATATTCAATTTCGGTCTCATATCCTATTATTTTATTAAAACTATTGCTGCCTGTAATTTTTTTATGTACCGCCCCCCTAATTCCATCAGCTCCTACAAGGATTTTCGCTCTGTAGCTTGACTTACCGGTGTGCACCTCTACATACTCATCAAAAAACTCATAATCTGTTAATCCCTCACCATATTGTATCCTGCATCCAGAACCATCGGCCCTGCCTGCAAGAAAGTTATCGAATATGGCTCTTTCGACAGTATAGATTATAGGGCTGTCACTCTTTTTATGAATAACATCTTTGTTGGCAAGTGAAAAATAAATGCCGTAAATAGTTTTTTCAATAACCTCACTGACATCAAATGGGATAAGCTTAAGAGTCCGGTGCTGAATTCCGCCTGCACATAATTTCTTTCTCGGAAATATTTCCTTTTCGAGGATAAGCGCACTTATATTGTTTTGCGCCAGCAAATACCCAAGAATGCTGCCTGCAGGACCGCAGCCCGATATGATTACATCAAAATTATTATTCATAAGAACATTTTATCCAAAGAGGCAATAAAATTCATTAACAAAATATTATTAGGGATCTTTTAAAAATATTTCCTGAGGTTCTAACAGCATTTCATTAAAAACATTAGTTTGGTCCAAATATCATTTTAGTTTAAATAACTTAGCTTTCTCTAATTAATATCTTTTGATATAAACAATTCAAGTATTTTTAATACGCTCACTTCCATGACGCATGGTTTTAAGGAAAATTTAAACAAATCTTTTTAATTGCAGGTAATAAGATATAATCTTATAAATATTAAAAGGATTAATCAATAAGAAAAACTTCTGCGAAGTAAAATTTTTCCAATAATTTTTTATGATACCAATTAATTATGTTATTAAAGACTAAAGGATTCGTCCTAAAATACAAAATTGCAGCAACTGCTGCATTATCATTCCTGATTCCATTTATCACTTACCTGCTTACGCTTGAGCATAAATTGGTGGGGGGTGATACTTCATGGTATGCTATCCAGATTCCCCAGATGCAGGTTTTAGTTCCCACCGGATATCCTGTATTTTCTTTGATAGGCAAACTTATGGCAATAATACCCATTGGTGATCTTGCATACAGGCTTAATTTAATTTCAGCTATTTTCGGAGCGTTTACAATTTTATTTTTATTCCTTGCAATAAATAAAGTTATAAAAAATGAATTTATAAGCCTTGCATGCTCTCTGTCATTTGCATTTTTGTTTACTTTCTGGTTCATTGCAGTCAGGCTGGAATTTGATACCCTTAACAGCTTTTTTATTGCTTTCATTATTTTTAGTGCGGTGCTATATAATGAAAGCAAATTAAGAAAGCATCTCTATCTATTTTTCTTTTTCCTGGGATTAAGTCTTACAGACCACCCTATAGCATTTTTTGTTCTGCCAGCTTTTTTATTTTACATAATTGCCGTTAATCCAAAAATTTTTAAAAGCTTTAAAGTAATTTCACTGAGCATAATATTTTTTATTTTGCCTTTATTTTCATATGCTTACCT
Organism: Actinomycetota bacterium; assembly: GCA_003155275.1. Classification (GTDB taxonomy): domain Bacteria; phylum Actinomycetota; class Humimicrobiia; order Humimicrobiales; family Humimicrobiaceae; genus Fen731. Next base: position 4,340 of record PMCC01000046.1, on the reverse strand, counting down.
GCCGATAAGGTCATTGCAGGGATTTGGGCCTGTGACTACTATAAAAAAGTTTTTTTATTATGTAACAGGAAGAGAAACAGCAGGTGGGGTACATGGTGGATCATTTGGAAACAAAGACTTGCATAATATCCTTAATGTTTCTAAAGAATTTATCTTAATCATATATAATAACTTTGGTGCTGTACTAATAATAATGGCAATAATTGGTTTTGTATATCTTGCCATGAAAAGCTGGAAATTTGCTGTTGCAACTATCCTGGTACCTGTTTTAAGTATGGCAATCATAAGCCAGTACCTTACTTGGGCTCCTGAGAATTATACAATAGACACGATGCTTGTAATGACTGTCTATATATCTTTTGGATTTCTTTTTATCTTGGATATATTCAATCTCTTGTTTAAAAAGTGGGATAATCACAGGCAACCAGATGAAATAGCAGAGACATTCAACCAGAAAATTTCCAGTACAGAAGTCCCTCCAGGAAAAATTCCAGGACATACTGAAAATAAACTTATAAATAAAAGAAAACAGATTTTAAAATGTTTTACATTTGCTATTATTTTTTTATTTTTCTTTTCCCAACCTGCATATCTTGCTTTTTCAAATTATAAAAAAGCTGACCTTTCCAAACCAGAAGGAATATATCTTTTCTGGGACAAAGCTTTTAATAATATGGAAAAGAATTCAATTTTATATACTTTTACTGCTTCAGAAAATATTGGTTCTTTTATTAACCTGTTTGAACAGAGAAACAAACAAATAACATTTATACCAAACAGTGATAAAAGATACTCAATAAACAGTATGAAAGATAACCTCCTAACCGGTAAAACTCTATATTTTGTTGGAAATGATAGTAACATAAACTTAAACTTCAATTTGCAGAAAATAGGCCAAAGTTATTACTGGCCCAGATTTAATGAAAATTTGACATTATATAAAATGGTTGAACCAAAGTTTTATATTAATATTGAATACAATATCGACAGCAAAACAAAAAAAGTCGGCGACAAGTTCAGTGTTGAATATACTATCAGAAATTTACTCAACAAAGATATGGCAATTTCTTCAATTGAGCTTGAGCTGCCGGATGGTCTGGAATTAACTGGAGTTGAACGATATGGCAGTATAAATATTTTTCCGAATAAATCAAAAGGTATATTTATGTGGGTTTATCATAATTATATTATTAAAGACAACAGCCGGATAAACCTGATTTTAGATTTTCAAGCTCATAAGACAGGGAAGATAAAATTCAGGGTAAGCACAAATGACGTTTTTGTAAAAGCTGATGACCTGAAAATAAAGGTGCAAAATTGATATAAAAATAAATACTTGTTGATATTGATGAAAAAGGACTTAAAAAAGATTTTAGCTCATTTAAATTTCATAATTCCCAATAAAGTATAAGGTAAGGTAAAAAATTTCTAATTTCTTACCTTACCTTATAAAAAAAGATTGCAACCGGCAATAAAATATTTAAAATGTAAAACTGNNATTGTTTTTTACAAACCGGACAATGACAAATTGTTTTTTACAAACCGGACAATGAAAAGCTGCTTTTCTGAGTTGTTTTTTTAATTTATTTCTTTCTATAATCCGCAATATAATTCATGCCATAAGGATCACGCCCGGCAAGAAAATCTGCAGCTTTCATGGCGGCAATCAGGCCTTCGATAAGAGGATCTGTAATAGGCGCCGTCAAACCGTTTATTATTGACATGGTTATAAAATGGATATTCAGGAGTTCCCTGTTTGGCATGCCGAAACTTATATTTGAAGCCCCCATCGTAGTTGAAACTCCGAATTCTGCAACTATCTGCCTCATGGTCTCAAGTGTTATCCTGCCGGCATTTGAATCTGTCGATGCAGTCATAACCAGGCAGTCAAGCACCAAATCATCTCTTTTTATCCCCAGGGATTCCGCCCTTTTAATGATTTTTCTTGCAACTGCAACTCTTGAATCAACATCGTTTTTAATACCGCCCTCATCCATTGTAAGGCACACCACCGCACAGCCACTTTCTTTGACAAGCGGCAAAATCTCTTCCAGGGATTCCTCTTTGCCGTTGACGGAATTTATGAGCGCTTTATACGGATAGACCTCCAATGCTGCCCTTATGGCTTTTGGATTTGCTGAATCTATGCAGATCGGCATGTCAGTTACTTCCATGACTTTTTTTAATGCTTTTGGAAGCATGTCCACTTCATTTACGCTTACAGCCCCCACATTAACGTCAATAATTTGAGCTCCGGCCTGGGTCTGCCTTATTGCATCACTTTCAACAATATCCAGTTTTCCAAGCTTTAATTCCTCAGCAAGGCTCTTCCTGCCTGTAGGGTTTATTCTTTCTGCAATAATTACAGTAGGAAGTCCCTGCCCGAATTTAACCTCGGTATTTTTCCCTGTCAATACAGTCGCCATTTTTATTCCTTTCCGCTGGTGCCTTTTTTAGTTTATTTTGTTAATTTTATATTTTTTTAACCCTGATATAATTTTTTATAAATTTCCATAAATACCTTAAGGAATTTATCGTCAATTTCAGGTGTGGCCAAAGTAACCCTGATATATCCGGGCAGTCCCAGGTTTACACCGGGCCTTACTATAAAACCGTTCTTTAGTAATTCTTCAACAATGTCCCCGCTTTTCTCACCTGTCTTTATAAGGACAAAATTTGCAAAAGACTCGACATATTCTATCCCTGCTTCCTTAAAGNNCGTCGGCAAGCGCGGCGCATGCAGCTTTTTGCGCCATGGAGCTGACATTAAAAGGCAGCCTGATTTTATTAAGGCCTGTTATTATTTCAGTGTTAGCAATGCCATAACCTATCCTTAATCCTGCAAGGCCGTAAATCTTGGAAAATGTCCTGAGCACAATCAGGTTGGGATTGCCGGATATGTAAGAAACTGTATCCAACTGCTTCTGAGGAGGCATGTACTCATAATAAGCCTCGTCCATTATTATCAGGATATTTCTGCCTGCATACTTTAGCAGGTATTCAAAATCCTCTTTAGAAATTATTGTGCCTGATGGGTTATGGGGGCTAGCAATAAAAATTGCCTTTGTATTGCTGTCTGCGGCGTTGAGCATCGATTTGATGTCCTGGGAAAAATCTGGGCGAAGGGGGACTTTTTTAGCGCTTCCCCCTGATATAAGCGCAGATTTCTCATAAATCAGGAAATTCGGGTCGCCTGTTACAATATTATCCTGCCTGTCAATAAAGCAATCGCAAATCATTTCAATGACCTGGTCGGTCCCGTCACCCATTATAATATTGTCTTTGGAAATATTAAATTTATCAGCAATTGCCGTCCTTATCTCATATGTGCCACTGTCAGGATAATAATTTACACTTCCTATGCATTCTTTTAAGGTTTCTTTGACCTTGCCGCAAGGGCCAAACAGGTTTTCATTGGAAGCAAGCTTATAAACCGATGCCAAGCCATATTTTCTTTTTATTTCTTCAACAGTACGGCCCGCAACATAATCCGGGAGGTCATTTATCCATGGTTTTAAACTGGTTTTCATTTTATATAATCCTTATCTCCCTTAAATCTTATCTTTACTGAATTATTATGCGCAAGAAGGTTTTCAAATTCCGATAAAATTTCAATATATTTTCTTTCTTTTCTTAAATGCTCCTTATCATAAAAAGCGACACTGCTCTTCTTGCAGAAATCATAAACTCCAAGCGGTGATGAAAACCTCGCATTGTCGCCTGTAGGAATCACATGGTTTGTTCCGCATATGTAATCCCCTACTGCAACAGGGGTATAGTTTCCCAGGAATATTGCTCCGGCATTTTTTATGCCGCACAGCACTTTATCAAAATCATTTGCCATTATTTCAAGGTGCTCAGGAGCAATAAGATTACATATATCAATTAAGAAACCTATGTCAGGATTTAAAAATATCCTGCAGTTTTTCTCAAGAGAACGTATGACCATATCCCTGCTGAAACTATTTGGATATGTCTCATAAAGAAAATCCAGCTGCCTGTAGACCTGGCTTATTGTCTCTGATGCAAGATTCTGTTCAGTAGTAAGAAGGATGCTTTTGGCATCGGGATCGTGTTCCGCCTGTGACAGAAGATCCGAAGCCACAAAAGCCCCGTCAGCGCTCTCATCAGCAATAATAAGCACTTCGCTCGGGCCTGCAAGACTGTCTATTCCTACAGAACCATAAACAAGCTTTTTGGCAACTGTAACATAAATATTGCCTGGTCCGGCTATCTTGTCTACCCTTTTTATTGTTTCTGTTCCATATGCAAGCGCTACAATTGCATGCGCGCCGCCTATCATGTATACTTCATTGATATTTAAAAATGCAAAAAGGTAA
>PMCC01000164.1:822-2967 GCA_003155275.1 Actinomycetota bacterium | reverse complement strand
GCGAGCATGGAAAACCAGATAAGCGCCATTAAGAAAGGCGTGCATATAGTGGTTGCCACACCCGGACGACTTACTGACCTTATCAGGCGCAAGAATATTAATCTTTCCACCGTTAAATATGTGATTCTTGACGAAGCAGATGAAATGCTGAACATGGGTTTTCAGGAGGATATTGATGCAATACTTGAATTTACTCCAAATGACAAAAAAACCTGGCTGTTTGCAGCCACCATGCCTGACGGTATTCATGCGATAACATCAAAATACCTGAAAAATCCTTATGAGATAACAGTGGGGCCAAAGAATGCTGCGGCAGACAATACCGAGCATTTCTATTATATTATACATGAGCATGACCGCTACAAAGCTTTAAAGAGGATCGTGGATGCAAACCCTGATATTTTCGCAATAGTGTTTTGCAGGACAAAGATAGAAACCCAGGAAATAGCTGAAAAGCTTATAAATGACGGCTATAATGCTGATTCTTTGCATGGCGACTTAAGCCAGGCCCTGCGCGATAAGGTCATGAAGCATTATAGGGACCGGTCCCTTCAGCTGCTGGTTGCAACAGATGTGGCCGCAAGAGGGATAGATGTAAATGACGTGAGCCACGTAATAAACTACCGTTTGCCTGACGAGATAGAGATTTACACGCATAGGAGCGGAAGAACAGCAAGGGCGGGAAAGTCAGGTATAACAGTAACCATTGCAAATACAAAGGATATGGGCAAGATAAAGCAGATAGAAAGGCAGATAAACACAAAGCTTGTTTATGCAAAAGTGCCGGGTGGCGCGGAAGTATGTGAGGCCCAGCTTATGTCGTTTATGAAAAGGATACAAAAAGTGGAGATAGACAGGGAGGAGATTTCCAAATACCTGCCTGCAATAAATGACGAGCTTAAAGATATTGATAAAGATGAACTGATAAAGCGGATCGTTTCACTTGAATTTAACCGTTTCATAGACTATTACAGGGAAGAAGAAGACTTAAATATAGACTTTTTAAAGAAGGACCACGTAAGAGAGAGAAGTTCAGGCACCAGGGGCAATAGCATGTTTATAAACATCGGCACCATGGACGGTTTTACAACAGGCAAGATGTTGAATTATCTTATTGAAATGACCGGGCTTTCAGCAGGAGTATTTGAACGGATAAATGTCAAGGGCGCCTATTCATTTATTGACATGAAGGAGCCCTATTTGCAGGAAGTCCTTGAAGCTTTTGAAAATGAGGTCTACAAAGGAAGAAAGATAAGGGTGGACGGTTCAGGCGGCGGCATAAAAAGCGGCGGCACAAGAAGCGGCGACACAAGAAGCGGTGGCACAAGAAGCGGCAGCGGAAGTGGTGGCGGTACAAAAAGTAGTGGTGGAAGCGGAAGTGGCGGCGGTTCAAAAAGCAGTAGCGGCAGCAGCAGTGGCTCAAGAGGCGGCGGCTCTGGAGCATATGGCCCAAATACGTCTTTCGGCGGCAAAAAGAAGTCTTTTAAAAAGCCGCCCTGGAAAAAATAGAGTAAAATAAAAGTAAGAGTTGGGAGATATTGGGTGATGATTGCCGTGATCCTGGCAGTATAAATAAGTTAAAACCGGGTAAAAAATAGTGCTGCCCGGCAGTATCGGCATATTTTATAGACTGAGCATTAGGTTATACATTTCAATATCTGAAATGCAGACGAAGTATCTTNNGAAAGATAGCCTGCAAGAAATCCATCATATCCTGCAACTGAGCCCCCGATGATGCCACCTTCAAGGGGAGTAAGGCCACCGCCTGAAGACCCGGAAGACTGGCTGCCTCTGTCTAAAAGTTCAATCTTTTCAATTTTGCCTTTAAGGCGCTCCGTTTTAGACATCCATCCATCAACCCAGCTGATCTCTGCATCCTGTTCGATCAGGCCTGCAGGCGCCAAAGTTGCGCCTTTAGGAAAATCTCCTTCAACTATTTCACCTTTCACGTGATTTATTATATACCCGGAGTGATTCAGTGACAAATATGCTGTATTTTTTATCATTGTTTTTATAAATAGCTTTAAAAATATTGCTGAATAATTTTAAAAATAAATATAAATACCAGTTTCTACTATGACAAACAGTTGTCAAAGCACTCATATATAATTAACTTTATGAGTAATTAAATTAAAGTTTTTTGAT
>PMCC01000164.1:0-802 GCA_003155275.1 Actinomycetota bacterium | reverse complement strand
CGGGGGTAAGTTTTGTACAAATACAATATGTTTTTGGTGTTACCTAAAAACAATGACACAACAGGGAGATGAATAATATATGGAAAGTATAATGTTTGATTTTATTTCAAAACTAAGGTGGGGCGAATTAAAAGAATTTAATAACCTTACAATAATACCTCTTTTCGCGGAAAATGGCTACAAAAACCCTGATTATCTTACGATGGAAGACGCAATAAACAGCCGGCTTCTGATTATAGGGGAAAAAAATTCCGGTGGCTCGGTTCCGGAGCTTATGGCGCAAAATCTTGCCGAAATCCCGGTGCTCTTGCTTGATGGGGAAGAGGTAATAGGAGCAAAGCAAAACAGGATTTTAAATGCAAGTATTCTTCTTGAGCCCAAGTCGACAACAGTAATACCTGTAAGCTGTGTTGAGGCGCACAGATGGAATTATACTACTGAGAATTTCGGCCACTCTGAAGCATATTTAAATTACGACATTCGCAGGGAAAAGCACTTGGATGTAAACAAGTCCCTGATGGAGTCACGGGAATTCCATGCGGACCAGGGAAAAGTTTGGGAAAAAATAGATGTGATGAACCAGGAATTAAACGTAAAAAGCAGCACAGGCGCTATGCACGATGCATTTGACACGGTTTCTGAAAGACTGAAAAAATATTTTGACAGCTTTGAATTTATTGAAGGCCAGAATGGACTTTTTGCCTTCATAGACGGAAAAATTGCCGGATTTGATGTACTTTCAAGAACAGAGGCTTTTAAAAAAGTATTCCCAAAACTTATCAAAAGTTATGCAATGGATGCG
>PMCC01000125.1:24572-29072 GCA_003155275.1 Actinomycetota bacterium | reverse complement strand
TCATTCCAAAAACCATCCTGCGCAGATTCCTGCTCAAGAGCAGAAATTTCATTTGCTTTGTTACCCAGGTCAAAGACAACCTCTCAGGTATGAGTATTTTTCATTGGCTTTTACAATCCTGTCTTTATATTCATCGAGCATATTATTTTTACCTCATATTTAAATTGTTCTTATCATTATATAACCCTGCAGTGGTTAACAGAGTATTTTAAAGCTCACCCAAGAACATAAACAATAGACTTTAGAGAGCTTTAAAAATCGTTGTATGTCTCCATAGAGCTTCACAAATAATCATAGAGTCATTGTACCNNTTATATTTTTTTCCGCTTCCGCACGGGCATAAATCATTCCTGCCGATTTTTTCAGCCACTCTAACAGGCTCCGGTCTTGAAGCCTTTGAAGAATCCCCCGAAGAATTAGTCACAGCATCTGAAGGACCAGAGGTTTTAATGTTCTTTACCGACATGTCCTTTGCTTCCTCTTCTTCGCCGTCGGGACCCCTGACAACTACCTTTGCATTAAAAACCAGTTTGACGGTATCCACTTTTATTTCTTCAATCAGGCTCAAAAAAAGATTGTAGGCTTCACGCTTATACTCAACCAGAGGGTCCAGCTGACCGTAGGCCCTTAAACCAATGCCTTCTTTTAAGTAATCCATTTCAAGTAGATGTTCCCTCCACCTGTTGTCCATGACATTAAGAATGACAAGCTTTTCAAGTTGCAGAAGTATCTCAGGAGAAAGTTCTTTCTCCCTTTCATCAAATGTTTTTAATGCTTCATCTGTTACAATCTCTTTTAAATCAGCGATTTTTAGGCGTAAGTTAGAAATTTTTTCCTGCACATCGTCTGCTTCAAGCAGATTCCTTGCAAAAACTGTCTCCAGGAACTTGCCCAATTCCTCAAGATCCCAATTCTCCGCAAATTCTGCAGGGTTTATATAAAGGTTAATAATGCTGCTGACAGCTCCTTTTATTGTCTCGATTACACTTTCAGTTAAACCGCTTTCTTCAAGGGCAAGTGAACGCCTTTTATAAATAACTTCCCTCTGTTTGTTCATTACATCGTCGTATTCAAGGACATGTTTCCTGATTTCAAAATTCCTTGATTCGACCTGCCTTTGGGCGTTTTCAATTGATTTGTTTATTATTGGATGCTGTATGGGTATATCTTCAGGAAAGTTAAACCTTTCCATAACCCAGCTTATCCTGTCAGAACCGAAAAGCCTTAAGAGATCATCTTCAAGGCTCAAAAAAAACTCGCTTGAACCTATATCTCCCTGCCGGCCGGTTCGGCCTCGAAGCTGATTATCAATTCTCCTGGACTCATGCCTTTCAGTTCCAAGAACGTGAAGCCCTCCCACTTCAACAACGCCTGCTCCAAGGACAATATCTGTACCTCTTCCTGCCATATTAGTAGCAATAGTCACAGCTTTTTTCTGGCCCGCCAGTGCAATTATCTCCGCTTCCTTTTCATGATATTTTGCATTCAATACCTGGTGGGGTACGCCTCTTCTCTTAAGCATACTGCTGAGCCTTTCTGATTTTTCTATCGAGATTGTACCAACTAGCACAGGCTGCCCTTTTTCATACCTTTCCGCAATATCCTCAACGACGGCGTTGAATTTAGTGTCTTCGGTCTTGTAAATAAGGTCCGGCATATCCTTTCTTATCATGAGCATGTTTGTAGGGACCACCACTGTTTCAAGCTTATAAATATGCCTGAATTCTTCAGCTTCAGTAAGTGCCGTACCCGTCATCCCTGCAAGTTTGCCATAAAGCCTGAAATAATTCTGTATTGTGATGGTTGCAAGAGTCTGGTTTTCTTCCCTTATCTTCACACGTTCCTTGGCTTCAATAGCCTGGTGGAGCCCCTCACTGTATCTTCTGCCCTCCATCAGCCTTCCGGTGAATTCATCAACAATCAACACTTCGCCATCCTTTATCATATAATCAACATCCCGTTTGAAGAGATTCTGGGCCTTCAGTGACTGGTTGAGGCTGTGGATATACAGATAGTTTTTCGGGTCATAGAGATTTTCAATTCCCAATATCTTTTCAACTTTCGTTACACCTTCTTCTGTAACNNTGACGCAAATTTCTTATAAAGCTCAGTTGTCTCATAGGCGACGCCTGAGATTATGAGAGGGGTTCTTGCTTCATCAACCAGGATACTGTCGACTTCATCGACTATAGCAAAATAGTGGCCATTCTGGACCTTGTCCTGCTGCCTTGTAACCATATTGTCCCTTAAATAGTCGAAACCGAATTCATTATTGGTTCCGTAAACAACATCACAATTATATGCAACGATTTTTTCAGGAGTGCTCATGCCGTGCTGGAGCAACCCTACTTTTACTCCCAATAGATTATATATTGGACCCATCCATTGGCTATCCCTTTTGGCAAGGTAGTCGTTGACTGTTACAATATGTGTTGGTTCTCCTGTAATGGAGAAAAGGTAAACCGGAAGAGTCGCGACAAGCGTTTTCCCTTCCCCGGTTTTCATTTCTGCTATCTTTCCTTCGTGAAGCACGATGCCTCCCAGGATCTGGATATCAAAATGCCGCATATTTATAGTTCTTTTGGCAGCTTCTCTGCATACTGCGAAAGCTTCAGGAAGCAGATTGTCAAGGTCCTGGTCCTCTTCATATCTTTTTTTAAACTCAAAAGTCTTTGCAGAAAGCTCTGAATTTGACAGTTTTGAAACAGAGCTTTCGAAATTATTTACTACTTTAACAATTTCCTCATATTTTTTCAGCTGCCTGCCGGCACCAAATTTTAAAGCATTCCCAAGTAAATTAACTATTTAAACCACCCCGCAATTATAAAATAATACATTTTTAAAAAGAATTAATTCAGTAATGTGCCCTATGCCAGGGCTCTAAATATAAATATAATAATATCCTGTCTGTTTTTTGCTCCTATTTATTTTTTAAAAATCATTCATTGTAAACAGGTTCTATCAAACCATAGTTTTTGTCTATGCGCCTGTAAACAATTGCCGTTTCCCCTGTCTCGGAACTTATAAAAACAAAGAAATCATGCCCTAAAAGCTCCATCTGTATAATAGCATCTTCAGGCGTAGTTTTTTTGATAGCAAATGTCTTAACCTTTACAATCTGGCTTTTTAACTCCTCTTCAATATCCTCAAGGCTTGTTACTCTCTGGTTTTTTAAATCTTCTTCAATATACTCAAAGTTTGTTGCCTTATTGTTGGCATTATTTCTCCTGCCTCTCTGNNCTTAATATTTCGCCAGGTGTTACGACAGTTATTTCAGCAATTTTATTTTTAGCTATTTTTGGATTTTTCTCCTGCGACAGCTCAACTTTCACTTCTACTGCCTTGGGGCAGTATTTTTCAACCCTTGCCCTAATCTTCTTTTCAGCCATTTGCTTTAAATCGTCTGTAAGATCGATATTTCTTCCTTTTACAATAAATTCCATTTTACCTCCTTTTTAAAGCTTTAATATTTTTATAAAAATTTTGCTGCTCAAAATAAAACCCCGGCATTTTAAGTCCTAATACTTTTTCACATTTTACCTTTGCCTTAAAATATGTTTATCATATCAGCCTGACATCAAACGCTTGGGGACCCCTCTCGCCGGAAAATATTTCCAGCTGTACTTTCTGCCCTTTCTGCAATGTCTTAAATCCTTCGGTCTGTATCTCAGTATAATAAACAAAAATATCCCTGCCATCGCTGCAAGTGACAAATCCAAACCCTTTTTCAGAACTGAACCATTTGACGATTCCTGATACTATTNNCCATTTATAATATTGTCACCTATCTTAATTTTGTCAACGTTTTTTTCTGTCATATCCTCACATACCCCTGGCAATTGTAAGTAGATATACACGGTCGGCTCCCGCATTTTTAAGGGCGATACTGACTTCGTTTAATGTTGAGCCTGTGGTCCAGACATCATCGATTACAAGAAAATTTTTCCCCTGTGACTTCATACGATTTATAACCTTGAAAGCGCCTGCCGGGTTTAACTGTCTGTCGGACCTGTCAAGCAGCTGCTGCCTTGAGGTCTTTTTAATTTTTTTAATATTTCCCGAATATGGGGTATTTAATAATACAGACAGCCTTGCCGCAATAATCTGCATATGGTTTAATCCTTGCTCCTGCATTTCTCCAAAGTTGTTAAATTCCCGCTGCCGTATAAAATCCGGTACGGTTTCAATAAAATCTATTTTTTCTTCACTGTAATAGTTTTTATAAGCTGTTTTTAAAAATCCTGCAAGGATATCTTTTAAAAAATAATATTTCCTATATTTATATTTTTTTATTAATTCCGCAGCCGTGCCTTCATAAAATGCAAAACTGCGGGACTTGTAAAAATAGAAATTTTCATTTTTACATAAGCTGCAAATTCTACCTGATGCTGTTTTTTTGTCAATGCCCTGACTGCCAAAGCTACTGTCTGGGCCGCCAACTGAGCGACCATCCGGGCCGCCATTTGAGTTTAATCCGGGAAATGGCTGTCCGCACTTAAG
>PMCC01000125.1:6448-24549 GCA_003155275.1 Actinomycetota bacterium | reverse complement strand
TTATTATTTCGTTTGACATAATCTTTACGCTTGGATGGATAATAATGCCGTCACCGATTATGCTTTTGGACCCTATGACAGCTTTTTCAAGCACGGAGGCCTTGTCTTTTATTTTGGTGTTGGAACCAATTATAGCGCCAATAAGTGATGCGTCTTTTCCGATATAACCGCTACCCCACTTTATTCCCCTGTAAAGTACAGCTCTTTCGTCCACTATGGTATTGTTCCCAAGAATAATTGGCCCAAAAAGCTTTGCTCCCTTCTTTATTGTACAGCTGTCACCAATACATACAGGCGGTATAATAACTACTTCTTCCTGTATCCTGCAGTTTTTTCCAACCCATACTCCATCCCTGATCTGGTTTCCCGGTATAGTTACTTTGACTTTCCCTTCCAATGCATCAAAGTTGCCCTTCTGGTATTCATCAAGGCCGCCCACATCGTTCCAGTAATGATTGTGCTTAAATCCGTAATACGGGATATTCTGCTCCAGCAGGGCAGGAAACACATTTTTCCCGAAATCATAAAAAGAATTTTCGGGGATATGTTGAAAAATTTCAGGTTCAAATACATATATTCCACTATTTGCGAGATTTGACTTTTCTTCCCCGGCAAGCGGTTTTTCCTGAAACCCCGTGATTTTATTGTTTTCGTCTAACAGCACTACTCCATATTGTGACGGATCGTCCATTTCAGTAAGGACAAGCGTTGCTATCCCTCCTTTTTGTTTATGGAAATCCATTACTTCTGAAAGATTCATATCTGTCAGGGCGTCCCCGCTGACTACGAGAAAGGTATTATTATCAAAAAACATTTCCACCTTTTTAACGCCGCCCGCAGTACCTAAAAGAATATCTTCAAAAGAATAGGAAAGATTGATGCCGAATCTTGAGCCGTCGCCAAAATGGTCCTTGATTGCTTCTGGAAACCAGTGCAGGTTACTCACCGCGTCCTTAAAGTTATGCTTTACCAAAAGTTCAACAATATGTTCCATTACCGGCCTGTTTACTATAGGCGCCATTGGTTTTGAAATCAGGTCGGTAAGCGGCCTTAGCCTGGTCCCGAGGCCCGCTGCAAGGATCATAGCCTTGTTTTTTTTCATTCATTTACTCCAAAATATTAATTAATATTTTTTTATTGTTTCGCCGGAATAATCCTGATTAAGTTTCTATAATAATCCTAAGATTTTTACAGCACTGCCCTTATGTTTTTTCGTGGCAGGCATACCGCTTCCAGGGTATATTCCCATAGTTTTCCCGGTGCTGCCATATTGCTTTCCCAGCATTGTCATTTATATTTTCCATATTGCTTTTCTATCATATTTTTAATGTTTTCCTTAAAAGGAGGATATATGACGCCCCTCTCTGTAATTATTGCAGATATATTTTCATTTGGAGTAACATCAAAAGATGGATTTTCAACAGGCATATAGTCAGGGATAATCTTTTTCCCCAAAATTTCCCTTACTTCACTGTCATCTCTCTGCTCAATGGGGATTTTTGAGCCATCAAGTGTATTTATATCAATTGTTGAAACCGGGGCGGCAATATAGAATGGGATATTAAAATACTTTGCAAGAATCGAAACAGAAAGCGTCCCAATCTTGTTTGCTGTATCACCGTTGGCTGCTACCCTGTCTGCGCCTACAACAACAATATCCACCATACCCTTTGACATGAAGTAGCCGGACATATTATCGGATATAACAAAAAACGGTATTCCCTCCCGGTAAAGCTCCCATGCCGTAAGCCTTGCTCCCTGAAGGTATGGCCGTGTCTCATCCACTATGACATTTTCAACTTTCCCATCAGAATACAGGCTCCTTATTACACCAAGCGCTGTTCCATAACCGGCAGTTGCCAGCGCGCCTGCATTGCAGTGTGTCAATATTTTTAATTTATCAACCTTAGCCGAAAATATAAGGGCCCCATTTTTACCAAGCCTTAAGTTTATTTCCTGGTCTTCCCTTTCAATATTTTTAGCTTCCGCTGCAAGCTTGTCTTTTATTGCATCAATTAAACCGGTATCTGAAGGATAGGGATTTCTCCAGCTTATGGCCTTTTCTACAATACCTTTCATCCTGTTAATTGCCCAAAAAAGATTAACGGCAGTGGGCCTCGTGTTTCCAAGCATTTTCAACTTTGCATTTAAAAACGTTATAAACTCTTCCTCATCATTGCCTGTATACTGCCTTGCTGCAAGAACGGCTCCATACGCCGCAGTTACGCCGATGGCCGGCGCGCCCCTTACAACCATATCTTTTATTGCAAGGCCGACATCTTCTGCCGTTTTGCAATCAACATATATTTCTTCAAATGGAAGTTTTCTCTGGTCTATAAGCTTCAGGCTTATATTGTCCCATATAAGGGTTTTTACATTGCTTTTATCCACTATTTGCGTATTTCCATTCTTTGTTCTTTATTATTTTTATTATCTTTTAAGCCTCTATGTATTCTATCTTTTGACCTCTTGTATACCTGGCCTTCTACTTTTTTTGCACTTATACTTTTTTACGCCGCCCCATTCCTGCATTCACCACAGGTTTGAGGTTATGTACCCTGGTTTACATCATAAACCGGTTTTATGGGCATGTTCCTAGCTCCCAGGCATTAAGATGTTTTATGTTCCGAGCTCCCAGGCATTAAGATATTCTTCCTGCTGCTTTGTCAGCTTATCGATTTTAATGCCCATGCTTTCAAGCTTTAAGACCGCTATTCTTTTGTCAATATCTTCTGGTACGGCATATACTTTCTTTTGCAGTTTTGCACTGTTTTCATAAATATATTTTGCAGAAAGAGCCTGGTTTGCAAAGCTTAAGTCCATTACACTTGCAGGATGGCCCTCTGCGGCGCNNCTGCAGTTTTTCTTTAAGTAGTCAAGGTCTATCTCAGCATCAAAATGTCCGGAGTTTGCAACAATTGCATTATCTTTGCAGTTTGCAAGTATGCTTTCCCCGATAACATTGATATTCCCGGTGACAGAAAGGAATACATCNNGGATCGATTTCAAGAACTATTACTGCTGCTCCCATACCCCTTGCCCTCATTGCCACGCCTCTTCCACACCAGCCATAGCCGACAACGACAAATTTTTTACCTGCCAGCAGAATGTTTGTAGCCCTTAAGATGCCGTCAATAGAGCTCTGCCCGGTCCCATACCTGTTGTCAAAAAAATGCTTGGTCTTGGCTTCATTGACAGCGATTATCGGATACTCAAGAACACCCTTGTTCTCCATTGATTTCAGCCTTATTACGCCTGTGGTTGTCTCTTCCGTTCCGCCAATCACATTTGGTATCAGTTCCCTTCGCTTTGTATGGAGAAGTGATACTAAATCGGCTCCATCATCCATTGAAACCTGGGGTTTTTTATCAAGCACGCTGTTAAGATGCTTGTAATATGTATCATTATCCTCACCCTTAATTGCAAAAACCGGTATATCATAGTCTTTCACAAGCGATGCCGCCACTTCATCCTGTGTGCTTAAGGGATTTGAAGCGCAAATACTGGCCAATGCACCTGCTGCTTTTAAAGCTATCAAAAGGTTTGCAGTCTCGGAAGTTACATGCAGGCATGCTCCAAGAACTACTCCGGCAAGCGGTTTGGTTTTACTGAAATCTTCCTTTATTCCTTCCAGTACCGGCATATCATTTCTCGCCCACTCAATTTTTTTTCTGCCGGCTTCTGCAAGGTTTATATCTTTTATATCAAAATCCATTTTTTCTCCTCTTTTTAAAAATTATTTATCCAATTTTGCCAATTCTGTTTTCAGCACTGAAATCCTGTCAACCGGTGTAGGGTCAGTATTATACAGAAAAGCAAGATATACGCTTGAAATATCACCAAGATACATCGTAGAAAGGGCCCTGGCAAGTTTAGAGCGCCCTTCCACCGGTATTTCAATTATTTTCCCTAAGTTTTTTCTGATCAGTTCTGAAGTTGTGTTAATCCTTACTTTAATTCTTTCTGAAGCTGATGAATCTTTAAATACTATTAATGCAAATTTTTTTGTAATTTCACTTAAGTTTTCCCATCCTACAGTCTCATTATGATTAAGCTCAGGAAATTCAGATGAAAATGAAGGGCATTTTGAGTTTTCATTTATTTCACATTTCCACCTATATGCTATGGCTGAAAGAAATCCGCTTACACCATAAATAACTGCCATGCTGCCTTCAAGGGCAAGTGCGAGCTGTTTTGCCGGGTTATCGGCTTGCCCGGATTCCCTCTTATAAAGTAGAGCCTTTTGTTTTAGAAGTTCCAGGGATTCGTCAATATCTGATTTGCTGATACTTATGGCCCCTATTTCATTTAATGACAACAAAGTCGAAAATAAAAGATATCCGGATGCACCCCTTGGCTGGAAGCCCCCCGGCACTTTAACAAGGCATTTGTTTTTTTCAGAAGCAATTTCCATCAACTTCCCGCCCGAGGAAATGCACATGATTTCACAATTTCTTTTAAAAGCTTCCCCAATTGCACTCAGTGTCTCTTCGGTATTGCCCGAATAACTTATTGCGACAACGAGCCAGCCTTCCCTGATAAAAGCAGGCAGTTCATAATCTTTTATGACTTCCACAGGAATTTCGCATGAATCAATAACCAGATTTTTAATAATGTCCCCTGAAACGCCTGAGCCGCCCATTCCAAGAATTGCAATCCCTTTAAAACTTTTATTTTTCAGGTTTTTATAATCACCGGATTTTACAATTCCCTGTGCGGTTATCAGCTGGTCAACAAAGCGTTCTTCAATGCCAAGCATATCCTGCCTGTCAAGCTCTTTAATTTTTTTCAAATCATCTAGTATCTTCATAAAACTCCTTATGCCCTTATAATATTTACGCTTTCATATCTTAAATTTTAATTATCAGTTCCTGATGAATAATTCATTATTTTAAAAAATATTAAAATTCTTCAGCAGGAATTCTTTTAGAATTATAAATTTTAATTTAAACGATTTCCATAATTTTCTTTCCATAATTATGCAGGATATCAAGTTTTTCAGTTGTATCACTTTCAGCATAAATCCTGATGACTGCTTCCGTACCGGAGGGCCTTATCATTATCCAGCTTCCGTCTTTTAAAACATATTTGAACCCGTCAATTGTGACCGGTTTAGAATTCATTTCTGCCTTTAAAATATCCGGGATATTTTTTGATAAATAATCCCGTAAACGCTCCTTTTTTGTGTTGTCTATCTCATAATCTGCCCTTCTGTAAACAAAATACCCGAACTCATTGTAAATATCTTTCAGGACCTCGTTTACCGACTTATTCTCCCTGCACAAGACTTCGATAAGCTTTAGCCCCATAAAAATACCGTCCCTTTCAGGAATATAACCATTCACCCAAAGCCCCCCGCTTTCTTCGCCGCCCATAATAACGCCGCCCGCAAGGATTTCTTCGCTGATGTATTTAAAACCTATCGGCCTGGTTAAAAGTTCCAAACCATATTTTGCGCAAATCCTGTCTATTATTGAAGAAGTCGAAACAGTTTTTATGACTTTCCCCGAAAGCTTGTTGTATTTTACAAGATATTTTAAAAGTATTGCAAAAATATGATGGGAGCTTACGAAATTCCCGTTTTCTCCTATGGCCCCTATCCTGTCCCCGTCTCCATCCAGGCAAATTGCAAGCATGCATTTTTTCTCTTTCAGGGTTTTAACAGCTGAATTTAAGTTATTGCCAATAGGCTCCGGATTTATTGTGCCAAAAGATGCGTTTTTGTAGCCATGGATCTCGATAATCTCAGAACTGGAAAGTCCGCTATAGATTTCCCTGCACAAACCCTGGCTCGCCCCGTACATGGCATCGATTACTATAGGAAAATTAAAGTTTTTCTTTATGATATCCGTATCAGCAAGGCTTAAGACATAATTTTTATAATTTTGCAAAAAATCGCATTCCGTGTAACTGTTTTGAGGGTCCCGGGGTATATTATTGTTTGATAGGAACTTTGCCGCTTCCTTATTATTTAAAATCGCGTTTACTTTGTCTTCTATGGGTTTTATGATATCCATGGTGGCAGAGCCGCCATAGGGCCCTTTTATTTTATAGCCATTATAGTAATAAGGATTATGGCTGGCTGTTATCATAATCCCCAGATCTGCATTATTATCGACTACTGCTTTTGAAAGCGCCGGAGTGGTAACAAAATTATCGGAAAGACAGGTCCTGATGCTATTTTGAAAAAATATTGCCGCTGCAGTCTTTGCAAACCTGTCTGACAGAAATCTTGTATCGTAACCGATTACAACTTTTGGCGTCTTTTCCTGAGGGCAATCTCCATGATTCTGCCTTCGCTCCTTATCCGGGTGGCAAGTTGAGGGGTCATTTGGGACATCCTTCGCTTCACTGTTGCCGGGGCTTTCCGGTTGAGAAATATTGTACTTCTCCCATAAATAATCACTGATGCCCGATGAGATTATTTTGATTTTTTCTTCAGTATAATCAAAACCAACAATCCCTCTCCATCCGTCAGTACCAAACTTGATTTCCTGTTTCATAAATTTTTTACTTCCTTAATGAACTATTTACTGATTATTGCCTGTTACGTTTGCGTGCCGCCTGCTGCNNAACAGCAAACGTCTGCTTAGATATTGTTTGCCTTTTTCAACTGGTTATAATCATATTCCACCATTATTTTTACCAACTGATCAAAATTGACCTTTGGCTTCCACCCCAGTACTTTTTGGGCCTTTGATGAATCCCCGACAAGCAGGTCCACCTCAGCGGGCCTTATGAATTTCTGGTCTATTTTGACATATTTTTCCCAATCCATGCCAAGACACTCAAAAGATGCCTGCACCCATTCCTTTACGCTGTGGGACTCACCGGTGGCAATCACAAAGTCATCGGGTTTGTCCTGCTGAAGCATAAGCCACATTGCTTCCACATAGTCTTTTGAAAAGCCCCAGTCTCTTTTTGAATCCATGTTTCCAAGATACAAATAATCCAAAAGTCCAAGTTTTATTTTTGCAACTGCATTTGTAACTTTCTTAGTGACAAACTCAAGCCCCCTTCTCGGAGATTCGTGATTAAATAAAATCCCGCTTGCGGCAAAGATATCATAACTCTCCCTGTAGTTAACAGTTATATAGTGCCCATAGACTTTTGCGACACCGTAAGGGCTTCTTGGATGAAAAGGGGTATTTTCAGTCTGAGGTATCTCCTTTACTTTGCCGAACATCTCTGAGCTGGAGGCCTGATAAAACCTGATGTCTTTGTTTACAAGCCTTACTGCTTCGAGCATCCTTGTAACACCTATGCCGGTAAACTCACCGGTCAATACCGGCTGTGACCAGGAAGTAGGGACAAAAGACATTGCGGCAAGATTATATACTTCATCAGGATTAACCTGTTTAATGATTGTAATTATTGAAAGCTGGTCCAAAAGGTCTGCCTGGACAAAATTTATTTTGTCCCTTATGTGTTCTATCCTGTCCAGTTTTTCAACTGATGATCTTCTTACCATACCATAGACTTTATAACCTTTTTCAAGAAGCATATCAGCAAGATACGAGCCATCCTGCCCTGTTATCCCTGTAATTAATACTTTTTTCAAAAAAATCCTCCTTAGTAATTAAAAACTTATCTGGCCCTCTGAAATCAAAGAGTTGCTGTTTATCATGATACCATTTTTTAAATGATTATTTTCTTCAATAGTGGAATTATCGCCGATTATTGATCCGTTTTCTATTTTCACGTTATCGCTTACCTTCACATTTTTGCCAATTATTGAATTACTGATTATGCAATTCTTGCCCACAATGCAACCGTCGAAAATCAGGCTTTCCGATATGCTGGCTCCTGAAGATATAAAGCAATTATTTCCAACTACGGTCAGCGGCAATAGTCTTGCGCCGGACTCGATCTTAGTATTGTCACCTATAACCACCGGACCTGTTATCAGATTATCTTTTGTGTACTCTGTGCCTTCCCCTATATATATATTGGATAAAACTTTTTTATGAGGAAAATCAAACGGCACCTTCCCGTCAAGAATATCCATATGCGCAATCATATATTTATCCGGCGTTCCCACATCGAGCCAGTAGTCATTTGTTACAAAACCAAATATCTTATATCCAAGTTTTAAAATCTTCGGGAAAAGCTCTCTTTCAAAAGAATAATTTTCTCCGGCAGGAACGTGACCCAATATATGCGGCTCTATTATGTAAGTCCCGGCATTAATAAGATTAGTGGTTATCTCATCAATGCTGGGTTTTTCCAGAAACTCTTTTACCCTGCTGTCATTGTCTAACGGCACCAGCCCGTAAGCACTTGGGTCCTCCACCGGAGCCAGGGAAATTGTTATATCAGCATTTTTGGATTTATGAAAAGAAATCATGTTTTTAAGATTAATTGTCGTAAGGACATCCCCGTTAAACACCATGAATGCTTCGTTGCCAAGATATTTCTCCACATTTTTTACCGCACCGCAGGTTCCAAGCGGAGTTGATTCTGTCACGCAAACCAGTTTTACTCCAAATTTTGAACCGTCGCCAAAATATGAATTAAAAAAATCCGGCAGGTAACCCGTTGACAGGATTATCTCATTTATGCCAAAAGATTTAAGCCTAGTAATAAAATATTCCATGAAAGGCTTGTTTATTAATGGAAGCATGGGCTTTGGGGTTAAATTGGTAAGTGGACGCATTCTTGTTCCTTTGCCGCCCGCAAGTATTACTCCTTTCAATTCTGTGCGCTCCTTTCTCTCCACCAGTTTAAAATGTCTTTCAGGGACCGGTTTATATCAATTACAGATTCCCAGCCTGTATCTTTTTTTAATTTGCTGTTGTCTCCATAAATGATTTTTAAATCTATTGGCCTTAATTTTATATCATCGACTTTAATGCTTATGTTTTTTTGAGTGCTAAAGGAAATCAGTATATCAAGTATCCCGGATATTTTTCTTTTTTTTCCTGAACAGACATTATATGCCTGCCCTGGCCTGCCCTTTTGGATTATGCATTCATACGCCCTGACAACATCCCTCACATCAAGAAAATCCCTGTAAACATCTATATTGCCAACATGCATAACCGGCTGCCTTAAGCCCGCTTCAATTTCCGCTATCTGCCTGGCAAAATCTGAGGTGACAAAATTTTCGGATTGTCCCGGCCCGATGTGATTAAAGGAGCGGGAAATATAAATATTTAAGTTGTTTACTTTCTGGTATGTGGAAGCAAAAAAGTCCAGCGAGGCTTTGCTTATAGCATAAGGATTGGAGGGATTTATCTTAAATTCTTCCCTGATTGCCTCGGCATTTCCATTTTCAGCCTCCCCATATTCTTCAGCTGTACAGACTATAAGCATTTTACAGTCCGGACAGTATTTCTTCATGGCCTCTAGCAGATAAATACCGCCAAAAACATTGGTTTGAAAAGTCTCAACCGGGTTTGCCCAGGAATATTTTACTGATGACTGCCCAGCCAGGTGATAAATCCTGTCGGGTTTAAAAAAGCTTATAACCTCATCTATCCTTTTTTTGTCCGTTAAATCAGCCTGCAGGTATTCAAACTTAAAGCTTACTTTATCCTGGAGGGAGGCCGATTTTAAGGTATCAAGCAAAATCCGGTTTGAACCTGGAAAAATATTAATGTTTTCCACCCCGGTTTGCTTTAAATCGATCCCTAATAAATGTTCCTGCCTGTCCTGCCGGCCGATACCGGACCCGTCGTTTGCCTGGCTGCATTTATTATCAATCAGAAGTTTAAGCAAATGCTGCCCTACAAACCCGCAGACTCCCGTTATAAGTGTTTTCAAAAATATCTCCCGCTATTATTTCTAGTTTCCACTATTTTAAAAGATTTTTAATAAAAGTTAAAAAGATCCTTATGCCCAGCAGCATCAGTAAAAGTGGCAGCAGCAGGACTTTTAATGTTTTACGATAATTCTTCCAGAAAAAGTATAATACACTTTTCTGCATTCGTATACTTGAAGTTACCGCACCGGATAAAGCATTATTTTTTGTGCTCCCGCCAATATGATGCAGGATTTCCGATTCAGGGAAATAATATACTTTCCATCCTTTTTTCCACATCTGGTAACACAGGTCAGTGTCCTCTACATACATAAAATATTTTTCATCCATAAGCCCTGTGTCATTAAGAGCAGCCCGCCTGATAAGCATGCAGGAGCCTGATACCCAGTCGACCTTTGATATTTCATCACGATTGATATCGGTAAGCTTGTAACGCCTGGAAAATGGGTTATCCGGCGCTATATTTGTAAGCAGTGAATGCATTCCGGCATCAAAGAAAGACGGAAACTTCCTGCAGGAAAACTGCAGGGAACCATCATTGTTTATTATCCTGGGCCCTGTGATCCCCGCGTCATCATTAGCATCGGCAAATTCCAAAAGCTTGTCAATTGAATTTGTGTATACCCGGCAGTCACTGTTAATAAGCAAAATATATTCCGAACTTGAGCTTTTTATGGCTATATTATTGGCAGCGGCAAATCCTTTATTTCTGGCATTTTCAATAAGCTTTAAATACGGATAATCTTTTCGCATTGCCTTGACAGTGCCGTCTGATGAAGCATTGTCAACCACTGTAATTTCAAAACTTGCTGAAGGTTTATTATTATTTATGGAATCGAGGCAATCCCTGAGATAGTTTAAGCTGTTATAGCTTACAATTATAATGCTTAACTTGAACAATTGATTTTCTGTCATATATGGAATAATTTAAGCTAACCGGCAAAAAAAGTAAACTTTAAAAATAAAAACTTTAAAAATAAAAACTTTGTGATTTAAGTTTAAAAAAAAAGACTATTAAATAATAAAACAAATATGCATCCTTAGTACACCGGTAATATGACTCCCCGAGCCGCAAAGCAAAATCCAAAAGAATTCCTGGGGTTCTCGGATAATCAAAACCGGCGGTCCCTTTAATAAAAGAACCGCCGGTTTTATTGCTCTAATCATCTGACATCCCCTATTTAAGAGCTTACAAAATCAGGAAATTTCAAAAATAACCTTCTCCAGCAACACGAAAGCAAGTAAAAATTATTTAATTTTTTATTTACTTTTTTCTCGGTCTGCTGCTTCAATCATTTTTTTAGCAATTCTTAATTCTGTTTTTCTTCTGATTTCTTCTGTGTAAACCCTTATTTCACCGACAAGCCTGTTATACCTTGTAATGTAAATAGTATCTCCCAAATTCTTTGTAAGATACTCGGTAAGATTTACACGAAGATCGTTAGTGTCTATTCTTTTTATTTCCTCTTCCATTATTTCACCCCTTACCATTAATTTTTTTCTGAATAATTACAACTTTAAAAATTTTACTTCCTAATATTTCTATTATTCAAGTATAGTTTATCATATAAAATTAAATAAATCTATTATAAAAATAATAAAATTAAATGTCAAATTAATTAAATATATATAAATAATTTTTATGTAATCAATTTTTTATACAATGCTAATCCTTGAATAAGACTTGTAGGGGAAATAAAAAAAGTATCTATATTATATTTTGTCAATGATATTATTAGAATTTAATAATTTTTCCTGATAAACAATCCAAAAACATACCCAGCAAGTTTTGCTGTTTCAATGCTGGTAAGCATCACCGGGATACAGAAGATTGTTTTCAGCTTGATAAAAAAAAGAGTTTTTTTATTTTCAGTAAAAACACAGCAGTTTTTATCGTTTAAAAAATAGTTTATCCTAAAGTATGGCCTGTAAATAAAAGCAGCAAACAATAAAAGTATTGCAAGAAAAAACCACGGGCTTATTAATGCTCCGGACATGATAAGCGCCGCAAAAAGAAAAACAGATGCAAACCTTATAATGTGCCTGTGCAAATACAGCCTGCCTACAGCATCACCTTTTGCATAGCGAAAAAATTGCCTGAAAATCGCTGCAGAGCTGTTTCGTAAATTCCAGTAAACCAAAGCATCCGGATTAAACTTTATCCTGAAGCCTAAAGCCTTCAAGTTAAAATTAAAACGCATGTCCTCCCCAAAATCCATATTCTTCGGATAGCCACCCGCGTTTTCCCACGCAGCCTTTGCAAAACAAATATTTCTTGAAGATGGCATGTATTTTGACCGGTTTATTTCACTTTTTGCAGGAAGCACACATACAGCCAGGCAAGCCTGCAGGAAATTTTCTATATATGGAAAATTATAGCCGCCGACAACAATATCATCTGCAATATCAGTAGCAGCGCAGTTGCCTTCACCGCATTTCTTTTCAGCGCTGTAGTCTGCTGCAATAGTACCAGTGGTGCGGTCAGGGTTTGTGTTATCGTCGTCTTCGCTGCCTAAAGTATTTACCGGATTGCCGGTAAAACATTTACTTATTTCTTCAATCCAGTCCGGTGATAATCTGCATCCGGCATCACTCACACAAATAAACTTACTTTTTGCATTTTTTATTGCGATATTGCGGCCGCTGGAGATATTTGCTCCCGGCGCACCATATATCTTTACCCTCGTGGCGCCATTTAAAATACTTTCAAAAACAAGCTTTTCGCCGGAATAATCGATATCCCCGGGTGTCTTTTCACTATTTTTAGCCGCTTTACAGCCGCTCATCCCGGTAATATCACCGTTAACTGCCTTGCAGCCGGGCAGCACCCCATCGCCGTTAACTGCTTTGCAAGCGGGAGGCAGCGCAGCCCTTTCATTGCCTGGTTTATGGCCCGCCGGCTTAAAAGAATTGCCGCTGGCTTCTTCAAAAAGTGTAACGGCTTCAAATCCAGGAGTTTTTTTTAAGCCTTTAAAGAAATCTGTTATTATTGCCAGGGTATCGTCAGTGGAGCCGCCATCCACCAAAATTATCTCTGAAGGCATCACCGCCTGTTTAAAAAGGCTTGCAAGAAAAGGTATGAGCGCACCCGATTCATTAAAAACCGTACTTATGAACGCCAGATCTTTTAAGTAAACTTTTTTATCTTTTTCTTCCACCCTGATGTTAACCACTAAACTCCTCTGNNTTTAGTCTCTGAACTCCCCTGATATTAATCTTTAAATTCCTCTAAAATAAATAACCAAAGCATTTTTACATGTTATTGCCCTGCCCCTGAAATCGGCCCTTCTTTTTCTGCCCGGACCAAAAGCATATATTAAGGCCGATAATGTCATCCTGTTAATAACATAAGCAAAATAGAGAAAGCTCAATGCTGCTCCATGGGTTTTGGAATAATTTTTACTAAAATAAATTTTCCTGCTCTTCCAAATCTGCGCCTCTCGAAGCCCCATGTTATTGCCGGCAGTTCCGGCGTCATGGTGTTTGACTGTGTAATCCCTAAAATAATAATTGCCGCAGCCTGCCTTTGCAAGCATAAAGCATAAGTCTGTGTCCTCACTGTAGATAAAATATTTTTCATTGAAACCGCCGGCAGAAAAAAATGTTTCTTTTTTTAAAAATAAAAAAGCGCCGGAAAGCCAGTCGACTTTTCTTGTTTCTTCATGGTCCCAGTATGACATGAAATATGAGCCAAATGTTTTTGATCTTGCAAAAGCCTTTGAAAGAAACCAGCTTTCATAAAACTGCCGTGAAAGAGTCGGAAAGGACCTGCAGCTAGGTTGAATCGAGCCGTCATCATTGACTATCCTTGCGCCTATCGCACCAACTTCCCCCGTCCTGCTTTTTTCCATGTAAAAGGCAATTATTCTATCAAATCCACCCTGGACAAACTCTGCATCGGGGTTTAAAAACAGCAGGAAATCCCCGAGCGCAGCCCTTGCGCCCAGGTTTGATCCCCGTGAAAATCCGGAGTTCTCCCCGGATTCTATAAGCTTTACAAAGCTCTCTTTGCCGTTTAAGAAATTCTCTTTTATAAAAGCAGCGCTTCCATCAGTCGAAGCATTATCGACAATAATAATCTCAAATTTTAAGCCCGCTTCTGCATAAGGCGGGTACAGGTATTTATTAATACTGTCGATGCACTTATATAAAAAACCCCTGCTGTTATAATTTACTATGATTATGCTTAAATCCATTTAAAGTCTCTTGCTGTTATTGCTCAATATTATTGCCTGATAATATTCCTCGGTGTCATCCATCGGTTATACCTCTCAATATTTTTGTTCAATAATATTGCCTCATAATATTACTTGTTAATATTCTCCAGAATTTTTATTCAGCAATATTCCTCAAAGTTATTCCCAAGAAAATACCATCAATGCTATTATTCAATGATATTCCTCAAAGTTATTCCTAAGACAATACCCGCGATGCTATTATTCAATGATATTCCTCAATGATATTCATAAGCTGCTCCTTAAAATTGTCAGAGGAGAATTTTTTTGAGCTTGCCAGCGCATTCTGGCTTATATCTGCAAAACTACCGGGTTTTGAGCAAATTTTTAGAGTCACAACTTTCATCTGCTCCCAGTTTTCAAATAGAAAACCGTTATAACCGTCTTCGATGATTTCAACCTGGCCGCCCTTGTTTATAACAACCGGAATGCATCCCGCTGCCATTGCTTCGACAGTGGTGATTCCAAAATGCTCGAATTTTTCAGGATGCCGGTTTTCATCTTCCCCCATCCCGGAAGCATGCCAAAAAATAAGAGCTTTTGCAAATAGTTCCACAAGGTCCCCCCACTGCATATTGGTCATTATTTTTATCGGGTATCCCTTGCTTAAATCTTCTATTTCTTTTACATAATCAAGATGCTCTTTTTTGTTTTCAACCCCGCCGGCAAGATAAAGCGTAAAACCCGACATGGCGCCCGGGTCCTGTTTGAAAAGCTCTATAAATCTTTCTGCAAGTTCAAGCTGTTTTTTATTATGATGTTCAGGGAAAAACCGGCCCACGCTTAAAATTATTTTTTCTTTAGGCAAAACCTTAAAGTTTTGTACATCAACCGGTGGAAACAGTATGGTGCTTTCCTTTTTCCAGAATATATTTATCCACTTTTCTGAGTATTGGGATATTGAAATTATTTTGTCATAGGTATCCAGAAATTTAAGGTTTTTAGGGTATGTCACTAAAAAAAGCGGGATAAAGCCAAGGATTTTCATTATAAACTTTTTGAAAAATCCTGTCTTTCGCCCATTGTATATCACAGCGCCAAGCTTTCTTGTATCGTTTACGGTTAAAGACTTTTGCTGCTGCCCGGCAGTTTCAGAAGGTATGAAATCTGTGGATTTTATTTCCATCCTGAAATCAAAGCCACTGCTGTATTTGTCCGGTATCCCGATGTTTACAAACTCTTTTACTCCCCTGACAAGGGTTATTTTATGGTCAAAAATCAAAGTTTTGGAAGATTTTTCATAAAGCTTGATTTGGCAGTCCATATTTTCAATTGCTGTGGTGCGAGGATTTTTAAGAGCAATTTGTACATTTTTTACGGGATTGTGAAAATCAATGACTGATGTGCCGCTGGTCCAGCTGCCGCGCATCAGCAGGAACCTTTTTATATCATATACACCTTCAACAACTTCAATATCCTTAAAACCCCTTGATAATCTGTCGGCAAACCTGTAGAGCCAGATTGCGGGAAGCCGGAAGAAAATCAGTAAAAACCTGTGGGTAAACTTGAAATCAACATTAAAGGGGGTCGGAAAATAACAAAGATAAAGATTTCTTTTTCCATACCCGGAAAGAGAACTTAAGTAAGTAGTATTGATGAATATATCGTAGGAAGCAGTTATTCTCCTTGTATATTCTTCCGATAAAAAGGGGAATATTTTCAAACCAACTTTTTTAAGATCAAGATTTAGCCTTGAAGCTACCGTGTTTAAGTCAACATAAAGGTCTGATATCAGATCAACTTCATACCCAGGCGCCAAAGAGAGAATCTCAGCCATTTTGCAGCTGTACCTTTCTCCGCCTCCTGCTGTAGATAGATACCTGTCATAAATTCCTATTTTTACCATTATCAAACCTTTTGGTTAAATAAAATCCCTTAAATCATAAAACCTG
The DNA here is from genome assembly GCA_003155275.1 of Actinomycetota bacterium. Classification (GTDB taxonomy): domain Bacteria; phylum Actinomycetota; class Humimicrobiia; order Humimicrobiales; family Humimicrobiaceae; genus Fen731. The sequence goes on along the minus strand of PMCC01000125.1, from coordinate 8,659 downwards.
TTTAATACTGTAACCCGGACATCATAGTAGATTAACCCCGGAAATAAAAATCAGTGTTTTCCTAGAAATCAACGAACCACTTCTTTATGTAATGCTCATTAACAATACTTGTTTTCCTTATTTTCACTCTTTTAAAAAAGTGCAGGGGCAAAAGATAAAATAATTCAAAAAATATCCTGAACCTTATAATTATATCGGGCCTGTGCTGTCTTTTACCTTTTAAGGCACTTTTTGCCAATCCGGAAACTCCCAATATCAATGCAGCCGTAAAAGCTGCTTGACTCCTTAAAACCAGTTTGGGCCAGCCGCATCTGTAAATTGCAAGAAGCCTGTTTCTTAAGACATGATATGTAAATGTCTTTGACCATTCGGTTCCGGTCCCGCAATGATGATGGCTGGCTATTGAACCGGGCACAAAATACATTTTCCAGCCCCTGAGCCTGGCTCTCCAAAACAAATCAACGTCTTCATAATATGTAAAAAAACCGCTTTCAAAAAAACCTGTATCTTCCAGGCATTTTCTGCTTATAAAAAAGCTGCTACCGCTTGGAGAAAATATCTCCTCAGTATTTTTAAGCCGCCCGTTATCGACAGTATTTGCCCCCCTGTCCCTTGCATAAAATGACCTGTTTATCTCAAGGCCGCAGCTGTTGATTATTCGCTGCCTGAAATCGTAATCCTTTTTTAAAATTTCAATATTTATAAGGCCGGTTTCGCCGCGTAATAATCCTGAATAAACCTGTTTTCTGCCAATTACTGCAGGCTCTCCTAAACTGTTATCAGGCTGCATGATTGCCGATGGGCTTTGTTTATGGCTGATATTCTCATATTTTATAATATCGATTCTGATCTCAGGGTTACCTTCTGCAGAAACTTGCGCATTTTCAAAATCGACAGTTAATTTGATATTCGTACTGTTGCTTGAAAAAACAATAGGAAAACCTATTATTGCGCCATTTGTGATCCTGTAATACCGGGACTTGCCATTTTTACCCGCGCCGGCAGGCTGGCAGTTTTTTAAAAACTTAATACTTTTGGCCATATCGCCTTTCAGCAGCTCAGTATCAGAAAGAAAAAAACTTCGCATCTTAAGGTTGTCGCCATTGGCATCTTCACCGCTTATATCAGGATTTATCATTATGTCTGAAATAAGCGCGGAAACATTGCCCGGCATTGAAAACTCTGCAATGAGATAACCGTAAAAAAACAGGACTTTTGAGCCTGCCGCGCCAAATTTTTCAACACAGCTTTTTTCCACTGCAAATCTTGCAAGAGCTTTAAGCCAGCCGGGACCTACTGTGCAGTCATTATTTATAAGCGATATATAATCTCCGGTCGCAGCTTCAAAGCCCGCATTATTGCCCCCCGCAAAACCGCTGTTTTGGGCCATACTGATTATTTCTACAAAAGGATAATTATTTTTTACAAAGTCAACTGAGGAGTCGCTGGAGCAGTTATCAACCATTATGGTCTGTATTCTTTCTTTGGGATAATCAAGCTTGGAAATGGAATTAAAAAGGTCCGCAAGATACCTGATGCCATTATAATTTACGGTTATAATTGAAACCGCAGGACAAAAAAAATTATCCACTCTCCCGCTCCCGCCTGTCATTTTAAGGTTTTTAAAAAGAATGGCAAAGTGTTATCCACGGGAAATTACAATTACTCCAACTGTAATTATTGCCGTTCCTATCCACCTGATAGGGTTTACGTCTTCCTTAAGTACAAATTTGGAAACAACAAGTATCAGGACATAAGTAAGCCCGATAAATGGATATGCGAAACTCAGGTCCACTGACGATATGACTATCAGCCATAATACTGCAGAAATTGCGTAAAGAAAAAGCCCGACAATGACGGTGGGGCTTTTCACTATCCCTGAAAAAAGATGGCCAACTGAGCTAGCGCTGCTTATGTTTATTGCGCCGATCTTGTTCATGCCAATCTTTAAAAGTATCTGTCCGCCCACGGCGATTGTAATGCTTAATAAAATCAATAAAATAGATTTAGTCAAATTTATCCCTGTCTTTTTATTTTTTAATACATTATCCAAATTTTATTCTCTTTTTACGCTTTATTTATACTGTTATTGCTTTGGCCCCATTCTTGCAATTCTAATGTTACAGCTTTCTATTTATGCAGTTATTGCATTTGCCCCATTCATACCTTGCTGCTGCGATAGCCTTCCATTTATACTATAATTGTTTTTTG
>PMCC01000125.1:0-6434 GCA_003155275.1 Actinomycetota bacterium | reverse complement strand
ATAATACTTGTTTGAAATCGTCAGCCCCATTATCCTGTCGATATTTTCAATATCCCCTAGCAAGACTTCCAGCTTTTCGTCAAGGGCCGTGACCTCATTTTCAGACTTTGTAAACTTATCCTCAAAAAGGTTTCTCACCGCCCTCATATCAATTCCAAGGTTAGAAATCTGGTACTGGAGAGTTTTAAATATACTATAATAAATAAAGAGCATCCTTTCCCGGTTTTTTGCATTGAGCTCATTTATCTCCCTGTTTATCTGCACCTGGATATTGTTGTTCACAGACTGCATGGAAGTATTGTAGCTTCTTCTCAAGTTTTCAAGATAAAGGCTTGTAACCGCATAAAGATATTTCTTGATTTTCCCGCCAAAGCTTTTATCGGTCTTTAACTCTTCCGACTCAAGTATATTTAAACCTTTAAGCAGCGAAAGATCCTTAAAGTCCTCCTTCGAAAGCTTTATCTCAAAAAGGTCAGTGAGCTCATTTTTACTGTACAATTTGTTTATGGAACTTTGACTCTTTTTACCAGGCTCAAAGATCTTTTCTTCGTCTGTCTCAAACCTATCCCAGGTACCCTTGCATAACACCTCGTATCCGGTATTTTGAAGAAGATATTCAAAGGTGAATTCATCAATCTTGGCAGAAGTATTGCTACTTTTTTGCTCACCTGTAATGAGCTTTAATATACCTCTGTCTTCGGGTACTGAAAAGAATAGAATGCCGTCAACTTTTAGCTTCATACCTAAAACGTTTAAAAGGTCGAATAAAAACTTAGGCGCAATATTTTCAAATGTATTGTTTACTATCGCACCGTCAAATCTTGTTCTTGTAACAATTTTGGACTTCAGATAACCGATTTTATCAGGTGCTCCTTCTCCAGACCTTGCACCTGCCGTGTTCTCCCCTAAATCCACCATGAATAGCTTGCCTATTTCAAGATCTTTTAACAATTCTTTGTCGTGGTATGCATTTGTTGAAAGCACAAGCACATTAGTTGCGCCGCTTAAATTGGATTTGATTATGTTTACTGTTTTATTGTTCTGAAGATCGATTAAATCAAAGATTTTTTTCTTATCGGGGGCGAACTTTGGTTGCTCGCAATATTCAACAAGCGGCTTTGTAACATTTTCCCAATAGAAGTTTGGCGCAATTTTTTCAAGGTTTTTCCTGAAAATATCTTTTAAGCTCTTGTTTGTCAGCACACTCTCAATGACTCTTGCCAGCTGATGGGTATTTTCGTATTTTACTACTTCGCCAATATTCTCCCCCTTGACCAATTTTGCTATCGAGTCACCTTCAGTGGAAATTATTGGAAGCCTGGCCCAGATATAATCCATTACCCTGGTTCGATAGGAAAATTCTGTCTCTAGCTTTTCTTGATGGATTGAGAGGCCAGCTGATGATTCAAGCAGGAAATTCTGCCTCATCTCATAGGGCACCCATTCATTAAAGAAAACAAACTTGTCAAACAAATCAAGTTCCTTGCTTAAATTTATTGCATCCCTGCATTTCTTCATTTCAGGAAGCTTGGGATCAGGGTGTTTGATTCCAAGAAAAACAAGTTTTATGTCTTTGCGGTTCCTTGTTATTTCCCAGACAGCTTTGATGACTGTTATAGGATCAAGCCAGTTCCATATTCCGCCTCCCCACAATATCACCATGTCATCTTCCCTTAAGGAAGGAATCATTTTTCTTATCGGCTCCCCGGTATGTTTTGGAGGAGTCGATGGAATACCAAAGGGCACAATGTCGATTAGTTTTTTTAATGTATTGTCATCATCATACGAAAACGGGTTAACTCTTCCCATTGCATTCATCATACCAAGCCAATAGCTTCTCTGTTTCTCACTGGCGCAAATAAAGAAGTCTCCAATAGAAATCTGGAACTTGAGCAAATCGATGTTGCTTTTATCGATCCTCAGTCTTTCAGCCATATTGTCATTGCGAAACATCTCCAGACTCTCCAGGTTGAATGGATTGTAAAGGTCAACGATTATCCTGCCTTTATAATTCTTAATAAACGGAAAATAATGCAATATGTGGCCCTGTATAAGGATTACATCAGCAAGTTCCACGCTTCTTTTTAAAGACCTGAAATTTCCGATATCATATGTTATGTTTTTAATCCCTTCCAGTTCGATATCGGACTTGTTTGGGGTTGCAAGCGTTACATCGACAAATCCTGAAAGCACCTTGGCAAACTCATAAAACCGTATTCCCGGCCCTGCCATCTGCTTTCCAATTACATCGTGGCTTATAATTAAAAGCTTGGTCGCATTCTTTCTTTGATCAAATATTTCGTCATCCATTTGGGCTCCTTATGTAAATACAAAGCTTCTTATTTAAACTGTAATTTAAAAACAGCTTTCCCGTGCAATCCTTTTAATAATACTCAAAATAACTATTGTAGTTTTCCGAAATGTTAAAAAGACTGGTTTTTAATAAAATCTTTAATTGAAAAATAATTCTTTACTTTAACCGTTAAATTATATATTAAAAACAGAAAATTTAAAAAGTATGCAGAAAATACCGCCCCATACTGGTCGGGTGTTACTTTCTTTCTCAGCCATCTTATTTCGGCAGGCATAAATTTCTTTAAAAACCCGGCAAAACTTAAGTTGATTAATGCGCACCTTACCCTGTTTTTATGGTAATACCTGTAAAAATCAGCACTGAATTTTCCTATAGAAGCCCCTTCGAAATGCCTGGCGACCGATGATGTGTTGATTAATACTTTGAGCTTTAGTTTTTGAAGTTTCAGGCAGAAATCGACTTCCTCAAAATAAACTGGGCGGTATCCTGTGTCAAACCCTTTTAAATTTAAAAAATATTTAAGCTTTGTGGCGAAAACAGCGCCTGTAGCATAGTCAGATTCAATCAGGCCGCTGCTGCCGGCAGGTATTCTTTCAATATGGCTTGTGATGAAGTTGTCCTGTATCAGCCCCCCGGCGTGCTGGATTTTTTCACCTTTGTAATCATAGATTAGGCTTCCTGCCGCACCTACAATGTTTACCGTGCCTGGCATACCTGCTGAGCCTGCCCTGTTTTCTGCACCAGCTGCGCTTGCTGCTTGCCCCATATACGCTGTGCCTGCTGTGTGTATCACGCCTGCCGTGTCCTGCGCCTTGCCGAAAGTCGATATAAGATTTGTGAGAGTGTTTTTTTCCACCAAAACGTCTGGGTTTATAAGGATAAGAAACTCCGTATTTTCTGCTGCTTTGGGGTATTCTTTTAAGAAAAACTTAAAAACACAATAATCTACTGCGGCAGAAAAACCTATATTTCTTTTAAGGCTAATGAATTTAAAATTAAGTTCTTCGGATTGGTTTTCCTTCGGGGCCCTTAACAGTACTTCAACAGATGCCAGTTTTTCCAATGTCTTGTCACTTGAGTTATTGTCAATTACTGCAAGAAAGCATTTTTTAATATCAGAGGCTGCAATAGACTTTATACAATCCTCAATAAAATCCCCGCTGTTGAATGTTACGATAACAATTAAGTTTTCAATATCCATTTATTTTTTAAATAATTTTCGCTTTAATATCCTGAAATAAGCAAAAATCCTGTAAGCCGGTCCTTTTTTTACGATACTTTCAAGCTCTTCAATCCTTGTATCCCTTGCGCTTATCATTTCAGCCTGCTTTAGGCTTATACTGCCAAGATTCTTTAAAGCCTCTTCCCTGTCAAATATAAGCTGCCGGGGCATTTCGCTGTCAGGCGCAAAAACGGGCCGGTTTGCCCACTCCTGCAGTTTCTTCGTTGTAACGTCAAAATTAAAATTTTCCATTCCGTACTGCCTGCCTCTTTCTGCAGTATTTTTTACTGCCGGCAGGTCAGATGAGAGATAAAGGATTTTTTCAGCCAAATCCATAGGGTTTTGGGGCAAAAAAGTATATCCAGCCTTTTCGTTTTGCATTATTTCAGTAAGCTCACAGACATTGGAAGACAAAACACACAATCCTGCGCGCATCCAGTCCAAAATCCTGCTTTTGCTACCAAGCTTGACTTCATAAATATTTTTATCAATATTTATGCCTATATCAGCTTCGAAATAATAATTAGGGACATCTTCCCCGGCAATCCAGCCATTCATTACAAAATTATCCTTAAATTTCGAACCGGCAATCATCTCAAGAAACTTAGGGTATGTATTCATATCCTGTTCCGGTATTTCACCGCCTGTAGACACAAACTTTATCCGGCTGTTTTTAGAAATTGCAATTTCAAGTCCCTTAAAAAGCGTATCCACATCTGTCCAGGTGTTATAGCCTCCTGTCCATAAAACAACAAAATCCTCATCGGAAATACCGCCAAGCCCCCTGACGACATTCTTTTTATGCTCAAAACCCGCCTGGGGCATGCCGCATGGTATTACGGTAGAAAAATCATATCCGGTTGTATACTTGTTTAATCTTCCTGCGGCCCCAAGCTCACCGACAAGGGCATACTCCTGCCTTTTTGAAACACACGAAAAAATGTCAGCAGCAGTAATTATTGTATACTCACTGTTCCAGTAGTGGAAAAGACAGCCATCATCATCATCCATGTAAGCCCTGGCCTGGGCTTCAGCCATAACGTGGCCAAAAAGGTCCGCCCAGAAAGGAACTTTTTTTTCAAGGCTTTCCAGCAGCCTGGCAGCCATAAAGGATGGATAAAATGTCGAACCTATGATACAGTCCGGCTCAAATTCTTTCAGTAAACCCGACAAAATTGTAAGGTTTTCAAAATCAGGTTTTGTTAAAATATTATATTCAAACTCAGGCTGAAGGCTGTTATTTTCACCGGTCGCTGCCCTGAAAACTTTGGAAAACACTGAAGCAAAATCTTCGGGATATGCTGAAGGGATTGCGTAATTGCACACACAAAGTCTGTGGCCATTTTCTATCAGGGGAGCCGCAAGCTGCCATGTCCTTATACCTGTTCCGTAGACTTTTTTGTCATTTTCAAAAGGCATGGGACTCATCCCCAGAAGAAAAACTCTTTTGGGTCCCGATAAATAAGTTTTTATTTCTACGGGTTCTTCCAAAATCTTAAGCTTAACCTATCACGTAAGTTTGCTTCAAAACTTTTTTTATTATATAGTTACCTGGTCATAAAAATCAATAAACCTGTGCTTAAGTATCGTAAAAACCGTTAATTAAAGCAATACCAATAAAAAACTATAAGAATAACAATTTTAAATGAAGACAATTACCATAATCCTAATAGCGCTTTTTTTATCTGTGACTATATTCTTTGGAGTAGTGCTTATAAAAAAATCTGTAAATGATAAAAAAATATCTAGCCTTGAAACCGATACTGCCAGCCAAACAAATCCTGGTACCGGTTTAAGTGAATTCACGCAAAGCGGAAGTTCTTCATCGGTTGATAATTCCGGAACTGCCGCCGCTTCTGAAACTTCCACTACTGCCAGCCAGACTTCCGGCACAGCAGCCGAGACAACCGCTGCTGTTTTATCAGACAAGGTCGAAGACATAGAAATTTACCTTGACGGCGATAAAGATAACGGAATATTTTTAGGAAAAGCAGATTATGGGCTGCCATCAAATGATGCCGCATTAATATATGGAAAGGATTTTGCGGATTTCGGCTTCAATCTTAAATTCGATACTTCAAAATATACTTTTGAACCGGGATCAATCCATACCCTCTATGTTTATGTTAATATTCCGGCTTTTGGTATTGAGTACTTTAAAGAGGAGGTTACAATTCCGGGCCAGGCAAACCTTTCACAATCAATCAAGATGTCAATTGACAGCATTGCTGATAATGAAACAATCACAAAAGACAAGCTTAAGGAAATAAAAGTGTCAGGGTGGGCCGCAGATTTAAATGTCAGGGAAGGCACGGGAATAAGCAGGGTGGAAGTCTATATTGACGGCCCATCCGGATTCGGGAAAAAACTTGGGGATGCCCAAATTAATCTTGAACGGACCGATGTCGGCAATATTTATGGAACTAACTTTAATAACTGCGGTTATTCTTTCACCTTTGACGGCAGCGCCCTTGAGCCGGGTTCAAGCCATAAATTGTTTGTTTACGGCTTTTCGCCTGACGGCTCCTACCAGTATATCCCAAGAAATATAACCATCAAAGGCTCCTTACCGGAAAACCACGCGCTTGTCAATGTAAATGCGGTTTTTAACAATAACAGCCTGGAAATCAGCGGATGGGCTATAGACAAGAAATTCGTATCTGAAGGAGTCCCCAGATCGACAGATGTAGCTTATTCAATGAAAAAGATTGCTTTCGTTTCAAATAAAAGCGGAAACGAGGATGTATGGAGCATGAACCTTGATGGCAGCGAGCTTACCCAGCTGACAAATGATCCCGGCAGTGACCAGTACCCTGCGGTATCGCCCGACGGTAAAAAGATCGCATACTCGGCAGATATCGGCGGCACATGGCAGATTGTGGTGATGAACTGGGATGG
>PMCC01000086.1 GCA_003155275.1 Actinomycetota bacterium | reverse complement strand
ATTTGCACCGCATTCTGCCAATGAATTTATCATGGTGCGCCCAAGCTCTCCTGTGGCGCCTGTAACAACAGCGGTCTTGTTTGTTAAATCAATTTTCATCGGACTCCTTCTTTATGTATGAATAACTTATCTATAAACTAAAACCAGCTGCCTATCTTGGATTTCTGCTGCATAATAACACATAAGGAATAAGCCATTTAGATTTACACCAATCAATTCATACCAATCCCTAAAATCGGGACCTAAATCTAATGTCCGCTTGTGCCCGCAAATTCCTGCATTATTTACCAATATATCCAAACTCTTGAATTCTTTATTTACTGAATTGGCACATTGTATACTAAAAAATAAATAGATAGAATAACTGGTAGGATTAAAAAGTTGGATGAAGAAAGAATTAACTTATTTAATGAATATTTAAAATAACTCTTCATTAAATTGTTAAGATACAATAGTAAATATCTGGTAGCGCATAGGGGAGTCGAACCCCTGTTTTAGCCGTGAGAGGGCCATGTCCTAGGCCACTAGACGAATGCGCCAGTAAAGCCAAAAAAACGGTACTTAAAGAAATTCAAAAGTCCTGAAAACTAAACCTCTGGAGTTTATGAGTTTTTAATTCTCAAACAGCAATTGTGAATTTTATAGCCATTCCGGTTTTTTGTAAATAGTAAAATTTCCCCACCGAAAACCCACCTGGAGGCTATAACTACAAAAGGCTGATGGGCTGCCAATCTCCGAAGATAAGGCCTTCTGTTTATTACATAATGCAATAAGGCAGTATTTCCAAATAATTACCCGTTTTTACAAGAATGATTTCAAACTTTTTCTTTTTTTTGGTATTCTTATTTAAATTAAACACTAAAAGAGTAAATTTAGAAAATTGGCACAAACAGAGGAAAAAGACAATTTCAGGGATGCCATTGAGGCGCTTTTAAAGATAGGTGAAGCTATAACTTCCGATCTTTACCTTGAAGACATGCTGAAGCTGATCGTTACCATAACTGCTGAAGTAATGGATTCCAAAATATGCTCTCTTATGCTTCTTGACCCAAAAAAACAGGAGCTAAACATAAAAGCAACCCAGAGTATCAGCAAAGATTATATAAATAAAAACCCTTTAAAAGTCGGAGAAGGGATAGCAGGAAGAGTGGCGCTTGAAAACAAACCGGCAGCAGTGGAAAACATTTTGGTCAGTGAAGATTATAAATACAAGGACATTGCATTAAAAGAAGGCCTTGTGTCAATGCTTAGCGTTCCGCTGCATTTGAAAGGAAATGTTGTCGGAGTCCTTAATATTTATACTTCTAATCCCCATAAATTCAGCGAATATGAAATAAATTTTCTTTCAACAGTTGCCGACCAGGCGGCTATAGTGATTGAAAACTACAGGCTTGTAGTCGAGTCCCAGGTTATAAGGCAGGAGCTTGAAGCCAGGAAAGCGCTTGAAAAAGCAAAGGGCCTGATAATGAAGGAGCTGGGTATCAGCGAGAATGAAGCTTTTAAGAAAATACAAAAGTACTCTATGGATAACAGAAAAAGCATGAGGGAAGTCGCAGAAGCAATAATAATGTCAAGCGAAATGAAAAAAATCTGATTTTTTCTATTTAATGTTTTTTATTTATGGATTTTATGGATTTGTATATTTGGAAGATATCTGAAATGATGCTCCAGGAAAAAAGGTCCTGCCCGAATAGAACAAGTCTGCATTTATTTTATATTTATAATTTTATATTTACACAGGAGAACCTGGTAAACAAATCAGCAGGAGGTTACAGATGGCGCTAGTTATAATGAAGCAGATACTTGATGAGGCTACAAAATCCAATTACGGTGTCGGGGCTTTTAACGTAAACAACATGGAACAAATCCAGGGGATCATGAAGGCTGCAAAAGAAGTGCAGTCACCGGTCATAGTCCAGGCAAGCCGCGGAGCCCTTAAATATACCAGCATGTATTATATAAAGCATATGGTTGCCGCTGCAGTGGAAGATAACCCCGATATTCCTATTGCACTTCATCTTGACCATGGAAACAGCTTGCAGACTTGCAAGGAAGCGATTGCCCTTGGATTTACATCTGTGATGATAGACGGCTCACTCAAAGAAGACAGTAAGACTCCTACAGCATTTGATGAAAATGTTGAAATAACAAAGGCTGTAGTTGAATATGCGCACCGCTTTGGAGTAACGGTCGAGGGTGAACTCGGAACACTGGGCGGCATAGAGGATGGCGTGGGTTCGGGAATAGTAAAGTTGACCGATCCTGATGAGGCTGCAAGATTTATAAAACTAACTGGTGTTGATGCGCTGGCTCTTGCAATAGGAACGAGCCATGGGGCATATAAATTTAAGGCGCAACCTACCCTGGCCATGGATATAATAAGCGCAGTAAAATCAAAATGCCCTGCCACTCCACTTGTCATGCACGGTTCTTCATCGGTTCCTCCTGAACTTATAGACATAATAAATGAATATGGCGGCAGGCTTGAGCACACAATGGGCGTTCCTATTGCTGCTATTCAAGAGGCCATAAAGCTTGGTGTCAAAAAAATAAATGTTGACACTGACGGAAGGCTTGCAATGACCGGGGCCATAAGAAAATTCTTTGCGGAGAATCCGTCGGAATTTGATCCCAGGACTTATTTTGGTGCTGCAAGGGAAGCAGTTTACAGAGTCGTAAGAGGAAAAATGATAGACTTCGGTTCTGCCGGACATGCCCGGGATTATGAGCCGATAAGTCTTGAAGAAGCAAAAATGTATTATAACTAAAAAAATAATTTATTTTACAATAACAGCCAAAAACTATATACTTTATAAAGTACATTAAGTATGTGAATATAATATAGCCATAAAGGAGGCTGGCAATGCGAACAGGCAAGATACATATATGCTGTGCACCCTCTGTGATAAAGGAATTAGATAAAATAACCGGTGAAAGGGAAAGAAGTAAATTTATCGTTGAGGCCATTAATGAAAAAATTGCAAAGGTAAAGATGAAAAATATTATTTCAGAGTGTGCTGGTGCCTGGAAAATTGAAAACCATGAAAACTTTAGGACAATAGAAGACGTTGTAAAAGAAATAAATGAGTACAGAAAGGATTCTGATAACAGGATAAAGGAACTTTACAATGGGTAATTTTCTGCTTGACTCTAATGTAATAATTAATTTTCTTTTAAATAAACCATCTACCGTAAAATTAATAAACGAATTTTTATATTCAGGAGACAGCCTGGTGACTTCAGCAATTTGTATTGCGGAAGTACAGTTAGGTGTCCGGGAAAATGAGAAGGAAAAAACTGATATGTTTGCCGATTCTCTGGAAGTATTTGATATAACTGTTGAAATTGGAAGAATAGGAGCTTTTTATGTACGAGAATATAAAAAGAATGGAGTTACGTTAAATTTAATAGACTGCCTTGTTGCAGCTACATGTGTATTAAATAATTTGATTTTGGTAACATATAATAAAAGACATTTTGAGATTTCAGAACTAAAGTTATACGATATGAAAGATTATTGAATTAGCGAATTAGTTTTTGTGCTGGGCAGGCTAAAGGGATATTTAAGTTAAATTTAAAAAATTTCCTTAAATTGCCGAAAATATCTTGGAATTGCCTGGAATCATATTGACTTTTTTTAAATTTAGGATGATACTGTCATTCAATAATTTTTATTATTGTTTTGCATATCAATCGCACATGGTTGTGCATTAAGATATTTGGAACAGATAAGGTAATGAAGCCTTGCAGAAAGTTTTTCTGCCAAGGCTTTTTTTATTTTTGACGGGACATTTTAAGTATTATTTAAAGATATCGTCTACAATGGCATTTTAAGGAATTTTTAATTTATTTTGTTTGAAAGATTTAATTATTTTTAAAATATACGTAACAGGACATTATGTATAATTACGATAAACTGATGGCAGGGAAGATAACAGAACAGAATACAGGAATTATGACGGGAGTATCTAAAAAAGCTGATTACCCTGATTACAAAATACCTTCAGGTTGTGCTGTTTTTGGCATATTGAATGAATCGGGTGCCTCATTCGGCGGATCTGCAGTCATTGAAGGAATAGCAATGATGCATGACAGGTCAAATGGCCTTGGAGGCGGGTTTGCCGCGTATGGCATTTATCCGGACTATAAAAATGACCGGGCTTTCCATGTCCTATATGATGATATCAATTCAAAAAAACAGGCTGAAGAGATTTTTAAGAATTATTACAAAATACTTTACTGTGAAGAAATACCGACAAGGCAGACTCCCAACATAAGCAATGCGCCCCTTATATACAGATATTTTTTAAAATTAAAAGAGGGTTCTGCGGCAGATGGCTTTATAAGCGTCAACCCTGCTAAAAACAGGTTTGGGAGTGATTTCAGTGAAGAAAATTTTACGGCTGATTTTGTAATGAAGGTAAACAGCGACGTTGCCGGAACTTATATAATTTCAAGCGGCAAAAATATGGGGATTTTTAAGGGAGTAGGTTTTCCGGAAGATATTGGGGATTTTTTCAGGCTGGATGAATACAAGGCATATCTGTGGACATCGCACGGCAGGTTTCCAACAAACAGCCCGGGATGGTGGGGAGGCTCCCATCCTTTTGGGCTTCTTGGCTGGTCAGTTGTCCACAACGGGGAGATATCCTCATATGGCAGGAACCAGCGTTTCGTTGATAGTTTTGGCTACAAGTGTTCTCTCGCTGTGGATACAGAAGTAATAACATATCTTTTTGACCTTCTCGTGCGCAAAAACAATATTGACATAGAGATTGTCAGCCTGATCCTTGCTTCACCACTTTGGGAGCAGATAGAAAGAATGCCCGAGTATGACAGGCAGCTTGCTAAAACCCTGCGGATTTTATTTGGAGGAGCCCTCATAAACGGGCCTTTCAGCATAATTGTCGGCCATAACGATTTCATGTATGCGCTAAACGACAGGGTAAAACTAAGGCCNNCCTGACAGGGTGTGGCATCCTGAAGGCGGAATGCCGGTTATTGGCTTTGTTAAAAATTCCTGTGGTGCAAGAAGTGACAGCTTAAACAGCAGAGAAGCAAACAGCAAGCTGCATAGCAGTATCAGCAGCAGCAACTCCCAAAACAACAATAACAGTAGTAAAGTGCAAGACAGTTTCAGAGATGATCAAAGCAAAACCAGGGTAAACAGCAGCGAACAAAATAGTGCAGGCGGCACGCTAAAGGGGGCCATATAAAAATGGCATTAAAACTCAGGCAATCTGAATTTGAAATAAACAGGGACGAAGACAAATGTATACATTGCGAGGTGTGCGTTCGCCAGTGTTCTAATGACTCCCACGAGTTTGATAAAGATGCCAAAACAATGTCAAGCAACGATTCAAATTGTGTCGGCTGCCACAGGTGTGAGGCCCTTTGTCCGACAGGGGCAATCAGGATAACAGCCAAAGAGCCGGAGTTTAAATACAACTACAACTGGAGCCCGTCGCATATAAAAAACATCTATAAACAGGCTGATTCCGGAGGGGTGCTCCTTACCGGAATGGGTTCGGACAAGCCAAATACGGTTTACTGGGATCATTTGCTTTTTAATGCCGCCCAGGTGACCAACCCATCCATAGACCCTTTGAGGGAACCAATGGAAATAAAGACATTTATAGGTGGCAAACCGGACAAGGTGGATATTGAGAAAAAAGACGGAAATTTCAGGCTAAAGACAAAAATTTCTCCGCACCTGGAACTTTCAACTCCAATGATGTTTTCAGCAATGTCTTATGGCTCAATAAGCCTTAATGCCTGCAAATCCCTGGCCTCGGCGGCTGCGTCTTTTGGGACTTATTATAATACCGGTGAGGGAGGGCTTCACAGGGACCTGTATAAATATGCAGAAAATACAATCGTTCAGGTCGCATCAGGAAGATTTGGTGTAGACATTGATTATTTAACCAGGGCCGCCGCAATAGAAATAAAAATAGGCCAGGGGGCAAAGCCGGGGATCGGAGGGCATCTGCCGGGAGAAAAAGTAACAAAAGATATTTCAAGCACAAGGATGATACCTGAAGGGACTGACGCTATATCGCCTGCGCCTCACCACGATATTTATTCTATTGAAGACCTGGCGCAGCTTATAAGCGCGTTAAAAGAAGCTACTGACTATACAAAACCTGTCGGAGTCAAAGTATCCGCCGTACATAATATAGCCCCGATTGCAAGCGGTATTGTGCGTGCGGGAGCCGACTATATTGCAATAGACGGCTTCAGGGGAGGAACCGGAGCCGCGCCGCAGGCCATCCGAGACAATGTGGGAATCCCGATAGAACTTGCCCTGACAGCAGTTGATCAAAGGCTGCGTGAAGAAGGTATAAGGCACAGGGCGTCCATAATTGTAGCCGGAAGTGTAAGGTCAAGCTCTGATATCATTAAAGCAATTGCTCTGGGAGCAGATGCGGTTTACATAGGCACAGCAGCATTAATAGCGCTCGGGTGCCATTTGTGCCAAAAGTGCTATACAGGCAAATGCAATTGGGGAATAGCAACTCAGGATCCATATCTTACAAAAAGGCTCAATCCGGACATCGGGGCAAAAAGGCTCACCGGTTTGCTGAGGGCATGGTCACTGGAAATCAAGGAAATGCTTGGCGGCGCAGGGATCAATGCAATAGAGAGCTTAAGGGGAAATAAAGAGCATATAAGAGGATTAAACTTAAATGACAGGGAGCTTAAAATACTTGGAATTAAACATGCAGGGGAAGCATGGTGACATAAATGAAAAAAATTTATATAAATGAAGAATACTGTATTGGCTGCAGATTGTGCGAGATTTACTGCCAGGTCAAACATTCAAAAAGTAAAAAAATAATAAAAGCATTCAGGGAAGAAGAGCAGGATATAATATCTAGGATCCTGGTTGAGGAAATAGGCCATAACTCTTTTGCAATCCAGTGCAGGCACTGCGTTGATGCGCCTTGTGTTGATGCCTGTATTTCAGGCGCAATGACTAAAAATGAAAATACCGGAGTGGTTAATTGCAATGAGGATAAATGCGTTGGCTGCTGGAGTTGTATCATGGTCTGTCCGTATGGCGTAATCAGAAGGGATATTTCTGCAAAGAGAGTCGCATCAAAATGCGATATGTGCGTAGATGAGAAAATCCCTGTCTGCGTAAAAAACTGCCCCAACGAGGCTTTAAAGTTCTATGATACTGACAGTGATNNTGGAAATGCAAGAGCAAGCGCCGGTGCAAGTGCCAGAGCCGGGACTGATTCTGATAATAATACTGATGCAAATGAAATTTCAAGGACAAATGTTAATCCAGATTCCGGTAATAGCAGCGGGGTGGGAATAAAATGAAAATTGCCAAAGCAGGATACAAAGAGAATATAAAACTTAAAGAAACCATAAAACGTAATACGGACATGGACCGTAAGGAGAATTTTGGCCGCCACACGAGACTGGATTATGTCATCATAGGCAATTCCGCAGCTGGGGTAGCAGCTGCAGAGAGCATAAGAAGAATTGATAATAAAAGTAAAATAAGTATTTTCACTGATGAAAAATATTCCAACTACTCAAAACCTCTTATTACTTATTTTTTGTCAGGGAAACTGGATCTTGAAAAGACCTATTTTAAAGACAGCGGATTTTATGAAAAAAATGATATTGATTTAAGGCTTGGCACCCGGGTTATAAGCATCGACCCTTCAGGGCAGAGCCTTGTTACAGACAAAAATGAGACAGTAACATTTACCAGGCTTTTAATTGCCTGCGGGGGTAAACCGGCAATCCCGGGAGTAAAGGTAATTGACAAAACNNCTGATAGGGCTAAAAGCTGCCGAGGCTTTTCTTGAGCTTGGGATAAAGATAAATATTGTAGAATTTGCAGGACAAATACTTTCGGCGTCTTTTGACAAAACAGCCTCAGAAATAATAACTTCCTGTATAGAAGAAACAAAAAGCAGTGTTTTGACAAACTCCACAATAGATGAAATATATACTGATGGCTCGGGCCGGATTTTTGAGTATAAGTTAAAGAACGGAAAGAAGCTTTCATGTAATCTGCTGGTTGTTGCTGTCGGCGTATTTCCGGATGTTTCAATACTTGAAGGTTGCGCAGATAAGATAATGGCAGATAATGGTATTGTTGTTGACCAATTCATGAAAACCACTGCAGATAATATATATGCAGCAGGGGATATAATAAAGAGTTTTGATATGCTTACAGAAAAAAGCCGCAACATAGCCATATGGCCTCTGGCTGTGCGGCAGGGTAATATTGCGGGGAAAAATATGGCAGGCGCCCGGGCTAAATACAAGGGCGGATTTTTCATGAATTCCGTGGAGATTCTTGGCATTCCGGTTATATCTATGGGTTTAAGTAATACTGATGACAATGAAATAGAGGGAATAGAGACTTTTAAGATTTATAACCTCCAAAAGAGGATTTACCGCAGGATTGTTATAAGGAAGAATAAGGTTATAGGGGCAATACTTGCAGGTTCTATTGAAAGAGCAGGTATTTATGCCGGCCTTATCAGCAATGAAATTGATATTTCTGATATAAAAGACAACATAGCAAAGGAAGACTTCGGAATAATCCAGCTTCCTGAAGGTTACAGGAAACATCTTGTAGTCGGCGACGGTATTGAAGTTTAGCCAAAGGACTTAAGAGTTAATTATTTGAAATGAAAGATTTAAAAGATAACACGACGATCAAACAAAATATAATAACAATAGATGCGGCAGGCTTGCATTACCGCAAACTAAATGAAAAAGTCAAGTTTGCTGTTTCTGAATGCAATACCGGTAAATGTCCGCATATTATTATTAATAATGTCCTTGGCCAAAGGTATATAGGCGACGGTATTAAGGGGGAAGCTTTAATTACCGTAAATGGAACTCCGGGCAATGATATGGCTGTATTTATGGATGGCCCGCAAATCGAAGTTTTCGGTAATGGCCAGGACGGAATCGGCAATACNNGGGATACATATTAAATCATATCTTGATAAATTTCCGGTAATTGTAATCGGAGGGAAAGCCGGAGCTTTTTTAGGTGAATATATGGCCGGAGGAATAATAATACTTTTAGGGCTGGATATGGGAAATGGAACGCCTTTTAATAATTCCGGTACAATTGCCGGAAACTATGTTGGGACAGGCATGCATGGCGGGACTATTTTTTTAAGGGGCGATATTGAAGAATATAATTTGGGAAAGGAAGTCGCAAGGCTCCCTTTGGATGATAATGACACAAAACTCCTGAAAACTTATATAAGTAATTACTGCAATTATTTTAACTTTGATAAAAGTAAAATCATCAGGCAGGATTTTAAAGGTTTTTTAAAACTTGCGCCTTTCTCGCATCGCCCATACGGCAAGCTATATTCGTATTAGAAGCATAATGCCGGTTTTTAGCACAACAGTTAATCATCCAAAAATAATTTTCTAAATAATAGTGCTTAAGATTGAATATATTGAGTTTAATATTATTTTTTATTTTTATAATTATGTTTAAAAATAGTATAATTCTGAATTATTCTCAAATCTTATGGTTATAAATTTATTTAAGGGAGAGGTTTAAGGTATGAGTGATTTTGGGCCGAAAGCTGGAATGATTGGCGAAGCGAGGACAATGGTTACCGAGGAAAATACCGCGCTTAAATTTGGAAGCGGGACCATCAAGGTTTATGCAACGCCTGCAATGATAGGGCTTATGGAAAAGGCTTCAATTAATTGCGTTGAGGGCAGCCTTCCGGAAGGGTTTTCGTCTGTCGGCACTAAAGTGGAAATAAAGCATCTTGCGGCTACCCCTGTAGGTATGGAAGTTGTTGCGGAAGCCGAGCTTCTGGAAGCCGACGGCCCCAAACTTAAATTCAGGATAACTGCACATGATGGCAAAGAAAAAATAGGGGAAGGAACACACAGCAGGTATATTGTAAAACTGGATGAGTTCCTGAGAAAAGCCGAGAGTAAACTAAGCTAAAGAGTAAAAATAGCTAAAGAGTAAAAATAACCAAATAGTAAAATAAGCCAAAACCTAATTTGGCGCCCCTTTTATTGGTTTGACTAAAGGCCAGTAGCAGCAGGGGTATTTATTAGTTGATTAGACCTCATTGAACTTCCGGATGACTAGTGGTTTGCATGGAGATTACAGATGATAGCTTCCCAAAAAATGGAAAGTCATCATCTTGAATTATATGTTTTACAGCGTCATCACCAGGCATAACCCCTCTAATCAGTTATTATTCTTTGGCAGCTTGGGTATAAGCCAGGCAAGAAATGACCCCGTGGATCTTGTCTGGATAAGCACTCTTCCCGGACCGGTAATATCAACTACAAGGCCCTCACCGGAAAACAAGGTGGACCTTATGCCTCCGACCTTTCTGACATTAAACCCTACGCCTTCATCAAACGCTACAAAGTGGCTGGTATCCACTGTATACTTCTGGCCGGCTTGTAGAATGACTTCATGTATCGCCCCAAAGCTTGAGAGGATAAGTTTTCCTGTTCCTGTGGCCTTTAAAAGGAACAGACCCTCAGATGCAAAAAATGTCTTTGCGCCTCCAAATTTGGTGTCGATTTCCACTCCACTCTCGGAAGCGACATAGCAGCCTGACTGGGCCAGCATGGGCCTTTCAAGGTTTACAACAAACATATCGCCCGGAAGCGGGCATGCAAGGTTAAGTTCGCCTCCTGCCGGACCTGCCTTAAAAGTATTCATGAAAAATGATTCCCCGCCAAGAACAGACCTGCCGAGCGCCTTGAAAAATCCTCCCTGCATTTTTGTTTCGAGTGCCACTCCATCACTCATGGAGACCATCGCCCCTGATTCGGCACGGATTTCTTCCCCTGCAGCTAAAATTACATTAGCCATTGTGTAAGAGGGCCGGTAAAGCAGATTTACATCCATGTTGTTCCTTTCTATTAACTTTATTAAATATTTGTATAAAAATTTTATTTCTATAATTTTATATAAATTATGGAATATTTCAATTTTTTTAAATCTAAAGAATGCTGCTTCCCAAGTTATCTGGCCGGATACCCGGAAATTGTTTTTTAGCGATTATTTTTTTAATTTTACTAAAACAGAG